>NZ_JBEAFZ010000089.1:0-253637 GCF_040062415.1 Klebsiella sp. GG_Kp173
CACTATCCTCTCAGGAATATCAGGATCTGCCAGACGGTGCTGAGACGACGCTTACTGCGAGAACTTAACCGATGGTTCAGAGATCACTACGGCGTCCCGGTCAGGGTCATACGCTGGGAGCCCCAAACACAGCGCGTTATATACCTGCGCGAAGGGTATCAGCACGAGTGTTTCAGCCCACTTGAACAGTTCAAACGAAAATTCAGGGAAATAGAGGGGTCTTATGAGCCTGTTAATGCCATCAAGGCCGATAGTCATCAATCCTGACCTTGCGTACAGCATTGGCCTGAATGAAGCCATTGCGCTGCAGCAGGTTAATTACTGGCTGCAGGAAACTAACTCAGGGCTGGAGCGTGACGGCGTACGCTGGATCTACAACACAACAGAGCAATGGCTGGAACAATTCCCGTTCTGGTCTGAGTCCACTCTGAAGCGCACCTTCACCCGGCTGAAGAACCTGGGCGTGCTTAAAGTTGAGCAGCTTAACAAGTCGCAGCGTGACATGACGAACTACTACACGATCAACTACGAGAGCGAGCTTTTAGATGAGGTCAAAGTGATCAAATCGAAGAAGTCAAAATGCGCCGTTCCATCAGTTCAAAATGACACGATGGAAGAGGTCAAGGTGAAACGCTCCACTAGGTCAAAACGAACCGCTGTCATCAGGTCAAATTGGCACGATGATCTTACAGAGAATACAACAGAGAGTACTACAGAGATTACAGGTAAAGACTCTTGTCCGGTTGCGCTGCAACCAGACCATACCGATCCGGCTGCACTCGTTCTGGATCATTTTAATCGAGTAACTAATTCGACCTATGGCAAGGGGGGACGAACCAAAACGACGCTGGGTTATATCCGGGGACGGCTGGCCGAAGATTACAGCCCTGAAGACCTGATGCTGGTGGTTGACTACCTGAACGAGAAATGGGCTCAGGATCCGAAGATGAGCGACTACCTGCGGCCCAAAACGCTGTTTGCTCCCGAGAACTGCGTCGAGTATTTCGACAAGGCCAAAAAATGGGAAGCAGCCGGGCGCCCAGCCTGGACTGGCGGAAAGTGGGTTAAACAAGACACGGCGTTCAAGTCCAGTTATTCCGACGTGGATTATTCAGTGCCAGCGGGGTTCCGTTCATGAGCAAGCCATTTCTGAAATGGGCTGGTGGAAAGTATACCCAGCTGGCTGACCTGTTCGTGCATATCCCGGCAGGGAAACGCCTGATAGAGCCATTCGTTGGTGGTGGGGCGGTATTCCTGAACAGCGATAAGCACGCAGATTACCTGCTGGCGGACGTTAACCCGGACCTGATTAATCTGTATCAGATGTTAGCGGTGGTGCCGGATGAAGTGGAATTAAAGGCCCGCTGGATGTTTGAGCACATGCGGTCACCAGATGGCTATGAGCTGATCCGTTCCGAGTTCAACGCTCAGACGCTGGATGCTACTGAACGCGCAGCTGCATTCCTGTATCTCAACCGGCATTGCTTCAATGGCCTGATGCGCTACAACCAGGCGAACAAGTTCAATGTGGGCTGGGGAGGCTACAAGGCGCCGTATTACCCGATGGATGAGATGAAAGCCTTCGCGGCTATGGCGCATAACTGCGTCTTCATGACCGCTGATTACCGTCGGACAATCAGCCTGGCCGGGAAAGGGGATGTGGTTTACTGCGATCCGCCTTACGAACCGATGCCGGGAACAACCGGATTCACCGCCTATGCTGCTGGTGGTTTTAGCTGGGAGAACCAGGTAGACCTGGCGAAGCAATGTGTATCTGCCTTTCACCGTGGGGCTCGGGTAGTGATTTCTAACTCATCTGCACCGAAGGTTCTCGACCTGTACCGGGAGCATGGTTTTAACCTGCAATTCATCAAAGCGCGCCGTTCGATCTCCTGCAAAAGCAGTACGCGGGAAGTCGCAAAAGACGTTGTAGCGATCCTTTAAGGGGGCTAAATGAAACTGACTTTACCATTTCCACCGAGCGTAAATAGTTACTGGCGCGCCCCGAGCAAGGGACCGCTGAAAGGCAGGCATCTGGTAAGCGAGACAGGGCGCAAGTTCCAGCAGGCAGCGAGAGCGTCGATTATTGAGCAACTGCGGGCCGTTCCCCGGCCATCCTCTGATCTGGCTGAGGTTCACATAGTGTTGTATCCGCCGGATCAGCGCCGTCGGGATATCGATAACTACAACAAAGCGCTGTTCGATGCCCTGACTCTAACAGGCGTCTGGGAAGACGACAGTCAGGTTAAGCGCATGCTGGTGGAGTGGGGGAACATCGTGAAGAAAGGGAAAGTAGAAATCACCATCCGTCGTTTTCGTGCAACTGCCTGACGTGGAGATGATATGAGAGCACTACTAACCCCTGAGATTGCCCCCCGTATGGGCGTTGTTCTTCTTCGCCCAGGCGCTGATCTCATGCCGATGTTCAGGAGAGGGCGGGTACTGATTGAGCCTGCACCGGAAAAATACAGTGACTACGCAACCGGCGCTATCCCTCCCGCCACGCAGCCACTGGCAGAAGACCCGGTTTTGAAACCAGTATTCGAAAACAAAGACGTCATTCTGCGCGCGGGTGGTATCAGCTCGCTGGAAGCCGAGCTGGAGCGGCGGTTTGAATGCCAGTATCCGCACGGCTCGTGGCACAGCGAAAATTTTACGCTGTTACGGCATGAGCCTGGCAGCATCCGCCTTTGCTGGGCCTGCGATAACCTGCTGCGTGATCAGTACACAGAGACGCTGGCAGGCATTGCGCGTGAGAACCTGGTATCCTGGCTGATAACGGTCATCCGCTCACAGCTGGGGTTCAACGAAGACCATCAACTGACGATCCCCGAGTTGTGCTGGTGGCTGGTAATAAACAATCTGGCGCACGTCATTCCTGAATCGCTGGCCCGGAAAGCCCTGCGATTGCCGGAAATAAAGCATCAACCAGTGATGAAGGAGAGCGATATTGTGCCGGAGCCAGCGGCGAGCGAAGTGGTGCAGAAAAAAATTCTCGGTCTTCGCGTAGATCCTGAAACGCCGGAATCATTCATGCTGCGCCCAAAGCGCCGCCGCTGGGTAAACGAGAGCTGGACGCGCTGGGTTAAGTCTCAGTCGTGTGTCTGCTGTAACAAACAAGCAGATGATCCCCATCACCTGATAGGCCACGGACAAGGTGGAATGGGAACAAAAGCGCATGACCTGTTTGTGTTGCCGCTTTGCAGAGCGCATCACGACGAGTTGCACGCCGACACCGTGGCATTTGAGGAGAAACACGGCTCACAGCTGGAGCTGCTGTTTCGATTTCTGGATCGTTCGCTGGCAATTGGCGTGCTGGCTTAATTTAGTGGAGATGAGTTAATGCGTGATATTTCTTTGATACTGGAACGGTGGGGTGCTTGGGCTGCAATGGATAGTAGTGGTGTTGATTATTCGCATATCGCTGCAGGGTTCAAAGGACTACTCCCTCAAACTGGCAAAACACGGCTATGTTGTACCGACGATGATGCACTTATCATCGAAGGCTGTATGGCAAAGCTCCGCGGTAAGAAGCCCTACGAGCACAGTTTGCTTGTAGCCCATTATCTATTCGGTATATCAAAGCGTAAGTTAGCTAAGTCTCTAAAAAAAGACGAAAAAGTGATTCGCATTGAGATACAGATGGCCGAGGGCTTTGTTGATGGATGTTTAGCGATGCTAGATTTGCGTTTGGATATGGATATTGAAGTGAAATCTTGAAGCCAAGCCCGATTACTCGGGCTTATCTTCTACGTCTTTAACATACAAAATCACAGCGGATTTAATATCACCGTCTACGTGTTTTGCGTTAATGCTCAAATGCACAGGTTTTCGTTCCCACTCAGCGCGCTGTAGGGCTTCTTTGTTTCCTGACTCATCAAGGAAAATATCCTGTACAACGCAGGTTAGCCTTTGGTCAGAATCAACTCTGCGAACCTTAACCTTAAAGCTTTCAGGATCAGTGTTATTGACTTCCTCAATCCGGTATACACCGTCTATCCTGATTTCTACCGAACGGCGGCGGGCGTTTGTAACCAACTCTTTTGCAGTCTCTGAATCGATAGTTACGCCGTCAATTTCTGCAGTGTCAGAACGTACGAAAGACTTGACCATGGTTGTCTTTGCGTCATAAGACATACGATCCATGTTGTCCAGAAGAGGTTTTTGGGCAACCATTTCAGAGATTATCTGAAGGCGCTTCGTTTCTTCTTGGGTCATAACCTGCATTGCACGCAGGTGCTCCTTGTCGCCTTCTTTAGCGATCTCAGCGAGGCGAGTATCTTTACGGTTATCTAAAAAGCGTTTAAAGACGGTTACCCCGCCCCATATGACGGCAGCACCGAGAACTGTAAATACGATCTCTGTGGCGTTCATTTTTCCTACCAGTTCATGCGTAAGTTTGCTCAGGAACCCATCAATGTTTATCTCAACAAGTGACGACCCTTGCTCTACTGTAACTTCAATTTCTAGGGCATCAAGCTCTTCTTTTGTCAGCCTGCGAACATCTGGAGTGCCGTACTTTGCTAGTGCGTAAGATTTGTTGATTTGCGATTGCATCTCAACAAAACCCTTCATCACAGAGGGGGTAAGTGATTTGTTGAATTTATCACCTGTTAGCCTGATAGTTAGGCTAGGCCATCCATTGAAACTAATTTTTTCAGGTATGCCTTCTCCGCTCAGGTAACGCTCTAGTAATTCAAAAGCTTGTTGTTCAGACGCTACATCATACTGGATATCATCCAAAGATAGTCCCTCATTCTAAGCCCTGCGATAACTAAGTAGTTAGGCAAGAACTGCCTTCTTATTTTGCTGTGCGTAGGAAAAATAAAACAAAACCCGTCAAAAATCACTAACGCGGTCCGCATTTTCTCGTTTACTGTGTTAAGAATGGTCACTTAGGCACACTGCTTAATCATCGAAACCCTGCCACCAAGCGGGGTTTTTTGCTTTCCGGCGATACGGCAGGGGTATTCGTGAGATGCATTGCATCAGTACCCCTGTCACATCGTCGTAAAGCGACAACCACAATACCTAAGCCTCGGTACTAGCCGAGGCTTTTTTATTTGCACTCCGGTCAGGGCTCTTGGGTAGAGACGTGCTGCACGACACGTTAAAGCCCTCCGCGCAGAGCCATGAACCAGATTGCTGGTTTAGCTCAGTAATAAGAAAATTGCATGTCATCATTTGCTTACATCTTATTGACCAGAAAATTAACATGTTGTTAATCTATTCGTATGGTGAATCCCCCTATGCGGAGGGGCGACCAGTCACTTACAGTGATCTGTAAATGCAGCGCGGGCCATGTCGACTGGGACATGCTCACCGGGAGGCACCCGGCACCATAATGCAATGCTACTAAGCTATTTGGTAGTGGGGTTGCCGTTTCGGCATCTCCAGCTATGTTTAAAAGGTAGTAGCGGAAAACGAGCTCTCTCCTGGTAAATCGGTAGCTCGGACTATTAGGTGCGTCTCGATCCGGTACAGAATCAGAACTATCTACCTTTCTGCCCGCCCGTTAGAGCGGGCTTTTTTTTTGCCTGATTAAGACATTTCAACTAACCAAAACATTTAAGGGCTGCGCTATTGCGTGGCCTTTTTCATTTCAGGCTCACGGGAACCATCATCGATACGGCTCGTTGTTAAATCAGCCCGATGGGCCTGACCCTTTTCAAACACACAGCACCCCGTTAACCCGGAGGTGAACCTATGGCAAAGCATATGCAAGACAAAGAAAGCATGGCCGGACTCACCTGGCTGGCTCTGCTGATCATTGCTGGTTGGGGCGGCCTTGTCCGATTCCTGATGGATGTGAAGCAGGGCAAAGCAAAATGGAGCTGGATAAATGCTTTTGCGCAGATTGTGGTTTCGGCTTTTACCGGGGTTATTGGTGGGCTCATCAGCATTGAAGGTGGCCTGAGTATTTACATGATACTGGCCACTGCCGGTATCAGTGGTGCTATGGGTTCCGTAGCGCTCACGTATTTCTGGGAACGAATCACCGGAGTGAAAGCACAATGACAGCAGAACAGACTATCGAGGGGATCCTCGGCAAAGAGGGTGGTTATGTCGATCATCCGTCGGATAAAGGCGGGCCGACCCGCTGGGGCATCACGCAGACCACAGCTCGAGCACATGGTTACATCGGTGATATGAGAAACCTGCCCAGGGAAACAGCAAAGCAAATTCTGCTGAGCGATTACTGGACCGGCCCCCGGTTCGACCAGGTAGCGAGTTTGTCTACGTTACTGGCGGATGAGCTTTGCGACACTGGCGTGAACATGGGTCCCAGCGTCGCCAGTAAGTTTTTCCAGCGCTGGCTCACTGCTCTGAACATGCGCGGGAAGCTTTATCCCGATCTTATCCCGGATGGAGCCATTGGCCCCCGAACCATCACCGCGCTTAAGGGATATCTTTCCGCCCGCGGGAAAGAGGGTGAACAGGTTCTGTTGCGTGCGCTGAACTGCAGCCAGGGTGCCAGATATCTCGAACTGGCGGAGGGCCGTGAAGCCAACGAGGATTTTCTCTATGGCTGGGTTAAGGAGCGTGTCCTGTGAAGATGATCATTTTCGCTTTGCTCGTGCTGGTGGCTGTGCTCGTTCTGTTACTTCTGCGCAAATATACCCGGCTGGAGTTCGTAGGCCATGCCAGCCTGCTGCTGAAAACGTGGTCTGTAAAGCTGGGCACTATCGGCGCGCTGATTGGCATGTGGGCTCAGTCGTTCCCGGATGCTGCGCTGCACGCCTGGGCGGTGCTGCCGCCGGATATCAAAAACATCCTGCCGCCAAACATCGTTGCGTTGATTAGCCCTGCGCTGGTGGTGCTGGCCGTGCTATCGCAATACGTGCGCCAGCCAGCATTGAAAGATAAGGCCGACAAACTGAAGGAGCCGTAGCAATGAGCTTTGAAATTATCGCGGGGCTTGTGGTTGTCATCCTGGGTGCTATCGCTGGTGCGTTCGGCATCGGCCATGCACGCGGAACAAGCAAGGCAGAAGCCAAAGCCGAGCAGCAGCATACCGAAGAGAAAGCCGCCGCCACCGTCGCCGCAGCAGAACGTAAGGCAGAAGTCACGAAGGAGGCAAGCGATGTACAGCAAACCGTTAGCCATATGCCTGATGACGATGTTGATCGGGAGCTGCGCGAAAAGTTTACCCGCCCCGGTAGTCGTTGATACGGCCTGCAGCTGGGTGCGGATCATCTACCTGACCGACCACGACATCGACGTGCTGGATAAGCAGACCAAGCGCGACATCCTGGCGCATAACAAAGCTTGGCAAGCGAACTGCCAGAAACCAACAGCCGTCACCATTCCAAAATGATAAGCATGACAACTGGCATTCAATTATTGCCTATGATGATGCTCTTTGATTTAGTTGCTGATATAATCCCCCTAAATGATTTCAGGAGGGTTCTGCGTTGTCCGCGATAAACCACATAAAAAACCCGTTAACGATTATCGGTATTTTTGCGGGGATAGTAGAGGTCTCTGCAAACCTCGTATTACCTTTTCTTAATGATTCCCAACAAAGTACATATCTTTGGTTTTTAATGTTTTTCCCGGCAGGGCTTGTAATAGTGTTTTTTTTGACGCTGAATTTTAATCATGTTGCACTTTATGCTCCAAGCGATTATAGCAACGATAAAGGATTCATGCAGGCCAATGGTAAAATGATCGGTAATGATGTCAAGGATACTGATGCAACGCAAGGCTTTGAATTAACATGAATAAATTTATTTCAAGCACTTTTAATAATACTGTCGTCGAACTGGATGGCAACCATTTCGAAAAGTGCGTTTTTGAAAATTGCGAAATTGTATATAAAGGATTGCAGCCTTTTAATTTAATTAATTGTAATTTTATTGCATGTAAATGGAAATTGGAAGGTGCAGCGTCAAACACAATTAACTTTTTAAAGGTTATGTATAAAGATATGGGTGAGTTTGGAAAGAAAATGGTAGAAGCCACTTTCGAAAACATAAAAAAATAGTTTCATCCATTTACTTTCAGTTTATGAGATACAGCCCTGCAATCGCGGGGCTTTTTTATGCGCATCGCTCGCGCACATCAAAGAAAGTCTTTCAGCTGTGAGCTTGGGCAAACCGTTAACTTTCGGCGGCTCTGCCGTGCGACAGGCCCACGTCTAAAAGGAAAATGCATATGAGAATAACCGCTCTGGATGATGATCCTGGAAGGAAGGTAAATCCTGGAATGGAGCAATACGCTGTCTTTCTTTATGGCGTAGAAGTTAAGCATGTCTTCACAGCTGATAGCGATAAAGGCGAAGTGATTGCCGCAGTGCTTGATAGCCAGGGTGACCTCACTGCCGAGAATGGCGAGGTTAAGCGCGAGACCCTTTTTAGTCATGTGAGAATCGAGCGATGCCCGCGCTGATACCCCGCGCTTGCCGCAAGCGTGGATGCCCTGGCACCACCACTGACCGCTCAGGATATTGCGAGAAGCATCGCAATGAGGGATGGCAGCAGTATCAACAGGGAAAGAGTCGGCACGAGCGTGGCTACGGTAGTCAGTGGGATATCAGGCGTGCACGTATCCTGAAACGCGACAACCATTTATGCCAGAACTGCCTTCGCAGCGGGCGAGCTGTCGCAGCAAAGACGGTTGACCACATCAAGGCCAAGGCTCATGGGGGTACCGATGACGATTCGAACCTCGAAAGCTTGTGCTGGCCCTGCCATCGAACGAAAACCGGGCGCGAACGCATCAAATGATATCGATTCTCATTTGAGGCGAGGCAGGGCGGGGGGCGGGGTCAAATCCCTGACGGCAAAGGCCCAAAGGACCGCCGCCTAGCCTTTTTTCACACCGCCGCAGGTTAGAAACTTTTTTTTGGGGTCCCCCATCCGATGATTAATAGGAGTTTTCGATTATGTCTGGACCGCCGAAAACCCCGACACATCTACGTTTGGTGAGGGGTAACCCATCTAAGCGAGCGATCAACAAAAACGAACCAGAGCCACCCAAAGGGGTACCCCCAACACCGAAGCATTTCGACAAGCAGGGGAAGTACTGGTTTAAGAGGATGGCTGAGGAACTGGACGCTATCGGCGTTATGTCCCAGCTTGACGCTCGGGCGCTGGAATTGCTCGTTGAAGCCTATACAGAATACCGCCATCACTGTGAAACCCTTGATCGTGAGGGATATACCTACGCGGTTTACAGCGAGGATGATCCTGATGAAGGGAAAGAACGTGAAATCAGAATGATTAAGCCGCACCCGGCGGCAATGATGAAAGCGGATGCTTGGAAACGTATGCGTGCAATGT
Organism: Klebsiella sp. GG_Kp173; assembly: GCF_040062415.1. NCBI lineage: Bacteria > Pseudomonadati > Pseudomonadota > Gammaproteobacteria > Enterobacterales > Enterobacteriaceae > Klebsiella > Klebsiella sp. GG_Kp173. The sequence goes on from NZ_JBEAFZ010000089.1 coordinate 9,285, forward strand.
TGGGCGAGTTCGGCATGACCCCTTCAAGCCGGTCGAAAGTCAACAGAGAAACGACACCTGACGATGACCTGATCAGCAAATTCCTTAATTCGAGAGACTAATGGCTAAAGTTGCAGATGGCATACGCTACGCTGAGCGCGTCGTGGCGGGGAATATCATTGCCTGCGAATTTGTTCGCCTCGCTTGCCAGCGCTTCCTTGATGATCTGAAATTCGGCGAGGAACGTGGCGTTTACTTCAGCGAACCGCGTGCGCAGCATATTCTTAATTTTTACAAGTTTGTGCCTCACGTTAAAGGCGCTCTTGCTGGTCAGCCGATTGAATTAATGGACTGGCATATTTTCATTCTGATAAACATCTTCGGTTTTGTTATTCCGCTGGTGAATGAAGAAACAGGCGAAATAGTGCTTCGTAATGATGGCAGCGGAAGGCCGGTAATGGTTCGCCGCTTCCGGACAGCCTATAACGAAGTGGCGCGTAAAAACGCCAAATCAACCTTGTCTTCAGGCGTTGGCCTGTATATGACGGGCGCTGATAGCGAGGGTGGTGCAGAGGTCTATTCCGCAGCAACGACGAGAGACCAGGCGCGGATCGTGTTTGAAGATGCAAAAAACATGGTCAAAAAGGCAAAGCCAACGCTCGGGAAGTTGTTTGAGTTTAATAAACTGGCAATTTATCAGGAGCAAACAGCCTCCAAATTTGAACCGCTATCCTCTGATGCAAACAACCTTGACGGCCTGAATATTCATTGCGCCATTATCGACGAACTGCATGCGCATAAAACGCGTGATGTGTGGGACGTTCTGGAGACTGCAACGGGGGCACGCCTGCAATCTTTGCTGTTTGGCATCACCACAGCCGGTTTCAACAAGGAGGGTATTTGTTACGAACAGCGTGATTACGCCATCAAAGTATTACGTGGCTACAACAGTGACGTAGAAGGTGCGGTAAAGGATGACACCTATTTTGCCATTATCTTTACCCTCGATAATGATGATGATCCGTTTGATGAAACGGTATGGCAGAAGGCAAATCCCGGACTGGGTATCTGTAAGCGCTGGGATGACCTTCGACGCCTGGCTAAGAAAGCGAAAGAGCAGGTTTCCGCAAGGGTTAACTTTTTCACTAAACACATGAATATCTGGGTAACGGCTGAGTCTGCCTGGATGGACATGATGAAATGGGAGAAATGCGAGTATATAGCTCCCCGGCATGAGCTTAAAACCTACCCCATGTGGGCTGGCGTTGACCTGGCTCATAAAATTGATATTTGCGCAGCTGTAAAGCTCTGGCGTGCTGATAACGGACACGCCCATGCTGACTTTAAATTCTGGCTACCTGAAGGACGGCTGGAAAAATGTTCTGCGCAGATGGCGCAGATGTATCGGAAATGGGCCGAGCTAGGAAAACTTGAGCTTACCGATGGTGACGTTATCGATCATGCCCAGATTAAAGCGGATTTTCTGGAATGGATTAACGGCGAGAACCTGAAAGAAACTGGATTCGACCCGTGGAGCGCAACGCAGTTCAGCCTGGCGCTGGCAGAAGAAGGCATACCGCTGGTGGAGGTCCCTCAAACCGTCAGAAACTTTTCTGAATCCATGAAAGAGGTTGAATCGCTGGTCTACGGGGGGCGTTTTCATCACAGCAATCACCCGGTAATGAACTGGATGATGTCAAACGTCACGGTTAAGCCGGATAAAAACGACAACATTTTCCCTAACAAATCCACGCCTGAAGCCAAAATTGATGGTCCCGCTGCGCTATTTACCGCAATGAGTCGAATGCTGGTTAATGGCGGGGAACCTGAGGCAAGCCTTTCTGATCACCTGGAAAGTTACGGCGTCCGTTCACTTTAAAGAGGCACTTATGATCCTGATGATTCTTGCCCCGCTGATCGGGGTGATCGGTGCTGCTTTGTTTTCATATGGCGCATGGCTGGTATTCCCGCCCGCAGGATTTATTACTGCTGGTGTTCTGTGTCTGTTCTGGTCATGGGCTGTATCGAAATATTTGTCCGCGCCACGTAATGTTCAAAACGAAGGCGGTGATTGATGTTCTTTCCCGGATTGTTTCAAAAATCTAATACTCCGGTGACCACATCTGCAGAGTTAGCGGAAGCCGTAGGAATGACTTACGACACCTACACTGGAAAGCGCGTCAGCAGCCAGAAAGCGATGCGTCTCACAGCGGTGTTTGGTTGCATAAGGGTGCTGGCTGAGTCAATGGGAATGCTTCCCTGCAACCTGTACAAGGTCACTGGCAACAGTAAGCAAAAAGCGACATCTGAAAGGCTGCACAAATTACTGACGATGAAGCCAAACGACTATATGACCCCTCAGGAGTTCTGGGAGTTGGTCATTGTCTGTCTTTGCCTGCGCGGTAATTTTTACGCTTATAAGGTTAAAGCCCTAGGGGAAGTGGTTGAACTCCTGCCTATTGATCCCGGTTGTGTAGACCCGAAGCTAAACAGCCAATGGCAACCAGTGTATCAGGTCACTTTTCCTGATGGTTCGACGGATGTGCTGGGGCAGGATGATATCTGGCACGTCAGGACGCTGACATTTGACGGGCTGGTGGGCCTGAACCCAATCGCATACGCAAGGGAAGCCATTTCCCTGGGTATGGCGACTGAAGAACACGGCGCCCGATTGTTCTCAAACGGCGCTGTCACTTCCGGAGTCCTTCGTACTGAGCAAACGCTGACTGATGCAGCTTATGACAGGTTGAAGAAGGATTTTGAGGATCGCCACCTCGGGCTCAGCAATGCGCATCGTCCAATGATTCTCGAAATGGGCCTTGACTGGAAGTCGATGGCGCTCAATGCCGAAGACAGTCAGTTTCTTGAAACCAGAAAATTCCAGCTGGAGGAAATTTGCCGACTATTCAGGGTTCCGATGCATATGGTGCAGAATACCGATCGCGCTACCTTCAGTAATATCGAAAACCTTGGCATTGGGTTTATCAATTATTCCCTCGTCCCATATATGACCCGCATCGAACAGCGAATTAACGTAGGTTTGGTGAAAGAGTCGAAACAGGGCACCTACTATGCAAAATTTAATGCAGGCGCTTTGCTGCGTGGGGATATGAAATCAAGATTTGAATCGTATTCAACTGGTATTAACTGGGGTATTTACTCACCAAATGACTGCCGTGAACTGGAAGATATGAACCCACGCTCTGGCGGGGACGTTTATCTGACGCCGATGAATATGACGACCAAGCCGTCTGACAGCAATAAGAGCAAAACAACCGAGGAACAACATGATGCCGATGACTAAACAGCGGCTGGATATTCCGCTGAAGCTAAAGTCTGTCAGCGACAGCGGGGAATTTGAAGGCTATGGCTCTGTGTTTGGCGTTAAGGACAGTTACGACGATGTAGTTGTTCCCGGCGCTTTCAGTAAATCGCTTCAGTCATGGCGGGAGAAAAACGCGCTGCCAGCTATGCTCTGGCAGCATCAGATGGATGAACCTATCGGTGTTTATACCGAAATGAAAGAGGATGACGTCGGCTTATATGTCAAAGGCCGGTTACTCATTGATGATGATCCTCTTTCAAAGCGAGCGCATGCCCACATGAAGGCCGGTTCTTTAACCGGCCTTTCTATTGGTTACATGCTCAAAGACTGGGAATACGACCGTGAGAAAGGCGTGTTTCTCCTCAAGGAAATCGACCTTTGGGAGGTCAGCCCCGTAACGTTTCCGTCGAATGACGAGGCGCGGGTCAGCGATGTTAAAAGCGCGTTTGCCCGTGGCGAAACACCATCCCAGAAAAGTATTGAACGGGTCCTGCGCGATGTTGGGCTCTCCCGCACCCAGGCCAAAGCATTCATGGCCGGGGGCTATGGCAACCTCTCTCAGCGTGACGCTGATGGTGTGGATGCCGCACTGGATGCACTGAAAAACATCAAATTTTAATCAGGAGTTGAATTATGGCAGTCGAAATTAAAGACGTTGAGCAGGTCGCGCAGGATTTGCAGCAAAAATTCGATGATTTTAAAGCGAAAAATGATAAGCGCATTGACGCTATCGAAGCTGAAAAAGGCAAGCTGGCCGGAGAAGTTGAAACACTTAACGGCAAGCTGACCGAGCTGGATCAGCTTAAAACCGCGCTGGAGGATGAGCTTAAACAGGTTAAACGTCCAGCTGGTGGCACTCAAAGCAAGGCCGCAACCGAGCACAAAACCGCTTTCATCGACTTTATGCGCAAGGGGAAGGATGACGGATTGCGTGATCTGGAGCGTAAAGCCCTGCAGGTTGGCGTGGATGAAGACGGCGGATATGCTGTCCCGGAAGAGCTGGACCGCACCATTCTTAATCTTCTGAAAGATGAAGTAGTGATGCGCCAGGAGGCCACAACTATCACAGTTGGCGGTGCCAACTATAAAAAGCTGGTTAACCTTGGCGGCACCGCTTCCGGCTGGGTCGGTGAAACCGATCCCCGTCCGGCTACTGATGCGTCTAAACTCGGTCAGATTGAACCGTTCATGGGTGAAATCTACGGAAACCCTCAGGCAACACAAACGATGCTGGATGATGCCTTCTTCAATGTAGAGGACTGGATCAACAGCGAACTGGCGGTTGAGTTCTCCGAACAGGAAGAAATCGCTTTTACCAGCGGCAACGGTACGAAAAAACCGAAAGGCTTCCTGGCCTACGCCTCCACTCTGGAGGACGATAAAACCCGTGCCTTTGGCACGCTGCAGCACATTCTTTCCGGTGCGGCGGCTGGTGTGACTGCCGATGCGATTATCAAACTGGTCTACACCCTGCGCAAGGTACACCGCAACGGTGCTAAGTTCATGATGAACAACAACAGCTTGTTTACCGTTCGAATCCTGAAGGACTCTGAGGGTAACTATCTCTGGCGTCCGGGCCTTGAGCTGGGCCAACCCTCCTCTCTGGCAGGTTATGGTGTTGCTGAGAATGAGCAAATGCCTGATATCGCAGCAGATGCGAAAGCCATTGCGTTCGGTAACTTTAAACGTGGCTATACCATCGTTGATCGCATTGGTACCCGCATCCTCCGCGACCCGTACACCAACAAACCATTCGTTGGTTTCTACACCACCAAACGTACCGGCGGAATGCTGGCCGATTCTCAGGCCATCAAACTGCTGCAGATCGGTGCTGGCGCATAATCTGATGGGGCTTCGGCCCCATTCTTATGGAGGTCATTATGCTGCTGAAAAAAGACCTGAAATGGTCACCTGATGGCATTCAGATCATAAGCATTCCCGCCGGTGAATATGAGGCTGGATCACTTCCTGAGCGCGCTCTTGAGGTTGCTGCTCAAATGGGGATTCTTGACGGCACTGAACAACTGGAAACTGAAACATCTGTTAAGCCTAAAGTCGGTAATAAGCGGGGTGAAAGCAAATGAAGCCCTCTGTAAATGAGCTTCGTTACCAGTGCCGTATCGATAGCGATGACGATACAGAGGATGTGATGTTAACTCTCTACCTCAATGCCTCTTTGAAGCACGCTGAAAAAATCACAAATTGCCGTCTTTATGATAACGCTGTTCCAGACGACGACCCTGACGGGTTGGTAATCGAGGACGATATCAAACTGGCCCTGATGCTGCTGGTTTCGCACTGGTATGAAAACCGGGAGCCTGTTAGTAGCGACAGCGTTAACTCTATTCCGTTCGGTGTTGATGCAATTCTGAAACAGCATCGAAAAATTCCTGGGACTTGAGGTTGCAAATGGCCTGTGAAGGGTGCCGCCGTCGGCGTGAATGGTTAAAAAAGTGGACGAAAATAGCCTATGAACGAGCAACTGGTAAACGCGCTGATAGCAGCGCTGAGAGAACAAACAGCAGCACAGCGAGAGCAGACGGAAGCGATAAACCGCCTGGCTGAGTCTAACGTCGCCCTGTCCGATGTGATTATCCAGTCGCTTGCCGGCGATCTCGATGAGGCACCAGCCCAGCAAACCTATCTGAGCGGGAAACCCAGGGGATGATATGCAGGCCGGAAAATTGCGTCACAGGATCACCCTGCAGGAGCCGGTAAAAGAACAGAACCCGACAACGGGAGCCGTGATTAATACCTGGCGCGATGTCGCAACCCTTTGGGCCGAAGTCGCTCCTTTATCCGCACGTGAGTTTATCGCCGCCCAGGCCTCTCAGGGCGAGGTTAGCACCCGGATAACGATTCGTTACCGTGAAGGCGTCACCCGCAAACATCGGATCCTGTTTCGTGGCCGCATCTACAACATTGAGGGCGTTTTACCTGACCCCCGGAGTGGCAGGGAATACCTGACACTGCCATGTTCAGAGGGGGCTAACGATGGCTGATGGCGTAGAAGTAAACCTGACTGGCCTCGATTCCGTCCTGGGGAAGCTGGATGCCGTCTCACAGGTCACTCGCGATAAATCTGGTCGTGCAGCGCTGCGTAAAGCGGCAAACGTCATCAGGGACAGAGCGCGCAATAATGCCGCGAGGGTTGATGACCCTCTCACCAAAGAGGCTATCTACAAAAACATTGTGGTCAGTTTCAGCAGCAAGGCATTTCGCAGAACCGGCGATCCAACGTTTCGTGTCGGGGTGATGGGCGGAGCCAGGCAATACGCCAATACAAAGGCCAACGTCCGAAAAGGCAGGGCGGGTAAAAGTTTTAACACTGCCGGAGATAAAGGTAATCCCGGCGGGGATACCTGGTACTGGCGATTCCTTGAATTCGGCACAGAACATGCTGCAGCGAGGCCAATAATTAGGCCTGCACTGAATGGGGTCGATACCGATGTGATTAACGTTTTTGCTTTGGAGCTGGAAAAGTCCATCGATCGCGCTGTTCGTCGAGCGGCTAAAAAAGGAACTCCGGTATGATTGCTCCAATATTTGCAGTTTGCGCAGCCAGCCAGGCAGTCAAGGATTTGTTAGGTTCTAATCCCGTGCGGCTTTATCCGTTCGGTATGCAGGACGATAATATCGTTTACCCCTATGCAGCCTGGCAAAACATAGGTGGCAACCCTGAAAATTATCTAAACCAGCGGCCAGATGCAGATCATTATTCTCTGCAGGTTGATGTCTATGGTGATACTGACACCGACGTGATCGCCGTTGCCCGTGCTTTACGCGACGCAATTGAGGGCAAGGCCTATATCACCCGATGGGGTGAACAAAGCCGTGATCCTGAAACAATGCGATACCGCTATTCCTTCGATGTTGACTGGATAACGCCCAGATAACCAACAACCCCAAACTGACCCGCCTTGTGCGGGTTTTTCTTTTATGGAGACAAAACATGTCTGTATTAACGCAAGGCACGCAATTTTTTGTGCTCAAGTCTGGCGTGGTCAGCGAGGTTGAATGCATCACCAGTTTCAACCCCGGCGGCAACCCTGCCGATCAGATTGAAGATACCTGTCTGAGTGAGCGGGATTCCAGAACCTACAAAAAGGGGCTTAAAACGCCTGCGGCCGCAACCGTCGGGCTTAACGCTGATCCGACGAACGCCAGCCACATTATGTTGCATGGCCTCGCTGAAGCGAATGACCAGACGCCGTTAACTTTTGCGGTTGGCTGGTCAGATGGAACCAGTGTCCCGACAGCCGCCGCTTCTGGCGCTGAGGATGCTGTTGATGGCCTGGTACTGCCATCGGATCGCACCTGGTTCATTTTCCAGGGTTACGTTTCCGATTTCCCGTTTGATTTCCAGGGTAACGCTGTTGTGACGACCTCAGCCACGATCCAGCGGTCTGGCTCTTCCGTATGGGTGCCGAAGGCCGCAGCGTAATTAATATGCCCGGTTATCCGGGCTTTTCTATTCAGGAGCTGAAATGCAACTTACTCTCGATACGTTAAAAGAAACCGGTGCTTTTACCGGGCGTCCCGTGGAAAAAGAAATTAAGTGGAAAGGCCGTGACGGGAAAGAGCATATCGCAACCGTCTATGTGCGCCCGATGGGCTACCACACCACTAAAGCTGAACTGCTGGCGTACAACGGGAAATCGGACCCGATTGCTGAGCGCATTGCGGCGCATATTTGCGATCAGGACGGCGCCCCAGTGTTTACCGCGGCTGACATTCTTGGAACTGCTACCCCAGATCGTGGGGCGCTGGACGGTCCGATCGTTATGGCCCTCCTGGCTGCAATTCATGATGTAAACGAACTGGGAAAGACTACGAGCTAACCGGCGAGGATGAATTCTGGTGCGAACTGGTGATGAACGGCATCGGCGGCCGCACCATCGCAGAGGCTCAGGAGCGGATGAGTCGCAGGGAATTTCTGGTTTGGCTCAAGTACCGTGAGAAGTACGGACCGCTCAATATCATGATGCGTACCGAGTGGGGGGCTTCGCTGGTGGCGTCTGTCCTGGCTAACATCAATAAGGCAAAGAACACGCCGCCGTTCAAGGTAAGTGACTTTGCACCGCACATCAACGAAGCGCCATTATCTCTGGAAGAAGCTATGAAAAGTTGGCGTTGATATCATTTATTTGGTTATATACTCTCTGGGATGATTATATTTATACCGAGGGAATTATGATAAAGAAAACAGCTGTTGTTTTTACTATAATGCTTTTAGGTGGCTGCGTTAGTGCGCCAGATAAGGCTGAGCTAAGCCGCGCCGATTATGGGAAGTTACCTGATAATTATCAGGAAATAATTAAAGATAGTATGTCGGCGCGCCTTAAGGACCCTTATTCTGCACGATATTATTTCAATGAACCTTTCAAAGGTTGGTGCAAGTCAGGATTTACAACTTATTACGGATGGTTAGTTCCTTTTACTCTTAACGCTAAAAACAGTTATGGCGGTTATGTAGGTAATAAGTCATACCTTTATCTGGTGAATAAAAATAATGCTATTGACTATACGGCCTCCTTCCAGGTGGGAGGGTGCGGAAAAAGTTAGATTTAGTAAATTAAAATGAACCTCGCTCCGGCGGGGTTTTTTATTGCCCGGAGAAAATTAAATGGCTGGCAAGTCCCTTGGTACTTTAACAATTGATCTAATAGCAAAGGTCGGCGGATTTGTTCAAGGAATGGATAAAGCTGAAAGGGCATCCCAAAAATGGCGTGACCAGGTAAAAAAAGACGCCAAGGAAATAAGCACCTCAATTATTGCTATTGGAGCAGCTGCGGCAACTGCCGCCGTCGGGATTGGCGCTGCTGGGCTGGCAATTGTAAAAAATACAGCGCAGCAAGTGACCGAGGCAGATCGCTGGGCTAAGTCATTAAAAATGTCCACCCAGGACTTGTTATCCTGGCAATACGCAGCTGAACAGGCAGGTTTAACCGGCGATAACATAGCCGATATTTTCAAAGACATTAATGATAAAGTCGGCGATGCGGTCCTGAACAAATCAGGTGAGGCCGCGCAGGCTTTGGACACGCTCGGGCTTTCAGCTCAGAAGCTGGCCCAGCAATCCCCTGATAAACAGTTGCTGGCTATTAGTTCGGCATTACAGAAAATACCCACTCAGGCTGGGAAAACCAACATCCTTGAAAGCTTAGGGAATGACCTGTCAAAAATGCTGCCGTTGTTTGACAACAACAACGAAAAGCTAAAACAGTTTCTTCAGTTATCAAAGGATTTTGGCGTAGCTCCGCCGCAGGAAGATATTGATAACTTAGTTAAAGTTAATCAATTTTTTCAGGATATAGAGACAAGCGCCCGTGGCTTAAAAATGGAAATTGCGTCTGGCCTGGCAAAAGTAGATTTATCACCTCTACAGGACGGGCTTGATAGTATCCATGATGTTTTCACTGACCCTGCTATCCTACAGGGCCTGTCCGACCTGGTAGGAGAAGCGATCAGTTTAGCCGGTGTTGTAGGTCGTATTGCTGGTGGGCTTGGAGCTATTGCCTCTTACACCCGCTCTAGGGTCGGTGCGGTATCAGGGAACTATGATTCAGCTGACGAAAAAGATATTGAGCAGCGCATCGAGTTCCTCAATAAAAGAGGGAATCAAAGTAAAGAACAAAAAGATGAGTTAGATTTTTTAAATAAACGCCTTCAGTTCCTTCGAGCCATCAAATCCAGTTTAACCCCAGAGGAAGTAGAGAAAGGAGCTAATGGGTTAACTTCTCTTCTCTCTGATATGGGAATACAACCACCAAAAGGTGACGATTACAAACTGGGGAAAGGGGAATCAAATCAGAAGGTAACTACAAAAAGCAACCCAACTGAAAATGCTTTTAAAAGCCGCCTTCTTGATTTACAAAAACAAGCTGCTCTCATTGAAACTACTGGCAAAAAAACTGCAGAAGTTACAGAGCTTGAAAAAGTAAATTTTGATATAACAAGTGGTAACCTAAAGAAATTATCAGAAGCGCAAAAAAACCAACTTCGAGATGCGGCTAAGTTCCTAGACTCCAAGAAGGAAGAGTTACGCCTTAATCAGGAAAACGCGAAAGTAGCTGAGTACGTATCAGGCCTTGAAAGACAGAATAAATTAATTAAGCAGGGATATGATAGTGAATTTATTGGGCGTTATTCTGGCGATCGAGAGCGTAGCCGGATGCAAGAGCGCAACAGTATTCAGCAGGAGTATGAGGGGAATCGCGAGGATTTATTAAAGCAATACCAATCCGGAGATATTTCTAAAAGTCTTTATGACGCTGAAACTGAAGCTTTGCAGGATGCACTGAATAAGAGGCTAGAAATTCAAAATGATTATTATAAACAACAGGATGAATTACAGAATGATTACAGTGCTGGGTTAATTTCTGGTTTTGCTACGCAGGCTACTGCTGCGATGGATTTGTACTCCACAATGCAGCAGGTTGGGGCGCAAACATTCAGCAGCATGACCGACATGATTATAGCTTGGGCGGAAACTGGAAAGTTGAACGCTCAAGATTTTGCAGCGACCTTTATACAGTCTGTAGGTGCGGCAATGCTGCAATATGCCGCTGCTCAGGTAGCAATGGCGGCACTTAATGCCTTCACGCAATGGATAGGTGTTCCTTACGTAGGCCCGGCGGTGGCTCCGGCTCAAGCAATTGCAGCAGCTGCAGCAGCTGGCGTGTTCATGACTGCTATCGGATCGGCGCTTCATGGACAGGCTCACGACGGTATCGACTCTGTACCCGAAACAGGAACCTGGCTCCTGCAGAAAGGTGAGCGCGTTACGACTGCTAAAACCAGCGCCAAACTTGATGCCACTCTGGACCGAGTAGCAAACCAGTCAACAGGGGGGGCAACCTATGCGCCGAGTATGAGTTTCTATGTCAACGGCGATCCCTCTGATGCTCAAATCGCCATGATGAAGAAAGCTGCATCCGATGGGGCTCAGATGGGGTATCAAAAAGCGGTTCAGTCTATTGCTACCGGGCAGGGTGATTTACATAGAGCTCTGATGGGGAAAACTACCTCGGGGAGGAAAATTAGCTGATGGCAATTTCAACTAATCTCAATTACCCGAAGGATTATCTCCCTTGCCCATTGAAGGAGAACTTTGGTCTTAAAGCGACTTCTCCGCTAAAAAGTACAGCGATGGTTACCGGCAGGCGGCGACAAAGGCGAGCTTATACTTCGGTTCCTACTCAAACGCCAGTTTCATGGATCTTTACTGATGGTCAGGCACAGCTTTTCGAAGCCTGGTACCGCGACATCATTACCGATGGGGCTGACTGGTTCAACATGCCGCTGCTTACCCCTTTAGGTGCGCAAGATTATGTCTGTAGGTTTGTCGATATATACGAGGGACCGACACCAGAGGGCGGTAAATACTGGCGATATAGTGCAACGCTGGAATTATGGGAGCGTCCAATCCTTCCGCCTGGCTGGGCCGAGTTCCCTGACATCATTGTGAACAGCGATATTCTTGATCTTGCAGTTAACAGGGAGTGGCCAAAGGCTTGATTAAAACCGTTTCACCTTCATAATAACCTGTGTCGATTTGTGGGAAAGTCCTTCATGCCGCTCCGTAGCCGGAGCGTGAAATAAAGTGAGGAATAGCGATCCTGCCGGTGAGGGTACACCCACATTCGACACCAATTTTTAAGGCCACCTTCGGGTGGCCTTTTTTATTGGGTAAAAATCATGACAAGGCTTAACAGGCTCTATGCCAGCAGCGGGCCGGAGGTGATCATTGAAACGCTGCAGATCACCGTTGGCTCAGATGTTCACTACCTGTGCCAGGGGTATGAGGATATTACGGCGACGACAGAGAGCGGCAATACCGTAACGTTTACCGCCTGCGCGATTGACATTGCGCTGCCGGCGCGCAACGCGGACGGTACGCAAGATTTGAAATTTGCCCTGTGCAATGTTGATGGTGTTGTGTCCACGACGATCCGCAATGCCCTGGCTAACAGGTTGTCTGCATCGCTGACATACCGCTGTTTTATCTCCACGGATTTAGCGGCCCCTGCGGAAGTGCCGTATACGCTGAAAATCAAGTCTGGTTACTGGACGGCGACAGAGGCGCAGATTACCGCGGGTTATATGAATATCCTTGATACAGCCTGGCCGCGATACCGCTACACGCTCCCTGTATTCCCCGGACTGCGTTATATCAGCTAAGGAATCCCAATGTTTAACCCTGATAAATACCGTTCAGTCACCTGGCTGAAGGGCGGGCGCGTATACCCGCAACTCGACTGTTTCGGCATTGTGAACGAGATACGCCGCGACCTGAATTTACCCGTCTGGCCCGATTTTGCAGGGGTCACCAAAGACGACGGCGGCCTCGACCGGGAAGCGCGCAGGATGATGCTTACCCTTGAGCGCTGCGAGCCCTGCGAAGGGGCTGGCGTGGCCTGCTATTCCGGGTCGACCGTCACCCATGTGGGGATCGTTGTCAGTATCGGTGGCCTGCTGCATGTGGCGGAATGTAATCCGGGAACGAACGTCACCTTCCTGCCGTTGCCGCGGTTTAAGCGCCGATTTGTCAAAGTGGAGTTCTGGCAATGACCATTCGTTTTTATCCGTCCCGGCTTCCCGGTGAACCTCTCGAAACGCATGAACATGGCGTAACCAGCCTTCGAAACTGGCTGGCGGTGAATGTTGAAGGTTACGAGGATCGGGATGTACCGCCGTTAACCATTGAGGTTGACGGTCTGTCCATTCCGCCAGGCGAGTGGGCTACTTGCGTGATCCACCCTGAAAGTGATGTCCGGCTTTATCCGGTGCCCTTCGGGCTGGAGGCCGCCACCATCGCGTGGATAGGTGTCGGCATCTCCGTTGCTGCAGCAGCTTATTCGCTGTTTATGATGAGCAGTATCGATACGGGGGGCTATACCTCATCCACAGGGCGGAGTCTCGACCTGAACCCGGCAAAGGCAAATACTGCAAAACTCGGTGATGCCATTCGTGAGGTGTTTGGTCGGGTGCGTATCTACCCTGATTATGTGGTGCAGCCGGTTACCCGGTTTGATGCCGCCGATCCTACGAAAATGCGCGTCCAGATGCTGCTGTGTCTCGGTGTCGGTGATCTGATTTATACCAATGGCGATATCCGGGTTGGCAGTACGCCAGCTTCAACGCTGCCGGGGTTCAGCAGCACCCATTACCCGCCAGGCGCTGACGTTTCCGGCGATGAGCGCAGCGAGAACTGGTTCAACTCGACAGAGGTCGGTGGAACATCAAGCGGAACAGGGCTGGACATGGCCCAGACCTCACCTGATTCCGACGATATTATCGCTGACAGCATGACGGTTTCTGGTGCATCCGTAACCTTTACAGGCCTTGATACGGATGATGGTGACGATGACGACGAGGACGATAATTCTCTTCCGGACAGCTGGGTAACGGGGGCCATAGTTGAAATTAAGGCGCCGACAAATTATCTGATCTCCACCTCTTCTGGTTACAGTGTTTTTGCCAGCTCGTTGCTTACCGAACTTGCCCCCGTAGCTGGTATGCCGGTGACGCTGAGTTTCAACAGTGTCGATTATGACCTCGTCATTGCGTCCTATACCCCAGGTCAGGAGGCGGTGCCTGGCGAGGGTGGCAGTGCAGCAAAAATTCAGGCCAGTGCCGCTCCTGTTACCTACGATTTTTCGACCAGTTCCAGTACGTTCATGATCACATGGCAGGGTACCACCTATACGGTGTCGCTGGTAGCGAACTATATCTCGATGTCGGGACTGCTGGCGGCTATTACCGAGGGGCTCACTGGCTCCGGCCTGGTCGCACGGGACAACGGCGGTACCGTACTAATAACCGAGGCGGCCAGTCCGTTCGTTGGTGGGGCAATCACATCCTCCTCACTGCCTGCAGCCGTTTTCGGTGATGCCCCGGTTTACACCTCCGGCACGGCATCAACCGGCGGCAGCCCGGCGGTAACGGCAAACGTGACGCTTGCGTATAACAGCACTACGGGAACCGCATTCTCGGGCATGCCTGAAGGTGTGCAACGGCTTTCCCTTGCTCACCGCGGGAATGAGTACCAGATCGTCTCTGCCGACGGCACAACGGCAACAGTGGCGCGCCTGGTTAATGGGTCCGTTGATGAGTCGTGGCCGGGATTCACCGCCAGGACGATGATCGACTATGAGGCCACTGGTCTTAACGACACGCTGAGCTGGCTGGGGCCGTTCCTGGTTTGCCCTGAAAATGAGACCGTCGATATGTTCGAGGTGAATTTCTCTTTCCCGAACGGTATTTGCGGCTTTGACAGTAAGGGCAAAAAACGGATTCGCCACGTTGAGTGGGAGATACAGTATCGCGTCTACGGTTCCGGATCGGGGTGGGTGAGTCACCAGGGCGAGTACGCGCTGAAAAACATCAACGGGTTAGGTTTCACTGAGCGGATCACCCTCAGTTCTCCGGGGCTGGTGGAAGTTCGCTGCCGTCGGCGCAATGAGCAGGGCTCAAACAACGCGCGAGACAGTATGTACTGGCAGGCACTGCGCGGGCGGCTGCTGACACGTCCTTCATCCTATCCCTATGTGTCGCTGATGGCGGTGACCGTTGAGACGGGCGGGAAGCTGGCGGCGCAGTCAGACCGCCGCGTAAACGTTGTGGCCACGCGGTCCTATGACTCAGGAACTGCCAGAACTATTTCGGGGGCGCTGCTGCATGTCGGTAACTCGCTGGGGCTGGAGATGGACGTCGATACCATCAACGCGCTGGAGGCCGCGTACTGGACGCCACGGGGCGAAAATTTCGATTTCGCCACCGGCGACAGTATCTCGGCGCTGGAAATGCTGCAGATGATAGCCAGTGCCGGGAAATCCCGCTTCCTGTTAAGCGATGGCCTTGCGACGGTCAACCGCGAGGGGATTAAGCCCTGGACGGGGATCATAACGCCGCATGAGATGGTGGAGGAGCTACAGAGCGGATTTACCGTGCCGTCCGACGATGATTTTGATGGTGTCGACGTGACGTACATCAACGGCGTCACCTGGGCAGAGGAGACTGTTAAATGCCGGACACCCGATAATCCCACGCCGGTGAAAATCGAGAACTACAAACTCGATGGGGTGCTCAATCAGGATCACGCCTACCAGATCGGCATGCGTCGCCTGATGAAGTATCTTCAGCAGCGGGTTACATACCAGACCACCACCGAGCTGGATGCGCTCTGCTACAACACTGGCGATCGCATCGTGCTCACGGATGATATTCCGGGGAACAACACGATTTCCTGTCTGGTGGAGGCGATGACAACGGCTGGTGGCGTGACAACCTTCACCGTTACGGAGCCGCTGGACTGGTCTTTCGAAAACCCCCGTGCGCTGATCCGCTATCAGGATGGTTCTGCATCCGGTCTGATGGTGGCGAGCAGAGTGGGGGATTATCAGTTGTCCGTTCCCCATCTGAGTGATTTTGATGACCCATTGAAGATTGACCAGACTTCACCAGCCATTGAGCCAGTCCGACTGGTGTTCTGCGGCTCAACGCGTCATGTCTATGACGCCATTGTTGAGGAGATTGCCCCACAATCAGACGGGACGTGTCAGGTTACCGCCAAAGAGTACCGCGCATCCTTCTACGACTACGACAACGCCAGTTATCCCGGCGACATTGCATAAAACAGAAATAACTCTCAACAACCCGCTTCGGCGGGTTTTTTTGTTATAGGGCGACTATGAGCACATATAAAACGAAAAATCCTTTAGGTTCCGCCGCCGTAAAGGACCTGTACGATAACGCTGAAAACGTGGATAAATTCGTTAACGACAGGACAAAAGAGGAGTTAGAGGACCGGTTAGGTGTGCTTCGCAAAACCTGGCACGGCATGGAGATGATCTTCAGCCGCTTTATCGACTACATCACTGGTCGCGGCGAGCAGGCAGTTGCAGCTATCGGCTGGCAGGAGCTTGGCAACTGGGCTGTTGGTCTGGCTGTAGATAATCGCCAGCAAATCGTCTACTACAATGGCTCCTGGTACAAATACCTTGGTGAGCTTGAGCACGTCATTGCCGGGGATTCTCCTGAGAACGATGGCGGTGTGTGGTCGGCTGCAAACCCCACGGGGAAATGGTCGAACATCGGTGACGCGGCCCTTCGCTCAAACCTGGGTTCAGGCGACGGTCTTAAGATGGTTGGTAGATGTGCGTCGCTGTCATCATTGCGACTTACTGAGCCAGCCGTTGACGGGCAGTGGATCGTTCTTGAAAAAGCCATTCCCGGTGGTCAAATCATTAACGAAATATTGACCTACGATGCGGCTGACACAGTCAGCCCTGACAATGGCTATTCTGTTTTTGTGACAGCCAACGGTCGACGCTGGAAAGCTGACCTGTCAAAAGGATATAACCCTTTATTCCTGTTAGGGGCGGTCGGATACGAAAGTATTTCCTCATGCATCAACAAAATCGCGTATGACCTGGCTGTTTTATGGGGAAACAAGAAAGGGGTTATTGATTACTGCACAACCATCCGAATCCCGGGCATGCCGCGTGGTGAGACGCGATATAATGTGACTGGGGCGATCCATATCCCTTCGTTCGTCACCTTAAAGATGGACGTTGACACATATTTTGATTATTACACTGTAACTAATACCGATGGGGTAGTAATTGATAACAGTTACTTCCCTATGTTACTTGATTCTGCGTATGATACATCATCTACAGCACGCCCAAGGTCTGTACTCCTGTGGGAAACTGAGAGAGATATTTTTACAGGTGGTAGGCTGATACTGACTCACCCTATCGGGTCAGCAAGAACGTCGAACGCGGGTATCAAGATAGGCAATACAGCTACGGGTTTTATTGACGTTCGCTGTTGCCGTGTCCGCAACTTTGAGTCAATTGGCTTTTACTACGGCATTAAAATTAACCCAATTGATAACTATATCAACACCTTCGACGGGTTCCATCTCGCAAGAAACAACTATGCTCTTGCTATCGTTGGGGATACCAAAAACAACTCTGGAGAGCGCTTTGTATTTAGAGATGGGTTGCTTTCTGACTCTGACTCTGACTTGATTTACGTAGAGAATAATGCATTTGAGTTATTCTTCCACGGATGTTCGCTGGATTATCCGACAGGCGACATGGTGAAAATAACTAAAAATGGTAATGCTCTTATTTCGTTTAACCAATGCCACATTGAAGGCGTGCAGGGTATGCTGGTTAACGTAACAGCGTCTACTACCTTCCCTAAATATGGTAAGAAAGTAGTATTTTCAAACTGTATGCTTGACCTTGGTTCTGGCCAGAATGGGGCTTCGGGATGGAATAAAACTTGGTTTTATTCATCGGTCATCAACACATATGTGCTGATTGAAAAATCGTGCCGTGTATGGTGTACAACAGCAACAATGAACCAGACTAAAACCGCTTATCAGTCACTTATAGTGTCTGGGCAGCCAGCTAACAACTCCATTGTTTTGGATTTCCAACAGAATATAGAAGACCTTCTTGATGCATCAACGGTTCTGCTTGGTAAGTTCGTCCCAACAGGGGAGGATAAGCGAGTAATAAGTACCAACCGTTTCAGCGGAACAGCTGGCGACGCATACACTGGTGCTGTGTCAGCTGCTGATTCATATGGTTGGTATCGTGTTAACGGGACGTGGACATATAGCCCAGCAGACACTAATGATGGCGACGGTTTGCAATCTATTACCCTTACATCGGATAGTGAAAGCAATGTGTATTACATAATGTGTGCTTTGCCATACCATGTTCTTTCGCATGAAAAGTTCAGGGCATTAGGGGCGATAAAGGTCGGCTCGGGGTACACGGGTGCCGTAAATGTATCCTGTGGCGTGGAAGTCCGTAGTATTTTCACAATGAACAGTGCCGCTGTATCTGAAAATACTCTGGCAACAAACTACAGTGCCGCTGTAGATGTTGCAGCTTTGGCAGCATCAAACGGAAGAATTGATAAGTTTCAGGGATTTTGTACCCAAGCTGTGCAGGCAGGCTCGTTTTATAATCAAGCACACCCGATGAGCCATGTGCGTGTTGGGCTGCGTATTGCTGGGTTTACCGGGACAATTTCTTTAAAATTACCAACTGTAACCAGTCACCGACTGCTGGGGAGCTGATGAGATGACTCAATATTACATTTACCAGATGGAAGCGGAAGGTGTTTACAGCGTTTCTACTGATAACAAGGGAACACCCTTGGCACAGTTTGAGTCCAGTGAATCTAATCAGGCTGCTGTACTTCAGGCAGCTGACCAGTGTATGGCACTAACTGGGCAATTGGGGACTGATATTCAAATCACCTATATTTTTGACATTTAGCCAATCCCGCCAGTTATAAGCTGGCGGTTTTTTATTCTGCGTTGAGTGAATCTTTTAGAGACAGCCCCGCTTCTTCTATCGGGCTTCCTGTTCCTGAATAGGCAAAGGAGTGATAGTAAACCCCGGTAATACTGGCTCCATCAACTTCCACATCAAAAATCACCTGAGCATTATTTTCCGCATCCAGACTGACTACCTGCCGGGCATAAAATGTCACCAGTTTTTCAATAGTGGTAACTTCTGATTCTGCACCATACTCCGGATAGGACGAAATACACTTAATACTTTTCGTTACTGTGAATGACATATTAATAGTCCTCGATTAACTAATAGCGGTTATTGTAACTTTACCCCAACCGTATCCGGCTATGTATCGATATAAAATCATGTTCGCTGAATCGAATACCTCCGCCCCCGGGTATCCTGGCGATGTTCTTGATGTAGGGATTGAGGTAATATCCGTGTGACGGTTTGCCATTCCACCCACATCCAGAATAATGCACTGGGTAGTGTTTAGCGCAAACACCTTGATGGCATTTGGTAATGTCATTACAAACGACTTCTGGTCAGGGCATACCATATTTGTGCCATGCGTAAATGATACGTTTGATGCCGACAGCAGTATATTCACCTCTTTACCAACCATTTGCGAGGGAGCAGGGGAGAGTCGGTGGCCGTCGCCGGGTAATGACTGAAGATGTGGTGGAGCAGTGCCGCAGAATGCTGGAGAACGGCGCTACCCGGCAGCAGGTAGCCGATGTGATAGGGGTGGGGGTGAAGACGATCTACAAATACTTTCCTGCTGCCGTCCGCGATCAAGGATTCCTGCCCTTCCCGTGATATGTAACATTTGAGATAATAAGTACTTTCAGTTTTGAAAACAGTTTGGTTTGTTCGTGAACGGTAAGAAAACAATAAGTTTTGAACAATTTTTAACTATTAACAGCAATCTTGTTTCCATCTCAGATACATGGGCTGACTTGTGGGCGTTAATTTTTCACACGGGTTTAAGCGCTGGAAGGCTGCTGAGTATTCGATATGATGATATTGATGGTGACTTGATACTGATACGAAAACAGGGTCACCTGAAGGAGCTACGTGTTAAATCAACCCCTCCAGTGGAGGCGATGATTGCTCGTAGAAGAGAACGCTATCCAGAAGATGTTTTTTTATTTCAGAGCCATTCTAACCGTGTGAAGTACCAACGCCGGCCGGTCACTATAATTGCTTTCAACGCCGCTTTACGTCGCGCCGCTAGATCATTACCAGACGTTAACGTAAGCAGTAGTAGCGCGAGAAACATACCGGACTAAGCGCCCGTCCAGTAGCGTGTGGCCGATGTGACAGGCGTGGGAGTGAAGACGATTTACAAATTTTTGCCAGTACAATACGGCGATAAAAAATCCCCTTGAGCAGGCACACTCAAGGGGAAAATACTACATAACATCATTGCTGTGTGCGTCTTTGCGCTCATCTATCTTCCAAGAAGATGCCTAAAGCTTCCAGATATTTCTGGTCTGAGCAGTTAAAACATTGGGTCGGTAGCCGATGTAATAGGAGGGGGTGAAGACGATTTATAAATATTTCCCTGCTCAATGTTGCCAGTCGAATTGAGGCATCAATGCGTTACGTCAGCGCTGATCATTGATAGCCACTGCCAATATTGATCTGCTGCACACATGCATTTACTGTATTTATATACAGTAAGTTTGACAGGGGGAAGTATGCCGCGTTTATACGAAATCGAGACGGCCTGCCGTAAGGCAATAGATATCCTGCCTAACGGAAAGCGCATCCTCACCACCAGGCGATTTCTGCAGGAACTGGAGAGATATAACTGGCACTGGTCGCCACGGCAGGCTAACCAGTGGATAGAGCACTATGTGACGACATTCCGGGATGTCTCAACGCAGGAAGGTGACGATCGCACGTTCCAGCTTTACAACCCGAATGGAGGGCTGTAATCGTGGGATTTCCATCGCCAGCATCAGACTATGTGGAGGGGCGGTTAACCGTCGATAAGCTATGCAGCATCGGCCCTAATACTCGGGTTGTAGTAACAGAAACAGGCTATGCCGTTGTGGATTTCTCCGTTAAACCAAAACAAGGAGACACCGTTTTAATTCAATACACCGGCGGTACGGATTTTGCGAAAGTTATGGGGAAGGCGTTTATTACTCGTGATGGTGAGGCGCTGGAAGGTGAAGCACTCGACGACGTCGTAGTGTTAGGAATAGTGACATTCGTTATTAACCGGATATGGAAGGATGATGATGATTATCCAGTAATATGAAAAGTGGTGCACCTAAATTTCATCCTTACCCCTGGATGAAAAGCCTATAAAAACATGCTGGTAAAGTAGCGCCATTCGATACTGGAAAGGCGCTCGCAACTTCTTTCAGAGGCGAAAGTATTCCCAGCCAATCATTAAGGGCTAATGTCGAAAATTTCATGAGAAAATGAAGTTTTGAAGGTGGCTAACTTATTGAAAAGGTTGTGTGTGAAATTTGAGGTATTTTCTCAAAAAAATCGGTAAATATCTGTTTTTAAAGAAAAGCAGTCCGGTCTCGAAAACCGGAGTAGGGGCAACTCTACCGGGGGTTCAAATCCCCCTCTCTCCGCCACTATTCTTTCTCTGACCATTCCCCTTCAATAATACCGTTAGCTTCAGGTATAACGCCTGCGCTGGGGTATCGCCATCATCATCGTCCTGGTTTCAGCGTAAAGACGCGGTACTTTGCCTTGTCCTTGTGTGGTCTTACCGCCGCAATTTGCCCGAACGAGCTTAAACGCATCATAAAGAGGGAAGGTACGCCTGGAAAGCGGCAATGTCGAAAAGAGTGATCTCAACGGAGCGGGAACAAGAAAAAGCCCGCTGAGCGCGGGCTTAGATGGGGATCAGAACTGGTAAACCAGACCGAGGGCCACGATATCATCGGTCGAGATACCGTTGTTGCTGTAGAAGCGGTCGTCCTCATCCAGCAGGTTGATTTTGTAATCCACATAGGTGGACATATTTTTATTGAAGTGGTAGGTCATGCCGATGTCGACATACTTGACCAGATCCTTGTCGCCGAAGCGAGAAGAGGAGTAGAGATCTTTACCCTTTGATTGCAGATAGGCCACAGACGGACGCAGCGGTAAATTATACTCATCGAACTGGTACTGGGCGACGACTTCAAAGTTCTGCGTCTTGTTGGCAATAGCGCCGTTGCCGTAGAAGGTCATGTTGCGGGTCTCCGCATACATGGCGGCCAGATAGATGTTGTTGGCGTCATATTTGGCGCCGACGGTCCAGGCGTCGGCTTTATCACCGTTGGCATAAATATGGCTGCTACGTGCTGCCGCCAGCTGGTTATGGGTACGGTCGGAAGATGAGTAGGCGGCCCCGAAGCTGATGCCCATATCGAGATCGTAGTAGCTGGAGATACCAAACCCGTCGCCATTTTCCCGCGCCAGTTTACGAGCACCACCGTTGTTAGTGCCTTCGCCAGAACCGGCGTTTTCATTATTACCCTGATACTGCAGGGCGAAATGCAGGCCGTCGACGAGGCCGAAGAAATCGCTGTTACGGTAGGTGGCCACCCCGTTGGTGCGGCCGGTCATGTAGACGTCGGTCTGGGTGTAGGTATCGCCGCCGAATTCTGGCAGCATATCAGTCCAGGATTCGATGTCGTACACCACGCCGTAATTACGGCCATAGTCCAGTGAGCCATAGTCAGCAAACTTCAGACCGGCGAAGGCCAGACGGGTCCAGGAATTCGCTCCTTCATTTTCGCTGGTATTGGCCTTGATATTGTATTCCCACTGACCGTAGCCGGTTGACTCGGAAGCGATCTGCGTTTCGCCTTTGATGCCAAAGCGTGCATAGGTCTGATCGCCGTCCTCTGAAGTGTCGTCTGAGAAATAGTGCAGGCCGGCGACTTTCCCGTAAAGGTCCAGTTTGTTGCCGTTGTTGTTATAGATTTCCGCGGCATTAACGGCATTGGCCATTAATAATGCCGGAACCATGAGAGCCAGTACTTTTCTTTTCATTATATATTCCCTTTTAATAATAATTTCTGTGAATTATGACAATCCCTCCGGAATGACTATCAGATACTAACGACCAGGTTCATTTTTATTTAAAATAAAATATGTAAATAAATAATGTAAGATATTGCAAAATATTTCCAAATGGTTCGTTATATTAAATTTAAATGAATATGCTTTTATTATTATTTTGTTATATAGCAATGAGTTATGTTGTTTTGTTGCGGAATCGGTTAACCAAATGAAATTATTTTTATTAATTTACGGCGAGGGGGGTTATTCAGCATTTAAATATAATTTATGAGACAAACTCGCCGGGTGAGATAAGTACAATACGCGGCATGGTTGATGTCGTTAATGTTTAATCCTGTGGGTAAGTAATAAAGAACAAACCCTTGGGTATCCATTGGCAGCATAAGAGATAAGTAGGTGCAGAAGACAAGGATGAAACTGCTGCCTGTGGCGCAGGTTGGCGGTATAATGTGATGCGTGTCACGTTTTGGGTGGCAGTAGTATGATTTGTCACGGAGAAGAATGAGATGGAAGAGCAGGCAAAACGCAGCCCGGGCGGCAAACTCGCGCTCTGGGCGTTGTATGCCTTTTGCGGATATTGTGTCTGGGTCATTGTGCGTTACTGGTGGGTGGTAGGGAAAATTCACAGCGTTCCCGGCGCCAGCGCGGAGGGCGACTTTGGCACAATGGCAGGGAAATGGCTTGGCGCCCTGTTGGGGATGCTGGTGCTCGCCGGCATTGGCGCGATCCTAGGTGCTGTCGTCTGGTATACACGGCCCGCCAGAAGCAGGCGGGATCATCGGTCGTAAAGTTGCTATGCTCGAGGCTGACCTTCAGATAAGGAACGCCTATGAACCTGGTAGACTGGCAGCAACGATTTGAGCACTGGATACTGACGCACCACGCCCAGGAGGATGCGGCGCACGATCTGTCCCATTTTCGTCGCGTCTGGGCCACCGCCACCCGGCTGGCCGCCGGGGAGGTGGAAGTCGACAGGCTGGTGCTTCTCACGGCCTGCTATTTTCATGACATTGTCAGTCTGCCTAAAAATCATCCGGAGCGAAGCCGCTCTTCGATGATGGCTGCCGAGAAAACCCTGGCGATTTTGCAGTCGTCGTTTACCGATTTTCCCGCAGACCGCTATGCGGCGGTCTGCCATGCTATTGAGGCGCACAGCTTTAGCGCGGCGATCCCGCCGCGCACGCTGGAGGCGAAAATCGTCCAGGACGCCGACCGTCTCGAGTCGCTTGGGGCGATTGGCCTGGCGCGGGTCTTCGCCGTCGCCGGCGCCCTAAACACCATTCTGTTTGATGCCGACGATCCTTTCGCCGACCGGCGAGCGCTGGATGACAGAAAATATGCCCTCGACCATTTCCAGTGCAAACTCCTGCGCCTGCCGGAAACCATGCAGACCGCCGCAGGAAGGGCTATGGCGCAGCATAATGCGCGCTTCCTCGTCGAGTTTATGGCCAAGATCAGCGCGGAGCTGAAGGGGGAGCCTATGGCGCTGGATGAGGCGGTTTTACGCCGCTTTGCACCGCAGCCGTCAACCGACCAGTGATTTATGGTACTCTCTGCAAAAATCGTCCGCGCTGGTTGAGGATATGCCACAAAAGTTAATCAAGGAAAACAGGTCGTTGTCATTGACGCAGCAGGCCGGTGAAGAGGCTCAGGCGCTGCTGAGTCAGCTGATGACGATCTACGATGTGAAAACGCTGGTCGCCGAGCTGGTGAGCGTCGGGGAGCAGCACTGGAGCGCGGCGATCCTCAAGCGCGTGGCGGCCCTCGGCCGCGCGGCGGGGCGTTTGCGTCCGCAGGAGGTCGCTCATCTGGCGACGCTGCTGCCGTCGCCGCCGGCCCATCATCCGCACTATGGGTTCCGCTTTGTCGATCTGTTTGCCGGTATCGGCGGGATCCGCAGCGGTTTTGAAGCCATCGGCGGGCAGTGCGTCTTTACCAGCGAGTGGAATAAGCATGCGGTGCGCACCTATAAGGCCAACTGGTATTGCGATCCGCAGCAACACCGTTTCAATGAAGATATCCGCGATATCACCCTCAGCCATCGCCCCGACGTTAGCGATGACGAGGCGGCGCAGCATATCCGCGAGACTATCCCGCAGCATGATGTGCTGCTGGCCGGCTTTCCCTGCCAGCCTTTCTCACTCGCCGGCGTATCGAAAAAAAATGCCATGGGTCGCGCCCACGGCTTTGCCTGCGAAACCCAGGGGACGCTGTTTTTTGATGTGGTGAGAATTATCGCCGCCCGTCAGCCGGCGATCTTTGTGCTGGAGAATGTTAAAAATCTCAAAAGTCACGATCAGGGACGCACCTTCCGCATCATCATGCAGACACTGGATGAGCTGGGGTATGAGGTCGCTGACGCCGGGCATAGCGGGCCGGACGATCCGAAAGTGATCGACGGGCGCCATTTCTTACCACAGCACCGGGAGCGCATCGTGCTGGTAGGCTTCCGTCGCGATCTGCACCTGCACGAAGGGTTTACGCTGCGCGATATCGCGGCGCTTTACCCGGCGGTTCGGCCAACGTTTGGCGAGCTGCTGGAGCCGACGGTGGATGCCAAATTTATCCTCACGCCGGTACTGTGGAAATATCTTTATCGCTATGCGCGCAAGCATCAGGCGCGGGGCAATGGCTTTGGTTATGGCCTGGTGGACCCCGCCAATCCCCACAGCGTGGCCCGGACGCTCTCCGCCCGCTACTATAAAGATGGCGCCGAAATTCTCGTCGATCGCGGCTGGGACCGGCCGCTGGGCGAGACGCATTTTGACGATCCGCAGAATCAACAGCGGCGTCCTCGTCGGCTGACGCCGCGGGAGTGCGCCCGATTGATGGGCTTCGAATCGCCTCAGGGGGCGCGTTTCCGCATCCCGGTGTCGGATACCCAGGCCTATCGTCAGTTCGGCAACTCGGTAGTGGTTCCGGTCTTCGCCGCGGTGGCGAAGCTCCTGGCCCCGCGCATCGCTCAGGCGGTGGCGCGTCGCGAAGCGGATGATAACGATGGCGGATGTTCACGATAAAGCCACACGCAGTAAAAATATGCGGGCTATCGCCACGCGCGATACGGCGATCGAAAAGCGGATAGCGGCGCTGTTGACTCAGGCGGGATTCACCTTTATTGCTCAGGATCGCGAGCTGCCGGGGCGCCCCGATTTCGCTTTACCCGACTACCGTTGCGTCATTTTTACCCACGGCTGTTTCTGGCACCACCATGACTGTTACCTGTTTAAGGTGCCGGCCACCCGGACGGCGTTCTGGCTGGACAAGATCGCCGGCAACGTAGCGCGCGATGCCCGTGACCGGCAAAAGCTGGCCGAGCAGGGCTGGCGGGTGCTTATCGTCTGGGAGTGCGCCCTGCGCGGTCGCCTGAAGCTGAATGACGAGGCGCTCACCGAGCGTCTGGAAGAGTGGATCTGCGGCGCCGGACACGACGCGCAGATCGACACCCAGGGGATCCGCGAACTGGCGCTTATTTCGACGCCTTACAAGGGGTAGCTTCGCTGCGAACCGGGAAGAGATATTTGCCCAGCGTCACCAGCACGACGGCGAAAATAATCACCGCCAGCGCCAGCCACTCGATCAGTGACAGGCTTTCGCCACCGAATCCGGTGCCAAGGAGAACCGCTACCACCGGGTTGACATAGGCGTAGCTGGTGGCCACCGCCGGGGTGACATTGCGGATCAAAAACATGTAGGCGTTGATGGCAATCAGCGAGCCAAAGATAGCCAGGTAGGCTACGGCGGCGATCCCGGACCACGACGGAACGCGGGTTAAGGTTTCACCGCTCAGCCATGAGGCGGCCAGCAGGACGATCCCGGCGGCGAGCATCTCGATTGCCCCCGCCATCATGCCGGTCGGCAGCACGATCCGCGAGCCGTAAACCGAGCCGAAGGCCCAGCTCAGGGAGCCAATCAGAATCAGCAGTGCGCCCCAGGGGTTGCCGTTCAGGTTGCCCCCGCTGTTAAGCATCACAATACCCGCGAGGCCAATGGCAATCCCCAGCCACTCCAGCTTCCGAGTGGCGATGCCGAAAAAGCGGCTGAAGCACAGGGTGAACAGCGGAACGGTGGCGACCATCACCGCGGCGATCCCGGAGGGAACGTGCTGATGTTCGGCCAGGGTGACAAAGCCGTTGCCGACGGCCAGCAGCAAAACCCCGATCAGCGCGGCATTAAGCAACGGCCTGCGGGCCGGCAGTTTATGGCCGGTGGCCAACAGCCATCCCAGCAGCAGCACGCCGGCAGAGAGAAAGCGAATTCCGGCCATCATCAGCGGCGGCCAGCTGGCGACGCCGACGGCGATGGCGAAATAGGTAGAGCCCCAAATGATATACAGCGCAAACAGCGCCCCGATAAGCGGTAACAGCTGACGGGTAGACATACTTCCTCACGACGGTGCAGAGATAGAAAGGGGACATATAGTAAACGTGAAAACTATCCTGCTGGCGAGCGCTTAATTTGCGCCAGGTTGTTAAATTTATATTGACTAATTGTACCTTGGGCAGCGGCCGTTTTTTAACGCATACTCGAGGGAGACATTGATGAAAAGAGAAGGAAAATCATTTTGGCAGGAAGTAGTCTTTTAACATTACTTGATGATATCGCCACGCTGCTGGACGATATCTCCATGATGGGCAAGCTGGCGGCGAAAAAAACGGCGGGGGTGCTGGGCGACGATCTTTCCCTGAATGCCCAACAGGTGACCGGCGTGCGGGCAAATCGTGAGCTGCCCGTGGTCTGGGGCGTGGCGAAAGGGTCGTTCGTCAATAAAATCATCCTCGTGCCGCTGGCCCTGCTGATCAGCGCCTTTATTCCCTGGGCGATCACGCCGCTGCTGATGGTGGGTGGCGCGTTTCTCTGTTTTGAAGGGGTGGAGAAGGTGCTCCACAGTCTGGAAGCGCGTAAGCACAAGGAGGACCCAGCGCAACGGCAGCAGCGTCTTCAGGCGTTGGCGGATCGTGACCCGCTGGCCTTTGAGCGTGACAAAGTAAAAGGCGCGATTCGCACCGACTTTATTTTGTCCGCGGAAATTGTCGCCATCACCCTCGGCATTGTCGCGGAAGCGCCGCTGCTGAATCAGATCCTCATTCTCTCAGGGATCGCGATTCTGGTCACCGTCGGGGTCTATGGCCTGGTGGGGGTGATCGTCAAGCTGGATGACATGGGTTACTGGCTGGCGGAGAAACGCAGTACGCTGGCGCAGTGGCTGGGCAAAGGGTTATTGGCCGTGGCTCCCTGGCTGATGAAACTGCTCTCTGTCGTCGGGACGCTGGCCATGTTCCTCGTTGGCGGCGGGATTGTGGTCCACGGTATTGCGCCGCTGCACCATGCCATTGAGCACTGGAGCGCGGGCCTGGGCGGCATGTTGGCCGCCTTGCTGCCGATGGTGGTCAATCTGGTGCTGGGTTTTATCATCGGTGCGGTGGTACTGGCCGGCGTCAAGGCGGTGAGCCGCCTGCGTGGCGCTGTGAAGTAGTCAGGTGCGGCGCAGCGTATTGGCGCCGCGTGGTCTACGCTAAAAAGCGCGTCCGGTATCGACAGAAACCGCGTGCGCTGACGACGTCAGGTTTGCGCAACGTACTACGAGAGAAAGATGGATAAGCCACTGCGGTTGAAGTTGAAAAAGCGCTACTTCCTGACTCGCCCGGCACATGTGGTTAACGTTTGTTTTATCGTGGTGCTATTTTTCTCCACGCTGCTGATCTGGCGTGAAATCAACGTCCTGGAAGAGGCCTACGTGGCGAACCAGCGCAATAATCTGGCTAACGTCGCGCATGAAATGGATGGGCTGCTGCAGTTTAACATCGACAGGATGATGTTTTTTCGCCACGGTATGCAGTCCGCACTTGAACGCCCCCTCGACGTCGATGTGTTGCACGAGGCCAGCCAGCGCTATCTGAACCAGCGCCATCAGGAGATTTGGCGGGTGGCGCTCCCGAACCGCCGGACGCTGCCGGTGTTTGGCGTCTCGGAGAGCGTCGTCAGGGAGCACCCGCTGCTCTTGCCGGACGATCCGCTGGTGGTCAATGAACTGATGGCGACGCTGGAGCTGGGTTATCTGTTAAATCTGACGCAGCATGACCGCGATTTTGCCGAGCGGATGCAATATATCTCCCGCAGCGGCTTTTTCACCTCGACCCTGCCGCTGCGCGATGAATCGCAGGTGAAGACGAACTATTCGCGCGCTATCAGCGCCCTCTGGTTTACCCGGCAGACCCAGCGGAACAATCCGTACCGCGGCGTTATCTGGCAAACCTTTCCTGACGATGACCCGCAGCTGGAAGAGCAGGTGGTTACCGCCTCGATACCGCTGGATTTTGCCGGTTACTGGCGCGGCGTGCTGGCGATGGATTTCTCAGTCAGCGAAATAAAAGCATTTTTAATCAGCGCGATGAAGGGCGGGCAGGAGGGGGAATACCAGCTTTATGACAGCCATCTTAGCCTGCTGGCCTCCTCTGCGCCGGGGAATGTCCTGACGCTGCTGTCGCCGCGCGAGCAGGAACTGCTCAGCCGCGCGTTTGCCCATGATAACCAGGGCGGCCTGCGTCTGCTGACGCGCTATATCAGTTGGGCCAAACTACGGAATTTTGACGGCGTGCGGCTGCGGATCCACACCCTGCGGGAAGGCGTACGCGGCAACTTTGGTACCATCACCATCGCCCTGACCCTGATGTGGATCCTCTTCACCTTGATGCTGCTGCTCTCCTGGCTGGTGATCCGCCGTATGGTCCGCAATATGAGCGTCCTCCAGACCTCTCTGGAGTGGCAGGCCTGGCACGATGCCTTAACCCGCCTGCTCAATCGCGGGGCGCTGTTTGAAAAGGCGATGGCGGTCGCCAGCGCCTGCCAGCGCAGCGGACTACCGCTGGCGGTGATCCAGCTCGATCTGGATCACTTTAAGAGCATTAACGATCGCTATGGTCATCAGGCGGGTGACAGGGTGCTGTCGATGGTGGCCAGTACCCTTGCCGGCACTGTTCGGGAAGGCGATTTGCTGGGCCGCGTGGGGGGAGAGGAGTTTTGTGTCGTGCTGCCGAATACCACGCTGCAGGAAGCGGCGGCGATAGCGGAGCGGCTACGCCTGCGTATTCATGGCCGGGAGGTCTTTTTGCATAACAACGTGACGCTGCGGGTCAGCGCGTCGTTAGGGGTAAGCGCCAGCGAAGAGCAGGGAGAGTATCACTTTGAAGCGCTGCAGTCGGTCGCCGATGGTCGACTGTATCTGGCCAAGCAGAATGGCCGCAACCAAGTCTGTTATCGCAGCGAAGCGTGAGTAAAACGTTTCGCTCGCGCCAGCGGATTTGAGATTTATCTTAAAGTAATGTCTGGCGATCGTACTATCGGATGAAACCGGTTTGCGGCTAAGCCTTCTCGCATCAGCCTTGCAGCCCTTTCTGCTGCGAAGCGCCGACTTTCTCAATATTTTGCGTCATGAATATCTCTTGTCATGCAAAATAATTGAGGATAATGTTTCAACGCATCGGATTTCCCGGTGTAACGAATTTTCAAGTGCTTCTTGCATTAGCAAGTTTGATCCCGACTCCTGCGAGTCGGGATTTTTTTCGCCCATCGCTAGCGGTTGGCTTCACTGGCGCTGAAATCATGAATATCGAGTTCAAATGCCTCCGCCAGTTCGCGCCAGGTATGCGCCCCGCGGCCATCGATACTGGCGCGCTGAGGGTCATCGAGGATGCGGTGGACTTCGCTTTCGCTGATCTCATTAATCGCCGCCAGTAGAGCATCAACGTTGACATCAACGTCGTTCCCGGTCTGGTCTGTCAATCGGTTCTTCATCATTATCATTACCCCCCTCGCTGAGCGTCGCTCAAGCCTTTTTAAGTATAGTCGGTCTAAAAAAGCGCCAGTCACCGGCCGCGACGCTGCGAGCGGCGTGGTTTTGTTCTACACTGGCTGAAAATAGAGAGGAGATGGATTATGCAGGTGAACGATCGTGTCACGGTGAAGACCGACGGTGGCCCACGTCGATCGGGCGTAGTGCTGGCAATTGAGTCGTTTAGCGAAGGGACGATGTATCTGGTTTCGCTGGAAGACTATCCCCTGGGGATCTGGTTTTTCAATGAAATAGGGCACCCGGATGGGATCTTCGTGGAAAAAGAAATCTCGTAAAACCGAACTGGCGGGACCACCGCCAGTTTGTTTCAGCGTAGATTCACCTGAATACCACTGGTAATGTTTTCGGTCAGCCGAACGATGTGGTAAATCACCTGCTTATTATGCGTCTGTATTTTCTTTTTAATATTACCTTTGTGCGATGATACCGTTTTCGCTTTGATGTTCATTTGCGTTGAAATTTGCGAAGTACCATGCCCGGCCATCCACATTTGCAGCATATTTGATTCTGTTTTGCTTAGCGACAACGTCGGTAAATTCAACTGCCCCAGGCTCGTGTTCTTGTATTTAAGATAATTAACCAGAATGACATCAAGGTCTTTTGGGGTGATCGATTTTGAACTGATTAGCAGATTCTTACGTACCCGCAGATAGCGGTCAAAATGGATGTTCGCCAGCGACATAAAAATCACAAACAGCGTCGCCGGATTTTGCGTGATGATCTGGCGAATAATGTTATTACTTTCATCATCATGCACAAAGCAATCTTCATTCAGAAACACCACCGCCGGGCAACATGACGCACAGTGCCTGTGCAGATCCTCAGCGCAGTTGACCTCAACGATTTCCTGTTTTTTAATTCCCCGACTGGTCAGATATCCCGTAAGTCCCAACCGGGTATAACTGCACAAATCCATAATCATCGTTGACATGACCCATCCTCAATCAACACGTAACGATATACACTTCGCACTGGCTGTGCGAAGCAGTCCTTGCGGGCGGTAATAATAGTAGGTTTAAGAAAGAACCCATTAGTTCCATTAAACTATTCCGCATCTCTGCATATAATTTGCCAGGAAAACTCTTAAAGTAAAGTCGAGAACCGGTAGTGTGAGCGAATTAAAAACAAAAAGTGCCCGTGGCTGCTATGGTTAGGCGCCAAAGATTCTTTTACTTTCAGAATTTCCTTATTTCATATGAAGGTCACGATGCCTGGCCCTGTTTTACCCGGCTTCTCCGCCCGCGGCGGGGGTGGAAGGCTTAACGCTTTAATGCCACAATACTTTTTTATCAGCTTGTGGGATGAATGATGAAACAGTTAGTTTTTGCTGGCATGGTGGTGGCGCTCGCCGGATGCGTGCAGGTTGATCGTTACGAAGACGTTGTTAAAGCCCCAGCGCCGGCAGGCCTGGAAGGCTACTGGCAGACGAAAGGGCCGCAGAGTGAGATGATGAGTCCGGACGCCATCGCCAGCCTGATCGTCACCAAAGATGGGGACACCTTCGACTGCCGCCAGTGGCAGCGCGTGATCGCCCAGCCGGGGAAACTGATGAACCGCGATAGCGATATCTACAACGTGACCGCTTCCCTGGATATCTACCCGATCGAGCACGAGGGCAACACCCTTTCCTACGATCGTATGACGTTGACCCGCGTTGAACGTCTCACCCCGGAGTGCGAGAAAGCATGGGCGAAAGCGCGTGCCACCGCTCCAGTCAGCGCGCCGACCACCGCGCACTAAGATTCCGGCGGGCCACCGCTGGCCCGTCCGGCGTCAGATGACTACAGCACCGCCTCCAGCACCCACACGCTGACGCTTCCTCCGTTACAGGTAAAGGTGGCGCAGCCTTCGCCGTCGGTTTCGACAATCTCTTCCCGATTGCCCAGGAAATCCCGCCAGCGTTTGTTGCCATAATTCTCGCCCAGCGTCAGGGTCTTTTCTCCCTCATCACCATTGGACATCACCACCACGCAGCCGGGATCCTCGTCCGTGCCGCTGCGGCTGAAGGCAATGCAGTTGGGGTGATCGAACCAGAGAGTCTGCACGCCGTGGGCAAAACGCTGACGGGCGTCGATCAGCTCGTGGAGTTGTTCGATAACGGGCATTTCTATGGCGTAGGTTTGTCCGTCGCCGCCGGTATCCTCATAGGAGGCGCCGAAGAGATCGGCATAGAAGACCGAAGGTACGCCATTTTCACGCAACAGGATCAGCGCATAGGCCAGCGGTTTAAACCATGGCTCAACCGGCGCCTCGAGCGCCTGCAGCGGCTGGGTATCATGGTTGGTGACCAGGGTGACGGCATGGAAGGGGTCGGCTTCCACCAGCGTCCCGCTGAAAATCTGGCTCATGTCGTAATCGCGCCCCTGGCGTGACGCTTCATGAAATTTCATCTGCAGCGGGGCGTCAAACAGCATCGTCTTGCCCTCGACCAGATCGATATACTGCTGGAGCTTTTCCACTTCATGGGACCAGTATTCCGCAACAATAAACAGCGGCTGCGGGGCTACCTCCTGAACATGCTCGATCCACGCTTTGTAAAACCATGCGGGGATATGCTTCACAGCGTCAAGACGAAAACCGTCGCAACCGGTTTGCTCCATCACCCAGCGCGCCCAGTATTTGATCTCTTCGGTGACGGCGTGATTACGAAAATCGATATTGGCGCCCATCAGGTAGTCGAAGTTGCCAAGCTCGTCATCGACCTGTTCATTCCAGCCTTCGCCGGTGTAGTCGTTGACGATTTTAAATACACCGTCTTCCGTCGGATTCTCGATGTGGTCAATGCCGCTAAAGCACTTGTAGTCCCAGACAAACTGCGAATACTGCCCGGCGCGCACCGGGAAGGTATAGCGAGTCCATGCCTCGCACTCTATGATCGTCTCGTCAATTTGCGTGCGATCCTGCTCATCGACGCGCTGCACGCGCAGGGCCTCTTTTTCATCGGCGCCCATTTTATGGTTCACCACCACGTCCAGCAGCACGGCGATGTCGTGCTCCTTCAGGGCGTTGATCGCCGCCAGCAGCTGGGTCTTATCGCCATATTTGGTGGCGACAGAGCCCTTTTGATCAAACTCGCCGAGGTCGAAGAGATCGTAGGTGTCATAGCCGACGGAATAGCCGCCCGAGGCGCCTTTGTAGGCGGGGGGCAACCAGACCATATTGATGCCGATTTCGTTAAGACTGGGGGCCAGCGCTTCGACTTCACGCCACAGTTCGCCGCCGGCGGGGTAGTACCAGTGAAAACATTGCAACAAGGTGGGGTTTTTCATCTTCCATGCTCCAGACGTCAACAGGCTGACCTTTGCAGTATGGGAGATATCCCGCAAAACGGGTGAGGAAAGCCCTGAATTTCGCTATACCCTAAAGCGGATCATATATAATAAATTTGCATAAGATGTAGCGTAACGATGTTGGTGTCGGGCCGTTAAGCGCTTTACACTACAGGAAAATCCTAACCTTCGGGGTATCTATGAAATTAGCACTTCTGGGTCGTCAGGCGCTGATGGGCGCGATGGCCGTTGTTTTGATGGCTGGCGTTAGCGTGAAAACTTTTGCGGCGGAAAACCTGCTCAATCAGATTAAAGAGCGCGGCACCCTGCGCGTGGGCCTCGAAGGCACCTATCCTCCTTTTAGCTTCCAGGGCGATGACGGTAAGCTGACCGGCTTTGAAGTGGAGTTCGCCAACGAGCTGGCGAAACATCTGGGCGTGAAGGCTGACCTCAAACCGACCAAGTGGGACGGTATGCTGGCCTCGCTGGATTCCAAGCGCATTGACGTGGTGATTAACCAGGTCACTATCTCTGATGAACGTAAGAAAAAATACGATTTCTCCACCCCGTACACGATCTCCGGTGTGCAGGCGCTGGTGAAGAAAGGCAACGAAGGCGCGATTAAAACCGCAGCGGATCTGAAAGGCAAGAAAGTGGGCGTCGGGCTGGGCACTAACTATGAAGAGTGGCTGCGTCAGAACGTCCAGGGCGTGGATGTCCGCACCTATGATGACGATCCGACCAAATACCAGGATCTGCGCGTAGGCCGTATTGACGCCATTCTGGTTGACCGTCTGGCGGCGCTGGATCTGGTGAAGAAAACTAACAACACGCTGGCGGTAACCGGCGAAGCGTTCTCCCGTCAGGAAGCTGGCGTTGCACTGCGCAAAGGCAACGATGACCTGCTGAAAGCGGTAGATGGCGCGATCGCGGATATGCAGAAAGATGGCAGCCTGAAGGCCCTGTCAGAGAAATGGTTTGGCGCTGACGTGACAAAATAAAGGCCAGCGGTGAAAAAAGGCGCTCCTGGAAGCGCCTTTTTTTATTTAGCGCGTAACTGTGTGCATAATGAAGCATAACTGAGTCAGGAGGGGCCATGTCACTGCAAAATTTAACCCGCTTTCCGCGTCTGGAATTGATCGGCGCGCCGACGCCGCTGGAGTATCTGCCGCGTCTGTCCGATCACCTCGGGCGCGAAATATTTATCAAACGTGATGATACGACGCCGCTGGCGATGGGGGGAAACAAACTGCGCAAGCTGGAGTTTCTCGCCGCCGATGCGCTGCGCGAAGGGGCGGATACTTTAATTACCGCCGGCGCGATCCAGTCTAACCATGTGCGCCAGACGGCGGCGGTCGCCGCCAAACTGGGCTTGCACTGCGTGGCGCTGCTGGAAAATCCCATCGGCACCCGTGCGGAGAACTATCTGAGCAATGGCAACCGCCTGCTGCTGGATCTGTTTAATACCCAGGTTGAGATGTGCGATGCCCTGACCGATCCCGCTGCGCAGCTCGACGAGCTGGCGACCCGTATCGAAGCGCAGGGGTACCGCCCGTATGTCATTCCGGTCGGCGGTTCAAACGCCCTTGGGGCGCTAGGCTATGTGGAAAGCGCGCTGGAAATCGCCCAGCAGTGCGAAGACGCGGTGGAGATTTCGTCGGTGGTGGTGGCCTCCGGGAGCGCCGGCACCCATGCCGGACTGGCGGTCGGCCTTGAACAGCTGATGCCGCAGGCGGAACTGATTGGGGTGACGGTGTCGCGCGCGGTTGCCGACCAGCTGCCGAAAGTGGTAGCGCTGCAGCAGGCCGTGGCCAACAGCCTTGAGCTGCAGGCGAAAGCCGACATCATCCTGTGGGACGATTACTTTGCCCCAGGCTACGGGACGCCAAATGAGGAAGGAATGGCCGCCGTGAAGCTGCTGGCGCAACTGGAAGGTATTTTGCTCGACCCGGTTTATACCGGCAAAGCGATGGCCGGACTTATCGATGGCATTACGCAGAAACGCTTTAAGGATGAAGGGCCGATTTTGTTCGTCCATACCGGCGGAGCGCCGGCGCTGTTTGCCTATCATCCTCACCTCTAATACAGAAACCACAGCATGCAAGAAAGTATTCAACTGGTCATCGATTCTGCGCCTTTTCTGCTGAAAGGCGCCGTCTTTACGCTGCAGCTGAGCATTGGCGGGATGTTTTTCGGCCTGGTGCTGGGCTTTATCCTGGCGCTGATGCGCATGTCGACCCTCTGGCCGGTAAAATGGCTGGCGCGCATGTATATCTCCATTTTTCGCGGGACACCGCTTATCGCCCAGCTGTTCATGATCTACTACGGCTTGCCGCAGTTTGGCATTGAGCTTGACCCGATCCCGGCGGCGATGATCGGCTTATCGCTGAACACGGCGGCCTACGCGGCGGAAACCCTACGCGCGGCCATCGCCTCGATTGACAAAGGGCAATGGGAAGCGGCGGCCAGTATCGGTATGACCCCCTGGCAGACGATGCGTCGGGCTATTTTACCCCAGGCGGCGCGGGTCGCTTTGCCGCCGCTCTCTAACAGTTTTATCAGCCTGGTAAAAGATACCTCGCTGGCGGCGACGATCCAGGTGCCGGAGCTGTTCCGTCAGGCGCAGCTTATCACCTCGCGTACGCTGGAGGTCTTCACCATGTATCTGGCCGCCTCTCTGATCTACTGGGTGATGGCGACGGTACTCTCCTCGCTGCAGAACTATTTTGAAAACCAGCTGAACCGCCAGGAGCGTGATCCGAAATGAGTGCGATTGAAGTAAAAAGCCTGGTGAAAAAATTCCATGGCCAGACGGTGCTCCACGGTATCGACCTCGAGGTGCAGGAAGGCGAAGTGGTGGCAATCATCGGCCCCAGCGGCTCGGGTAAAACCACCCTGCTGCGCAGCATTAATCTGCTGGAGCAACCGGAGAGCGGCACTATCCGCGTCGGCGATGTGACGATCGACGCTGGTCGCAGCCTCGGGCCGCAAAAAGGGCTTATCCGTCGGCTGCGCCAGCACGTTGGCTTTGTCTTCCAGAACTTCAACCTGTTTCCCCACCGGACGGTGCTGGAGAACATCATTGAAGGGCCGGTCATCGTAAAAGGTGAAGACAAGCAGGAGTCGATGGCGCGGGCGCGCGATCTGCTGGCGAAAGTGGGCCTCAGCGGCAAAGAGAACAGCTATCCGCGCCGCCTCTCTGGCGGGCAGCAGCAGCGGGTCGCGATTGCCCGCGCGCTGGCCATGCGTCCGGACGTGATCCTGTTTGATGAACCGACCTCGGCTCTCGATCCCGAGCTGGTAGGGGAGGTGCTCAATACCATCCGCCAGCTGGCGCAGGAGAAACGCACCATGGTTATCGTGACCCATGAAATGAGCTTCGCTCGCGACGTTGCCGATCGGGCGATTTTTATGGATCAGGGACGCATCGTTGAACAAGGCGAGGCCAAAGCGCTGTTCGCCTCGCCTCAGCAGCCGCGAACCCGCCAGTTCCTCGAAAAATTCCTGATGCAATAGAGCAGGCGCTGGCGCGGCGGCTCGCCTTCGTGTGAGCCGCCGCAATGAGCCCAATTCCACGCTGGGGTAACACCCCATCGTCACGTCTTTGTGCTATTTACTCCCCTGGCCGTATACACCGCTTCCCATCCCCCCTTGTAGGGTGTAGAAAATGAAGGGAGGGGCCTTAGTTTCAGCGCAGCGAACTGGGAAAAGGCAAGTCTTCAGGCTAATAAATGCGACAGCTACGATATTTTATACATATAAATAAGATTTATGTGTTAGTTTTCTGTATTTATAATAATGATTATCAATCAGGAGTTATTTGCACAGCTATGAGGGACAATGATTTTTTCAGCTGGCGGCGGGATATGCTGCATCAATTTCAGTCCATGGCCGCCGCTCAGGAGGTTTATAATCTCCTGCAACGAGAAACAGAAACGCTGGAATATGATTTCTATACGCTTTGTGTACGTCACCCGGTGCCTTTCACCCGCCCCCGCGTCACGTTTCAGTCGACCTATCCCCGCGCATGGATGTCTCATTACCAGGCAGAGAATTATTTCGCCATAGATCCCGTATTACGCCCGGAGAATTTTATGCGTGGCCATCTGCCGTGGGAAGATGGGCTGTTTCGCGATGCGCAGGCGTTATGGGACGGCGCGCGCGACCATGGTCTGCAAAAAGGGGTGACACAGTGCCTGACGTTGCCGAATCATGCTCAGG
The DNA here is from genome assembly GCF_040062415.1 of Klebsiella sp. GG_Kp173. Classification (NCBI taxonomy): domain Bacteria; kingdom Pseudomonadati; phylum Pseudomonadota; class Gammaproteobacteria; order Enterobacterales; family Enterobacteriaceae; genus Klebsiella; species Klebsiella sp. GG_Kp173. The sequence goes on from NZ_JBEAFZ010000089.1 coordinate 47,301, forward strand.
GTTTTCTCTCCGTCTCCGCGAACAACCGTTTGCCGAACGCTTATGCTGAAGATGAGCTGGAGCTGCGCTTGCGAACGCTGACGGAGCTGAGCCTGCTGACGCTCTTGCGTCTTGAAGATGAGATGGTGATGCCGCCGGAGATGAAATTCAGCCGGCGCGAACTGGAGATCCTCAAATGGACCGCGGAAGGAAAGACCTCTGCGGAGGTGGCGATGATTCTCTCGATTTCGGAAAATACGGTCAATTTCCATCAGAAGAATATGCAACGGAAATTTAACGCGCCGAATAAAACGCAAATTGCCTGTTACGCTGTGGCGACAGGGTTAATCTGAAGGCGCCTGCCGTTCTGCGTGCCAGACGTGATACCGGCTGTCAGTCATACTTTCAGCCGGTACAGGATTACTGCCGATAAGCTTGTTTAATTTGCTTAACGGTGCTGGAGAATACGGCGGCCTGAGCCTCATCTTCCATCTGCGCGATCTGCTTTTCCATTTTAATAATCACGCGACCTGCATCTGCCTGGCCCATCGCCTGCAGCATCAGCGTCATCATCGCTTTCAGGCAGGAGACTTCCTGCGCCAGTTCCTGATTATTTTCTGCAGTGGAAAAATCTGGTGTGCTCATCGATATCCTCGTTTACTCGCTGCGCTATTGCGCTCTACTCAATGTGAAGGCCGCGCAGTATACCACAAGCGACAGAAAAAAAAGGAGTGCTTAATTTCTGTTCTCTCATCTGAGCTGTGAATGGTTTTATGCTTCAGATAAGACGTAATAGCCATCGTCAGGCCAATAATTGCCACTATCTATTTAGTACGTTAATAATTGTTACATATTTAGCTTCGTATTTATGCGCTACGTAATCTGTTGTGTTTTTTGTGCCTTCTGTATGGGGATTGTTAAAAAATAAGACTCGTGCAACCGACTGTTCGCAATGACTTTCCACTGAGTGTGCACAGACATTGCCATAAATGAGAGCCAAATCGAGGCGAGGGCATTTTTTTGCCTTTTAAAATAGCAATAAAACCCGGTAATATGTGGGAGATAAAGTATCAGTAGCGTTATCCCTCATTCTGGAGATTATTCCTTTGATCAACGTTCTTCTTGTTGATGACCACGAACTGGTGCGCGCAGGGATACGACGCATTCTGGAAGATATAAAAGGGATTAAAGTCGCTGGCGAAGCCTGCTGCGGCGAAGACGCCGTCAAGTGGTGCCGGGCTAATTCCGCCGATGTCGTCCTGATGGACATGAACATGCCCGGGATCGGGGGTCTGGAAGCGACGCGCAAAATTGCGCGCTCGGTAGCGGGCACAAAAGTGATCATGTTGACCGTGCATACCGAGAATCCCTTACCTGCCAAGGTCATGCAGGCGGGGGCGGCAGGCTATCTCAGTAAGGGCGCCGCGCCACAGGAAGTGGTGAATGCGATTCGCTGCGTCGCGTCAGGGCAACGTTATATTGCCTCTGATATTGCTCAGCAAATGGCGTTAAGTCAGATTGAACCGGAAAAAACAGAATCGCCGTTTGCCAGTTTGTCTGAACGCGAATTGCAGATTATGCTGATGATCACCAAAGGTCAGAAGGTGAATGAGATCTCAGAGCAGCTGAATCTGAGTCCTAAAACGGTTAACAGCTATCGTTATCGGATGTTCAGCAAATTGAACATTCATGGTGATGTCGAGCTGACCCACCTGGCAATTCGCCATGGCCTGTGTAATGCGGAGTCGTTAGCAAGCCAGTGAGTGATGTTTTTGACGCAAAAGCTTTCCTGAAAACGGTAACTAGCCAGCCCGGTGTGTATCGGATGTATGATGCTGGCGGAACCGTCATCTATGTTGGCAAAGCCAAAGATTTGAAAAAGCGGCTCAGCAGCTACTTCCGCAGCAACCTCGCGTCGCGTAAAACGGAAGCGCTGGTGGCGCTGATCGCGCAAATCGACGTGACCGTCACCCATACCGAGACGGAAGCGCTGCTGCTTGAGCACAACTATATCAAGCTGTACCAGCCGCGGTACAACGTGCTGTTGCGCGACGATAAGTCGTATCCTTTTATTTTCCTCAGTGGCGATACCCATCCGCGTCTGGCGATGCATCGTGGCGCCAAACATGCGAAGGGCGAGTATTTTGGTCCTTTTCCCAACGGCTATGCCGTGCGCGAGACCCTGGCGCTGCTGCAGAAGATCTTTCCCATCCGTCAGTGTGAAAACAGCGTCTACCGCAATCGCTCCCGTCCCTGTCTACAGTATCAGATTGGCCGCTGCCTCGGGCCGTGCGTGGCGGGGCTGGTCAGTGAAGACGAGTATGCTCAGCAGGTGGAGTATGTGCGGCTGTTTCTTGCCGGCAAAGATGACCAGGTGCTGACTCAGCTCATCGCGCGGATGGAGAAGGCGAGCCAGAACCTTGAGTTTGAAGAGGCGGCGCGCATTCGCGACCAGATTCAGGCCGTCCGCCGCGTGACGGAGAAACAGTTTGTCTCTAACACCGGCGACGATCTTGACGTGATCGGGGTTGCCTTCGATGCCGGCATGGCTTGCGTCCATGTACTGTTTATCCGCCAGGGTAAAGTACTGGGCAGCCGCAGCTACTTCCCGAAAGTGCCGGGCGGTACCGAGCTGGGCGAGGTCGTCGAGACCTTTGTCGGCCAGTTCTATCTGCAGGGCAGCCAGATGCGCACGCTGCCGGGGGAAATTTTGCTCGACTTTAACCTCGGAGATAAGACGCTGCTGGCCGAGTCGCTGTCAGAACTGGCGGGGCGTCGAATCCATGTGCAGACCAAGCCGCGCGGCGACCGGGCGCGTTATCTTAAGCTGGCGCGCACCAATGCCGCGACGGCGTTAACCACCAAATTGTCTCAGCAATCGACTATTCATCAGCGTCTGCAGGCGCTGGCCTCCGTGCTGGAGCTGCCGGCGGTGAAGCGGATGGAGTGCTTTGATATCAGCCACACCATGGGCGAACAGACCGTCGCCTCCTGCGTGGTATTTGACAGCAATGGTCCGCTGCGCGCGGAGTACCGGCGATACAATATCGCCGGCATCACCCCGGGCGATGACTATGCGGCGATGAATCAGGTCCTGCGCCGTCGCTATGGCAAAGCGATTGATGACAACAAGATTCCTGATGTGATCCTGATAGACGGCGGCAAGGGGCAGCTGGCGCAGGCGAAAGCGGTATTTGCGGAGCTGGACGTCCCCTGGGATAAACATCATCCGCTGCTGCTGGGCGTGGCGAAAGGTAGCGATCGTAAAGCCGGCCTGGAAACGTTATTCTTTGAGCCGGAAGGCGAGGGGTTTAGCCTGCCACCGGATTCGCCGGCTCTGCACGTGATCCAGCATATCCGCGATGAATCGCATGATCATGCAATCTCCGGCCATCGCAAAAAACGGGCGAAAGTGAAGAACACCAGCTCGCTTGAGACTATCGAGGGGGTGGGGCCGAAGCGTCGCCAGATGCTGCTGAAGTACATGGGTGGACTGCAGGGGCTGCAGCAGGCCAGCGTCGAAGAAATTGCCAAAGTACCGGGCATCTCTCACGCTCTGGCAGAAAAGATCTTCTACTCGTTGAAACATTAGGGGCTCTGTAGCAACATAGGGCTAATTTTTACTTACAACAGATAGTTACCCGTCACTATGCAATTTAATATCCCTACGTTGCTTACTCTGTTCCGCGTCATCCTGATCCCGTTCTTTGTGCTGGCGTTTTATCTGCCCTTTATCTGGGCGCCGTTTGCCTGCGCGCTGATTTTCTTTGTTGCCGCTGTGACCGACTGGTTTGATGGTTTCCTCGCCCGTCGCTGGAACCAGAGTACCCGGTTCGGCGCCTTCCTCGATCCGGTGGCCGATAAAGTCATGGTGGCTATCGCCATGGTGCTGGTCGCTGAGCACTATCACACCTGGTGGGTCACGCTGCCGGCGGCGACGATGATTGCCCGGGAAATTATTATCTCCGCGCTGCGCGAGTGGATGGCGGAGTTGGGAAAACGCAGCAGCGTGGCGGTCTCGTGGATTGGCAAAGTAAAAACCACCGCGCAGATGACCGCCCTGGTGTGGATGCTGTGGCGTCCTTATCCGTGGGTGGAATGGGCAGGGATCGCGCTTTTCCTCGTGGCGGCGGTGCTGACGCTGTGGTCGATGCTGCAATATTTGAACGCGGCGCGCGGCGATTTGCTTGATCAGTGATCGTTTCGCCGTTATTTTCAGCAAACGATGCAAAGTTGCGAAAAATACCGTTGACTCACCGCGAGAGATAAGTAGAATGCAACGCATCGAACGGCGGCACAGTCTTCCAGACGATAACAAAATCAAGTGATTAGCAAATAACTTGATGATGCGGGAATAGCTCAGTTGGTAGAGCACGACCTTGCCAAGGTCGGGGTCGCGAGTTCGAGTCTCGTTTCCCGCTCCAAATTAATAGCATCGGCATAGGCGGGTGCTTCAGTATCAAAGGCGCGTTAGCAAAGCGGTTATGTAGCGGATTGCAAATCCGTCTAGTCCGGTTCGACTCCGGAACGCGCCTCCACTTTATATCCCGAGCCCGGATGGTGGAATCGGTAGACACAAGGGATTTAAAATCCCTCGGCGTTCGCGCTGTGTGGGTTCAAGTCCCACTCCGGGTACCATTGGGATAAAAGCAGAATAATCAAAGCAATAAGCAGTGTCGTGAAACCACCTACGGGTGGTTTTTTTGTTTTTAAATCCCTCTTCATTACGACATGTCATCCTGTTTCTCTTATCCATCTTGCGCTACACCCGAATTATTGTCACTGGCTAAGCCTGCGCCTGGAGATACGGGGGGCCGCTCTGAATCCGGGCAAGGAGAGGCTTGAAGTCAAGGTCTGTGGTCGGCACAGACTTCTGGCATAGAGGCTTACCGTAGTGAAGCAGGTCCGGGTCGCGGCGGATAATGGGTTTAACGGGTGGGTGATTATACGTTCGGGACGATCTCGCTCCCCCAGGCCAGCAGGTAGGAAGCGAGTGGGTACAAGACGAGACAGCGGACCGGTGTTGGAACCGTCTCTATAGTTCGAGGTTGAAAGAAAGTACTTTCGATATAAATACCATCTCATCCGTAAGCGAGGGGAATTTGCCGGTAAATTTTTCTTCAGACTCCGGGGTAAAACGATATAGCGAATAATTGTCCCCAGAAGCGATGCTCTCCAGTTGAATATGAGAGGGGTTCTGCAGTGAAAAAGCTAACAGATAGAAGTTCGTCGTGTGCTGAGCCAGTTCAGCGACTAATGCCGGGGGCACCTTTACAAGATTGATCTCTTATCTGCAGCAAATGACAAAAAGCTTGCCATCCGCACTTTTTAATATGTTCCTGAACCTCTTTACTGCCCGGACGTAATACGCCTAAACGGTTCGAGGAATCGCGATGGGTGAAAATCGTCCCACAGGCAATCGATGACCATCGCGGGGCAGGAAAAAATCCAGTCAAAAGGCAGAGAGGTGTTTTCAGATTGAATTTTTTCAGTGTCCGCGATGTTAAACAATGGCTTCCTGGCGACACAATGTGCTTTACAGCCAACCGCTCTTGAGTCTCCGTCCTTGATACACAATGTGGCGGGAGACACATATTCTCGAATGCCATTCTGGATGTTGTTAATCCCTTGAACTCGTCACTGTTTATCAGCGATGAGTTCAGAAGTTGCGCTGATTCTGCAAGCGGCTTGTCAGAAGTTGCGTGATAATAGTTTTCAGGACCGTCAGGATCTGCAGGTCGACCCAGTAATATTTTATACGTTGACTTTATTAATCATATCTTTAGATATTTTTCCTGGATGTTATCTGTCATTTTTTATCCATTTGAAGCCGTAGTGGTACCTTATTTAATTGCTGCTTATATATAACAACATCAATCATGCGGTCTTATGGCAAATTGATTTAAGATTGGCAATGCAGCAAAAAATAGCGACTGCAGGGAACGGCGTCGTTGAATATCCTCGGCAGAATCGGGTGGCTATCGATGTCTGGGCTGACAGCGGCAATATCGCGAATGGGATCCCCCCGTAGTGGGGAACCACCCCATTGTCACCGGCAATCGCTCATTTGTCCCAGGACAAAACGATCTCTCCCTGCTACTATCGTCCGGACACTTCTCCCTGCCTGCCGGAGGCATCATGTTCACAGGGCTTTGCGCATTTCCGTTAACGCCGCTGCATCAGCAAAATATCGATGAAAAAGCGTTTATTCGTATTCTTGCTCGTCTTACCGATGCCGGAGTCGACTCCCTGGGCATCTTAGGCTCAACCGGCAGCTACGCTTATCTCAGTCGTGAGCAGCGCAAGCGGGTCGTGCAGGTGGCGAAGGCGCATGCCGGGCCGACCCCGATGATGGTCGGCGTCGGCGCCATCGCCACCTGCGAGGTGCTGCGGCTGGTGGAGGATGCTCAGCAGGCCGGGGCGGATGCATTGCTCCTGCCGATGATGTCCTATCAGCCGCTGTTTGCGGAGGAGATCTATGCTTTTTACGAGGAGGTCTGCCGGCATGCCTCGGTGCCGGTTTGCCTGTATGACAATCCCCGTACCACCCATGTGACGTTATCGGATGAGCTGCAGGGGCGCATTGCCGCCTTACCGGCCATCGCCTCGATTAAAATTCCCGGTCTGCCCGCGCCACAGGCCAGCGAACGGGTGGCGGCGCTGCGTCGTCATCTGCCTTGCGGCGTCACGCTTGGCGTGAGCGGTGACGTCCGGGCGACAGCCGGCTTGCAGGCCGGCTGTGAGGTCTGGTACTCGGTCTGCGGCGGACTCTTTCCCCGGATCTCACTGGCGCTGGTAAAAGCCATCCGTCACGGCGACGCGGAACAGGTGGCGGCGCTGAATAAGCAACTGGCGCCCCTCTGGCGGTGCTTTGACCGCTACGGCGGCAGCCTGCGGGTGATCGCCGCCGCTGCGGCTATTCTGGGATTGTGCGACCCTGACTCGCTTCCCCGCCCCTTGCTGCCGTTAGGGGATGAGGCCTGTCGCGACGTGGCGGCGGCGCTACAAGGGCTGGCCTGATTGTGTCGGGTCGGCGCAGGCGCAATGGGCGCAGCCGGGTGGCTTTCTGCCGGCATTTCGGCTACTGTAGGCCCGATTTTTACCATGCGAGCCTGTGAATGAATACCGGACCCTTAAACGAAAACGAACTGGAATGGCTGGACGAGACGCTGGCGAAATACGCCACCGAAGGCGCTATTCTGGATGTCTCTGAACTGGATGGCCTGCTGACGGCGATCCTCTCGGCGCCCACCGCTATTGAACCCGCCCAGTGGCTGTTGGCGATCTGGGGTGGCGCAGATAACGTGCCACGCTGGGCCAACGACCGCGAGCGCGATCGCTTTGTCAATCTGACGCTGCAGCATATGAGCGATATCGCCGAACGACTCGAGTCTTATCCCGATCAGTTCGAACCGCTGTTCGGCACCCGCGAAGCGGAAGGTCAGGAACTGACCATCGTTGAAGAGTGGTGTTTTGGCTATCTGCGCGGCGTGGCGCTGAGCGACTGGTCGACGCTGCCCGCTGAACTTCAGCCTGAGCTGGAGGCGATTGCGCTTCACGGTAGCGAAGAACAGTTTTCTACGCTGGATAATCTGACGGCGGATGAATTTATCGCCAGTATCGAGCGTATCACCCCGGCGGCGCTGGCGCTTTACCAGTACTGGATGGCGAATCCGCAGCCGGAGGTGGTCCCGCAGCCGGTAAGAAATGAGACGAAAGTCGGACGTAACGATCCCTGCCCGTGCGGCAGCGGTAAAAAGTATAAGCAGTGTTGCTTAGCGAAATGAAAAAGGGGCCGGCTGGCCCCTTCTTTTATCTATCCCACCGCCGGTAACAGCCCGGCGACGATGCAGAACTGGATCGCCACGATGCCGATCCCGCACAGCAGGACCAGCCACAGCGCCGGGGCGCCGCCGGCCACCCGCCAGGCGGCCTGCGGATGCAGTCGGCGACTCTTCATGACCAGCATGGCCGGTAACATCAGGGCCAGAACGGCCAACGCCACCCCGGCGTAGCCCAGGGCCATGACGAAGCCGCGGGGATAGAACAGGGCGAACGCCAGCGGCGGCAGAAAGGTGATCATCCCGCTCTGCAGACGCCCGCTGACGTTGTTTTTGCGCTGAAACATATCGGCCAGATAATCAAACAGCCCGAGCGAGACGCCGAGGAAGGAGGTCGCCAGCGCAAGGTCGGCAAACAGGTGTACTGCCAGCTCCACGTGCGGTGACGCTACCACTTCGCGGATCGCCTCCAGCAGACCGTTCAGACCGGCATGTTGCGCAAGCAGGGCGGTAAAGGCTGGGGCGTCAATACTGCCCAGCGTCGCCAGCTGCCAGAAAATATAGGCCACCAGCGGAATAAAACTGCCGATAATAAACACCCGACGCAGTTTACGGATATCGCCCCCCAGATAGCTGACGATGCTCGGCACGCTGCCGTGAAAGCCGAAGGAGGTAAAGATCACCGGAATGGCCGACAGAGCCAGGCCTTGCTCAACCGGCAGCGTGAGGAGATTCACCTGATGAATGTGCGGCATCAGCAGGGCCAGCATAATCACCAGGAAGACGATTTTGGCGCTAAACAGGAAGCGATTGAACAGGTCGACCAGCGCGGTGCCAATGCACACCACCGCCCCGCCGAGCAGGGTGAAGATCAGTACGCCTGCGGCCGGCGGCAGCTGCCAGTCCAGCCACTGGTTGAGGCTGGAAGCGAGTAATTCGCCGGCGCCACTAATGTAGGCCGCCGTGAGGGCGTATAACAGAAACAGCATGCACAACCCGGTGATCCACTGTCCGTAACGGCCCAGATAGCGCGCCGCCAGAGAACCGAGCCCCATATCGGCAGGGACATGCTGGTAGACTTCCAGCAGCAAAAGGGCGGTATAGCACATCAATGCCCACAGGGTGAAAAGTAAACCCAGCGTGACGGTAAACCCGACGCCTGCGGCGGCCAATGGCATTGCCAACATTCCTGCACCGATTGTGGTGCCGGCTACGATTAAAATACTGCCCAGAGTGCGGTTCTTCACGCTTTTCGCTATCCCTACAGCAAATCACAATAATTTATGCCGCGCAGAGTAGGGGATATTGCGTCTTTCGTCAAATCAGGGTTACAAGCAGTGTAATCAAAACTTTACGAATTCGAAAGGGCGAAAGCCTGCGCTGGCGCAAGGCGCGGGCCGCCGGTCTGGCCTAAGCTGACGTTTTTTTCCGGAGGGGTTATGTCTTCTATACATGGTCATGAAGTGCTGCAGATGATGCTGGCGTCGGGGGAGTGCTGGACGGCAGCTTCGCTGGAGGCGGCCATACACCGTCGCTTTGGCGCAGAGGCGCGTTTTCACACCTGTTCGGCGGAAAATCTGAGCGCTGCGGAGCTGGTGGCGTTTTTAGAGCAAAAAGGTAAATTTATTGCCAGAGCGACAGGGTTTACCACCGCAGAAAATAAGATTTGCCAGCATTAAAAATGCCGCGACGGAGAAGCGTCGCGGCGCGAGCAATTAATTCTGCGTATCGAGAGTGGCCAGCTCTTTGTCGATAAAGTACAGACCTTCACCGCTTTTCCCGGCGAGGGTCAGTTTGTCAATTACCGATTTAAATAATTTCTCTTCTTCATGCTGTTCGGCGACATACCACTGCAGGAAATTAAAGGTCGGGTAATCCTGACTGGTCATAGCCGCGTGCGCCAGTTCATTAATTTTTTGCGTGATCAGCTGCTCGTGCTCATAGGTCTGGCGGAACAGTTCATCCAGTGACGCATACTCGGCAAACGGGGAGGCGATGGCGTTGATGCGCGGCAGGCTGCCGGTGTCGGTCAGGTAGTCGAACAGGCGCTGCATATGGGTCATCTCTTCCTGGGCATGGCGACGCAGGAAGGCCGCAGCCCCTTCAAAACTATGGTAACTGCACCAGGCGCTCATCTGCTGATAAAGAAGAGAAGAATAAAGTTCAAGATTCATCTGTTCATTCAGTTTGTCGATCATTTCCGTTTTCAGCATCGTCGCGCTCCTGGAATTAAAAAATAGATGTTATCGGCTGCCACTATAATTTGTTATTTAATTATTTGCAAAAAGTAAATTTAAAAATATTTTATTTAAAATGCTAATGGGAATAACACGCATTGGCAATTTAATAATAAATGAGAATAGTTTTAATTTATTATTAGTTTTTTGCGGAAGCGAAACGACGCCCTCTGCGGGTTGCCAGGTGGGGAGCGCCATGCGGAGTCGTCCTGATGAGGGGCGACACGGTAACCTGAGCGGCAGAGGCGGTGAAAGTGTGAAGCGCTGCGTAATTTTTAAAACAACTTTTCATAAAATTTGAAGGTTTGTTTTCCAGGTAGTAGAGTGCAGTCAACGCCAATGACATTCTGCGGGCAGGCCCGCACAGCATTCAGGAGAGTAAACCATGAAGATTGCACTGATGATGGAGAACAGCCAGGCGAACAAAAACGCCATCATCCTCAAGGAGCTTAACGCGGTTGCCGACGAAAAAGGATTTCCGGTCTTTAACGTCGGTATGAGCGATGAGAACGATCATCATCTGACCTATATTCACCTCGGGATCATGGCCAGCATCCTGCTGAATTCGAAGGCGGTTGACTTCGTGGTCACCGGCTGCGGTACCGGCCAGGGAGCGCTGATGTCGCTGAACATCCATCCTGGCGTGGTCTGCGGCTACTGTATCGACCCGGCGGACGCGTTCCTGTTTGCCCAGATCAACAACGGTAACGCGCTGTCGCTGCCGTTTGCCAAAGGTTTCGGGTGGGGTGCCGAGCTGAATGTGCGCTTTATCTTTGAAAAAGCCTTTACCGGTCGTAACGGGGAAGGCTATCCGCCGGAGCGCAAAGAACCGCAGGTGCGTAATGCCGGGATCCTCAACCAGGTCAAAGCGGCGGTAGTCAAAGAAAATTATCTCGACACCCTGCGCGCCATCGATCCGGAGCTGGTGAAAACTGCGGTCTCTGGCCCTCGCTTCCAGCAGTGCTTCTTCGAAAACTGCCAGGATAAAGCGATCGAAGCGTTCGTCCGTCAGATCGTCGGGTAATCGTTATCAGGGCCAGCGCCGCTGGCCCTTCCATCATTCAGGTTTTCTTCGCCGACACGCTGCTGCCTGCCGTTTTAGCCAGATGCAGGCTGTCGATCATCCCCACCAGACAGATCACCGCGATAAACACAAATGCCAGGCGAAAGCTGATCCCCGGAACGGCGGAAAGGTGCAGCCAGTCGCCGACCTGTTCCCCCAGGCGAATGCCGATCGCCCCAAGCGTGATCCCCAGCCCCACCGCCAGCTGCGACGCGGTACTGAACAGGGTATTGGCATCGCTCATCTGCGCGGCGGGGACATCGGCAAAGGCCAGCGTGCTCACGCCTGTGAACTGGACAGAGCGAAACACCCCGCCGAGATAAAGGATCAGCATGATCGCCCAGACCGGGGTTTGCGGCGTGAGCAGCGCGCAGGCCAGCAGCGAACAGACGTTCAGCGCGCCGTTGATCAACAGCAGGCGACGAAAGCCCAGCCAGCGGATCAGCGGCGTGGTGGCGGGTTTAATGGTTAAATTGCCGACAAATACCGCCAGCACCAGCAGGCCGGAGTGAAAGGGATCCATACCGAACCCCACCTGGAACAGCAGGGGGAGCAGAAAGGGCACTGCGCTGATGGAGGCCCGGAACAGCGAGCCGCCGTACATCGTCACCCGGAACGTCGGCACCTGCAGGGCGTCGAGACGAACCATAGGCGCCGCCGCCCGGCGGAAATGACGAATGGAATATAACAGACAACTGAAGCCCAGCGCGGCGAGGGCCAGCGTCGGCCAGATCTGCGGCTGGCGATCGCCGAGCCGTTCCATCGCGGTCACCAGGCTGACCATCGCCACCGCGGTTGTGATAAATCCTGTCATATCGAAGGCGCGCCGCTCCGTTTCGCGGATATCAGGAATGATGCGCAGCGACAGGATAATCGCCGCGACGCCCAGCGGGACATTGATAAAGAAGATCCAGTGCCAGCTGGCGTAGCGGGTAATAAACCCTCCCAAAGGCGGGCCGATAATGGGGGCCACCAGCGCCGGCCAGGTGAGGGTGGCGATGGCTTTAATCAGTAGGTGTTTCGGCGTGGTGCGCAGTACCGCCAGACGGCCGACGGGGACCATCAGCGCGCCGCCGATCCCCTGCAGGATACGCATGGCGACAAAGGTATGCACGTCGCTGGAGAGGCCGCAAAAGATCGAGGCAAGGGTAAAAATGGCCAGAGCGAGGGTGAAGATAGCCCGGGCGCCGAAGCGATCGGCGATCCAGCCGCTGGCCGGGATCAGCACCGCGAGGGTTATCAGATAGGCGCTGATGCCGATATTAAGCTCGACGGCGGTGACGCCAAAATCTCTCGCCATGTCGGGCAGGGCAGTAGCGATCACCGTCCCGTCGAGAAACTCCATAAAAAAGGCGCCAGCCACCAGCAGCGCCGGGGCTGAAAAGGCACGTTCGTTACCGGAAGAGATCGCGGTGTTCATGTTGTCGCTGCCATCAAGGGGATCCTCGGCAAAGCGGCAGCAGAGGCGCCGCCAGCCACTCGGGTGGTGAAAAAAACCTGCCGCGGCAGGTTTTATTATCGTTATCGATTTAGGGTACTATTACGCTCCTGAAAAAAGGAGTAATTAATGTCTCAACATCTTACCGAACACGACGAGCTGGTTTCCGATGTGGTTGCCTGCCAGCTGATTATCAAGCAGATCCTCGACGTGATTGACGTCATCGCGCCGGTGGAAGTGCGTGAAAAAATGACCAGTCAGCTGAAAGCCATCGACTTCGCCAGTCACCCGGCTTCTGCCGACCCGGTGACGCTTCGCGCGGTGCAAAAAGCGATTGCCCTGATTGAGCTGAAGTTTACCCCGCAGGAAGAAACGCATTAATAACCGGCCCCGCGGATTACCGCCGGGGCCTTTTTCTTTAATGAGAAACCACGGTCTGCACTGGCGCAGGCTCAGCGGTTTTAAACAATTTGCTGTTGCCCCAGCACTCTTCGTAGCGATGGCCAACCAGATCCTCTACGATTGCCCGCACCTCCGGCGCAATATCACTGATTTTACCGCCTGCTTTAATCCGCGCGACTTCCTGCAGAACCACCAGATGAGCTTTACGGTCCAGTTTCATCTGCTTACTGAAGACGATGGCGGCCAGGGCTAAGGCGACGACACCGACGCAGAATACCACCGCGATGGCGGTCACGGCGCTTTCCGGTTGGCTGTGCGCTTTTGACTGGAAACCGTAAAAGCTCAGGATGGCTCCCATCGAAAACACCACAATCGAGCGCAGAATTTTCCCTGAGAAGGTCATGGCGCCGGCATAGATGCCTTCCCGGCGGCGTCCGGTGTAGATTTCGTCGACATCGGCGAGGAAGGTGTAAACGGTCCAGGGAATATAGTAAACCCCGCCGGTCCCCAGGCCGAACAGCACGGTAATACCGAACATCAGCACTGTCGCCAGGCCTGACGGCAGATGGAAGAACCACAGCGAGGTATACAGCAGGACTGCGAAAATCACGATCCCCAGCGCGAGGATATAGGGTTTGCTAAAGCCCTTTTTCACACACAGGCCGATAAACAGCGCGGTGGAGATCAGCTGCAGAATCGAGTTCAGGCTGTTCAGCCCGGCCACCATTGCCGGATCGTGCTGCAGAACGAATATCACGAAATAGGTGAAGATGGAGGCAAACAGCCATTCCGCGCCAAACCCGCACAGGTACATACCGAGATGTTTGCGGAACACGCGCAGATAAAAGGTGGAACGCATGTCTTTCGCCAGCGACAGCAGGGTGCTCAGCAGCCCCTTTTTCGCGCTGGTATCCACGGCTTCCGCACGCTCGCGCTCCCAGCTGCACAGCCACAGGCAGGTAATCGCGACGATCAGGATCGCGCCATAGGTCAGCCCGGTGAGGAAGAAAGGGGTGGCGGAATCTTTGCCGTACAGCAGAATGAACTGTCCGGGAATAAACGCGGCGAGGAAGTTGGCCAGCTTGCCGAAGATGGCTTTATAGCCGGTGAGCTTTGAGCGTAGCGAGAAATCATCGGTCATCTCTGTCGCCAGCGTCTCATAGGGCACCATGATGGAGGTATAGATGATCTCAAACACCACATAGGTACACAGGTAGTACCAGAAACTCAGACCCTCTACCCATAGCAGCGGGTAGAACAGCATCAGAGGAATGCCGATCAGCAAAAAGAAGCGCCGACGTCCAAAGCGCTTGCCTAACCGCGTTTTGCCAAAATTATCCGTCAGATAGCCCATCAGCGGGTTGCTGATGGCGTCGATGATGCTGGCGACGGAGAAGATAAATGAGGCCTCGATCAGCGTCAGGCCGCAAAAGGTCGTATAAAAATAGAGTAGCCATGCTCCGCTTATCGCCAGTGCGCCACTCCCTAACAGATTACCGCCGCCGTAGGCTAACTGATGGCGTAACAAGATCGGTCTTCCCTGCAGCCCTTCAGAGGCTGAAGCCGTGTATCTAGCCATAAAAAATAAACCTCGTGTTTTATATTTTTGAAACGCTGTTTTTATATTTCTTTATGACTCAACAAAAAGTGACCGCGCTCACTAATCCCCCCTAAGGGGTAACGGTGACGAGGGAATGGGATCGAGTTAAAACTTTTTTATTCGTTTGAGGAATAAATAGCAGGGGAGAATAGCAAGAACGGATTAATAAACAGGGCGGGGCAGCGCGAACGCGCTCCCCCTGACCGGGCGAGAAAGGCCCGGCGCGTCTGATTAGTGGGGTTTCTGTGACGCTCCGACGAGGGCCATCAGACGGCGATCGGTCTGTTCCATACCTATCCCGGCTTTGTCGGCATTGCGAATTTCCTCGAGCACGCTTTGCAGCAGCAGCCCATCCTGCTGCTGCTCTTCCGCCAGGCGGGTCAGAAAACGCCAGGTGTTGTCATCGCTCTGCGCTTTGGCTTCCTCGGCGAGACCGCTCAGCATACTGCTCCGCTGGCGGTAATCGACCAGGGTTTGGGTAAAGAGATCTTCCAGCGAGGTACATTCGGGATTACAGGCGCGGTCGGGATTGACTATCGGCCAGCTGCCGGCTTTTTTCAGATAGTCAAATACGCGCATGGTGAGGGTGATGCTGCATTGCGCGCGGTTGCGCAGAAATGTCGCGGCGCCGTCGAAGCGATGCCGGGCACACCACTCGCTTAAGTTCAGGTAAACGTTAGAGGCGTGGAACTCAAGGTTCATCTGGGTGTTTAGCTTTTGTGCCATTCCTGGAACTGCCATAAAAATATCCTTATTAACCGGGAAGGGGTTACTGGTGCGCGTCAGCGGTTCCTGGAGCAAACAACAGGATAAAAGAGTGACGCGCTGCACTGTTGCAGAATAATAAAACTCTACACATTCCGTATGAGTCGGGTAATTTTTCCACTTGCCGACAATTTAAGAATACTCGCTGAATGCGATTAAGAAAACTCTCATGATGGATAATTTACGTTTTGTTACACCATTATTCCTGCATGACGACATGCAGTGGGATTGCGGCTCAGGCTGGGGAATGAGTGTGGTGTGTTAGGTATAAGTTATAGATATTTGACTACGAGATTCATCGTATAACTCAAAGCTATAAGTTATTTCAGAGGGCAATGTTTCGTTGTGATGATAATTATTTTTATTTTTTGTTGCAGGCTTTTCTATGCAGCGGGAATATCTTTTATCAATTCGGAATAAATTACGCAAAAGATCCGTTTTATCGCGATATAAAACGGCCGACGCTGGACTGGCGGCGCGCGTCCGTTGCACAACAGCGCCGGTGGGCAGTCGACCGCCGCTGCGACCCCCTTAGTCGCTGATTATAACAGTGCCGTAACCCTCTGTTAAACACCCACTGACATCACAAGGATAAGCCTGCTGGTGGTATAGATGATCCTGCTATTCACTGGCTAAATTGTATGACAATTGAGTCTTTTTTTATGTCTTTTTTTGCTAAATCTATGTACGCAATTACTGTAATTCCGCGATGTGATAATGCTCTCGTATGGAGAAATAATTTCCGGGTATTACTACTCTAACAACGGCAGTAGGGGATGCGATTTTTCTAATGCCTTGTTTTGATGCTGATAAAAAAGTTAATTCCGATTTTTCCCTACATGAAAGCGAATTAAAGCTGGAGTTTACCATGCACAAATTTACTAAAGCGCTGGCGGCCATTGGTCTCGCAGCGGTTATGTCACAATCAGCTATGGCGGAAAACCTTAAATTGGGTTTTCTGGTGAAACAGCCGGAAGAGCCATGGTTCCAGACCGAGTGGAAATTTGCTGATAAAGCAGGAAAAGATTTAGGCTTTGACGTCATTAAAATAGCGGTACCGGATGGTGAGAAAACCCTGAACGCCATCGATAGCCTGGCGGCCAGCGGCGCGAAGGGCTTTGTCATCTGTACCCCCGATCCTAAGCTCGGCTCGGCGATAGTCGCTAAAGCACGCGGCTATGACATGAAGGTGATTACCGTCGATGACCAGTTCGTCAACGCCAAAGGTAAACCGATGGAGAGCGTGCCGCTGGTGATGATGGCGGCCAGCGAAATTGGCGCCCGCCAGGGACAGGAGCTGTATAAAGAAATGCAGAAACGCGGCTGGGATGTCAAAGACACTGCGGTGATGGCCATCACCGCCGATGAGCTGGACACCGCCCGTCGTCGCACCACCGGCTCCATCGATGCCCTGAAGGCGGCCGGCTTCCCGGAAGCGCAAATCTACCGCGTTCCGACAAAATCTAACGATATCCCGGGGGCGTTTGACGCCGGTAACTCAATGCTGGTCCAGCACCCGCAGGTGAAACACTGGCTGATCGTTGGGATGAACGATAACACTGTGCTTGGCGGCGTGCGTGCCACTGAAGGGCAGGGCTTTAAAGCGCCGGATGTGATTGGTATTGGCATCAACGGCGTGGATGCCGTCAACGAACTGTCGAAGGCGCAGCCGACCGGCTTCTATGGCTCCCTGCTGCCAAGCCCGGACATCCATGGCTATAAAACCAGTGAAATGCTCTACAACTGGGTCACCAAGGGCGTTGAGCCGCCGAAGTTCACTGCGGTGACCGATGTGGTGCTGATTACCCGCGATAACTTCAAAGAAGAGCTGGCGAAAAAAGGGCTGTAACAGCCCGGTTGAACTGGCCCCCGCCGCGGCGGGGGCTGAGTGCAGAAGAGCGGAGTCGTTATGCAACAGTCTACCCCTTATCTCTCATTTCGCGGCATCACCATGACGTTCCCTGGCGTAAAGGCCTTGTCCGATATCAGTTTTGACTGCTACCCAGGACAGATCCACGCGCTGATGGGCGAAAATGGCGCAGGCAAATCGACACTGTTGAAAATTCTCAGCGGTAACTACATCCCCACCGCTGGCCACCTGCAGATCGGCGGCCAGCAGATGGCGTTCACTAATACGATGGCGGCGCTCAACGCCGGCGTGGCGATTATCTATCAGGAGCTGCATCTGATCCCGGAGATGACCGTCGCGGAAAATATCTATCTTGGCCAGCTGCCGCACAGAGGCGGCATCGTCAACCGCTCGCTGCTCAACTATGAGGCCCGCCTGCAGCTGGAGCATCTGGGGCTGGATATCGACCCGGAGACGCCGCTGAAGTATCTCTCCATTGGCCAGTGGCAGATGGTGGAGATTGCCAAAGCGCTGACGCGTAACGCCAAGATTATCGCCTTCGATGAACCGACCAGCTCGCTCTCCGCCCGGGAGATCGACAACCTGTTTCGCGTTATCCGCGAGCTACGGGAGGAGGGGCGGGTCATTATCTATGTCTCGCACCGGATGGAAGAAATTTTTGCCCTCAGTGATGCCATCACCGTCTTTAAGGATGGTCGCTACGTCTGCACCTTTGACGATATGTCGAGCGTCAGCCACGACGCGCTGGTCCAGGCGATGGTCGGGCGCAATCTGGGTGATATTTACGGCTGGAAACCTCGTCCCTATGGCGAAGAGCGGCTGCGTCTGGAGGAGGTCAAAGCCCCGGGCGTGCGCACGCCGGTCAGCCTCTCGGTGCGCAGTGGCGAAATCGTCGGCCTGTTCGGGCTGGTGGGCGCCGGGCGCAGCGAACTGATGAAAGGTCTGTTCGGCGGGACGCGGATCACCGGCGGTCAGGTGTATATCGATGGCCAGCCCGTCGACATCCGCAAACCGGCCCAGGCCA
Source organism: Klebsiella sp. GG_Kp173 (assembly GCF_040062415.1). Classification (NCBI taxonomy): domain Bacteria; kingdom Pseudomonadati; phylum Pseudomonadota; class Gammaproteobacteria; order Enterobacterales; family Enterobacteriaceae; genus Klebsiella; species Klebsiella sp. GG_Kp173. The sequence continues at coordinate 65,460 of NZ_JBEAFZ010000089.1, forward strand.
TCCAGGCCGGGATGATGCTGTGTCCGGAAGATCGTAAAGCGGAGGGGATTATTCCGGTTCACTCCGTGCGCGACAACATCAATATCAGCGCCCGGCGCAAGCATATCCACGCCGGCTGCCTGATCAACAACGCCTGGGAGGCGGACAACGCCGATCAGCATATCCAGTCGCTGAACATTAAAACGCCGGGCCCGGAACAGCTGATCATGAACCTGTCTGGCGGCAACCAGCAGAAAGCGATCCTTGGCCGCTGGCTGTCGGAAGAGATGAAGGTGATCCTGCTTGATGAGCCCACCCGCGGCATCGATGTCGGCGCCAAACATGAAATTTACAACGTGATATATGGCCTCGCCGCCGCCGGTGTCGCCGTGGTATTTGCCTCCAGCGACCTGCCGGAAGTGCTGGGCGTCGCCGACCGCATCGTGGTGATGCGTGAAGGGCAAGTCGCCGGCGAACTGCTGCATGAAGAAGCCAATGAACAGCAGGCGTTAAGCCTTGCGATGCCAAAAGTGAGTCAGGCTGTCGCCTGAGTAAGGAGTAAATGATGTCATCAGTGACTACGTCCGGCGCTACCCGCTCTGCCTTTAGCTTCGCCCGTATCTGGGATCAGTTTGGCATGTTGGTGGTGTTTGCGGTGCTGTTTATCGGCTGCGTAATTTTTGTGCCTAACTTTGCCTCATTCGTCAACATGAAGGGGTTGGGGCTGGCGATCTCGATGTCCGGGATGGTGGCCTGCGGCATGCTCTTCTGCCTGGCCTCCGGCGATTTCGACCTGTCGGTGGCGTCGGTTATCGCCTGTGCCGGGGTCACTACCGCGGTGGTGATTAACCTGAGCGAAAGCCTGTGGCTGGGGATTGCCGCCGGTCTGCTGCTGGGGGCGGTCAGTGGCCTGGTCAACGGCTTTGTCATTGCCCGTCTGAAGATAAACGCCCTGATCACAACGCTGGCCACTATGCAGATTGTCCGCGGCCTGGCCTACATTATCTCCGACGGTAAAGCGGTGGGGATCGAAGATGAGCGCTTCTTCACCCTCGGTTACGCCAACTGGTTTGGTCTGCCGGCGCCGATCTGGCTGACGGTCGCCTGCCTGGTGGTTTTCGGATTATTACTAAACAAAACCACCTTTGGCCGTAATACGCTGGCTATAGGCGGCAATGAAGAGGCGGCGCGTCTGGCCGGTGTTCCGGTGGTGCGCACCAAGATTATTATCTTTGTGCTCTCCGGTCTGGTGTCGGCCGCGGCGGGGATTATCCTGGCGTCGCGAATGACCAGCGGCCAGCCGATGACTTCGATTGGCTATGAGCTGATTGTTATTTCGGCCTGTGTGCTGGGCGGGGTGTCGCTGAAGGGCGGGATCGGCAAGATCTCCTACGTGGTGGCCGGGATCCTGATCCTCGGGACCGTGGAAAATGCGATGAACCTGCTTAACATCTCGCCGTTCTCGCAATACGTCGTGCGCGGGGTCATCCTGCTGGCGGCGGTGATCTTTGACCGTTACAAACAAAAAGCCAAACGTGCGGCCTGATTTCAGGCATAACTTTTAAGTCTACAGAGTAATTGCCGCCAGCGCCCGTTTCGCTGGCGGTATCTATCAAAAATGGCGAGGTTGGTCACACTGTCTATACTTACATGGCTAACATATAATTAACAACCAGCTTCGGCTGGCCATGATAAGGAGGAAACAGGGTGGATAACCAGATATCTGTACCGCCTGCGCTAACCGGAAACTACGCTTTTTTCTTTGACCTCGACGGTACTCTTGCCGATATCCAGCCGCACCCCGATCAGGTGGTGATACCCGACAACACGCTGCAGGCGCTCAACGCGCTGGCCCGGCAGCAGGGCGGGGCGGTGGCATTGATTTCAGGGCGCTCAATGGCTGAACTTGACGCGCTGACCCATCCCTGGCGGCTACCGCTGGCCGGCGTTCACGGGGCCGAGCGCCGTGATATCAATGGTAAAACCTATATTGTCTCTCTGCCGTCGGCCCTGCGGGATGAAATCGCGGCTGAGCTGAGCTCGGCGCTGCAGGCGCTCCCCGGGTGCGAGCTGGAGAGTAAAGAGATGGCCTTCGCGCTGCACTACCGTCAGGCCCCGCAGCAGCAGACCGCGGTGCTGGAGCTGGCGCAGCGCATTGTTCAGCGCTACCCGCTGCTGGCGCTGCAGCTTGGCAAGTGCGTGGTGGAGATTAAACCCCGCGGTGTCAACAAAGGGGAGGCGATCACTGCCTTCATGCAGGAAGCGCCGTTTGCCGGTCGCGAACCGGTTTTTGTTGGCGATGATTTGACCGACGAGGCGGGATTCAGCGTGGTGAATCAACTGCAGGGAATGTCGATAAAAGTTGGCGCCGGGGAAACTCAGGCGCACTGGCGGTTGGCGGATGCCGCCGCCGTAAGGACGTGGTTGCAACATCTGGCGTATGACGCGCAAACCGAAAGGAGGGATGACCATGAGTCGTTTAGTCGTAGTCTCTAACCGTATCGCCTTACCGGACGATAAAAAATCGAGCGCTGGCGGTCTGGCCGTCGGCATCCTGGGGGCACTGAAAGCGGCAGGGGGTCTGTGGTTTGGCTGGAGCGGCGAAATTGGCGATGACCAGCAGCCGCTGAAGCAGGTCTCCCGCGGAAATATTTCATGGGCATCGTTCAACCTTAACGAACGTGACCATGATGAATACTACAACCAGTTCTCTAACGCCGTGCTGTGGCCGGCCTTCCACTATCGTCTTGATCTGGTCAGCTTCCAGCGCGAAGCCTGGGAGGGATATCAGCGAGTTAACGCCATGCTGGCTGACAAGCTTCTACCGCTGATCGAGCCAGATGATACGTTGTGGATCCATGATTACCATCTGCTGCCCTTCGCCAGCGAACTGCGCAAGCGCGGGATCAACAACCGCATCGGCTTCTTCTTGCATATTCCTTTCCCGACGCCGGAGATTTTTAATGCGCTACCGCCGCACGCTGAGCTGCTGGAGCAACTGTGCGACTACGATCTGTTGGGCTTCCAGACTGAAAGCGACAGAACCGCCTTTCTCGACAGCATTGCCATGCAGACCCGACTCTCCGACCTCGGAGACAAACGCTATCAGGCGTGGGGTAAAGCGTTTAGCACCGAGGTTTATCCGATAGGGATCGATCCGGACGAGATTACGCGCAACGCCAAAGGTCCGCTGCCGCCGAAGCTGGTCCAGCTGAAAAACGAGCTCAAAAACGTGAAGAATATCTTCTCGGTGGAGCGCCTTGACTACTCGAAAGGGTTGCCGGAGCGGTTTCTCGCCTACGAGACGCTGCTCGAGAAGTATCCTCAGCATCACGGCAAGATCCGTTATACCCAGATCGCGCCGACGTCCCGCGGCGATGTGCAGGCCTATCAGGATATCCGCCACCAGCTGGAAACCGCAGCCGGACGCATCAATGGCCAGTTCGGCCAGCTTGGCTGGACTCCGCTTTACTATCTGAACCAGCATTTTGACCGTAAACTGCTGATGAAGGTCTTCCGCTACTCTGACGTTGGGCTGGTGACGCCGCTGCGCGATGGTATGAACCTGGTGGCGAAGGAATACGTGGCGGCGCAAGATCCGGATAACCCTGGCGTACTGGTCCTGTCGCAGTTTGCCGGCGCGGCGCAAGAGCTGAACAGCGCCCTGATCGTCAATCCCTACGATCGCGACGAGGTTGCTGCCGCGCTGGATCGCGCCCTAAGCATGCCGCTGGCGGAACGTATTGCCCGTCATTCCGCGATGCTGGATGTGATCAGAGAAAATGATATTCATAACTGGCAGGCGCGCTTTGTCGACGATCTGCAGCATATTTCGCCGCGCAGCGAGGAGAGCCGCCTGCGGGGGAAGATAGCCACGTTCCCTAAACTGGCCTAGTTCAGGAAAAGGGCTAACCGGCGTTAGCCCTTTTCAAGGGAAACCAGCAGGACATCGACGCCGCAGCTGCCGACGATATTTTTCGCCGAGCAGGTGGCGCGCGAAAAAAGGGAATGGTTATGATTGCCGCAGATCACCAGATCGACCTGGTGTGACCGGCAGAAGTCCTTAATATGATGGCCCAGTTCGCCGCAGGCGATGGTCATTTTTTCTATCGGGTAGTCCGCGTGACGCGCCAGCTCGTTGAGAAAATCACGCGTCTCTTCCTGCATCACCTCGCGCAGATTTTCCATCATCGGCGCGGCGAACTGGTTATACAGCTCCGGATCCGTGGCGAGGGTGATAAAGCTCACTTTCGCGTTCACGGGGCGGGCAATTGACACCGCTTTTTTAATTAATACCTGACTCTCCGGCGTTGGCGCGACGGCAACCAGCAGATGTGAATAAGGCATCTGGCCTCCTTGAGATACGCGGAATAACCCTTTCTTTCCTTCTTTACTCCTGTTTACCCGGCTACGCAAGGGCCGCTCCCGTGATTTGCGACGCTCTTCGCCAGTCCGCGTTTTCCCGATAAGATCACATAAATGAACCTGTCTTTTTATTTAAAAGAAATGATGTTTTATAAATGAGTGAAGTTGAGACGTCGTCTCTTTGTCATTTTGCCATCGGCGGTTCTTCCGTGGCAAAAACACAAAGGTAACGTCGTTTCACTGCTTTTAGTGTAGCCAGGTACCCACTCCCTTCCGGTGGCAAATCCGGAAAGATTGTCGGCGTTCTCTTAAAAAAAGACACAGGATCACGGCGATGAAAACACGAAAGATTGGACTGGCTAACTACCTGGCCTACGGCGCGGGCGATTTCCTCGGCGCCGGCACCACGGCGCTAACCGCCGCATGGCTGCTCTACTTTTACACCACCTTCTGCGGACTCTCCCCGATAGAAGCCACGCTTATATTCGCTTCCGCCCGCGTACTGGATGCGGTGGTGAGCCCGCTCATGGGCTTTCTCACCGATAACTTCGGCACCACCTGGCTCGGCAAGCGCTTCGGCCGCAGAAAATTCTTTATTCTGCTCGGCATCCCCTGCGTATTCAGCTACTCGGCGATGTGGGTCGGCGAGATGGGATTCTGGTACTACCTGGTCACCTATCTGCTGTTTGATATGGTCTACACCATGATTCTGGTGCCCTACGAGACGCTGGTGCCGGAGATGACCGATGACTTTAAACAGAAAACCAAATTCTCCGGCGCGCGCATCTCAATGGCGCAAATGTCGGCGATTTTAGCCTCCTTTCTGCCGGGGATCCTCCTTACCTGGCTCGGCAAAGACAATGCCAGCTCGTTCTTTTATGCCAGTCTGGTGTTCTCGGTCCTGTGCGCGGTAATGCTGACCTTCGTCTGGTGTTTCACCTGGGAGCGGCCGCGTGAGGCCTGGTCAGAGGCGGCGCTGCGGGCGGAAGCGGAAAAACAGAACCTCACTCTCGCCCAGAGCCTCAATCGCCTGGTGATTGAGCTGAGCTCTACGCTGCGGATAAAAATTTTCCGCCAGCACCTCGGCATGTATCTGGGGGGGTATATCGCCCAGGACGTCTTCAATGCCGTGTTTACCTATTACGTGGTCTTTGTTCTGATGCAGGAAGCTTCTGTCGCCTCGAATCTGCTGGGGACGATGGCGATTTTCCAGTTTATTGCCGTGATCGCCATGATCCCGCTGTGCATTCGCTTTGGCCCCGCGCCGTCGTACCGCATGGTGGTGGTCCTCTTTGGCCTGAGTTCGCTCTCCTATGCGCTGCTCTATTACGCCGGACTGAGCGACGTCTATTCATTATTGTTGCTCATCTCTGCTGTCGCCGGACTGGGACGCGGCGGGATTAACTACGTGCCGTGGAATACCTACACCTATATTGCCGACGTCGATGAAGCGATCACCGGCCAGCGCCGGGAGGGGATTTTTGCCGGCATCATGACCCTGACCCGCAAAGCCTCGCAGGCGGGGGCGGTGATGCTGGTGGGCATCATTATGCAACTGTCGGGGTTTGTCTCCGGGCAAAAAATACAGCCTGAAGGGGTCAGCCATACCATTCTGCTGATCCTCAGCGTCGGTACATTGGTGGTGTTAGCCTGCGGCTTCCTCGTTTCACTGCGCTTCAAACTCAATCTGCACACCCACAGCGTCCTGCGCAGCGAAACCCTCAGAATGCGCGAAAGCGGTCACGCCCGGCCGGAGCTGACCAGTGCGGAACACCGCGCGGTGGTCGAGATGCTGGCGGGGATGCCCTACGACTGCCTGTGGGGGAATAACAATATTGGCTATCTGAATCGTCATAAACCTGCTGCCCCGGCCCTCACCCAGGGCGGCGCTTTGAATTCGACATATACCCGAGGTTAACAACATGAAAGTTTGGCCGGTCAAACATAGCCCATTACTCTGTCAGCCTGAGCGTTTTATCGCCCGCAGCGAACTGCAGGCGCTGATCCGCAACGTGACGCAAAACCTGGTGAATATTAAGGATGAGAGCGGGCAATTTTTACTGCGCCTGGATGACGGGCGCGTTATCGATACCAAAGGCTGGGCCGGCTGGGAGTGGACCCACGGCGTCGGACTGTACGGCATCTATCAGTATTATCAGCAAACCGGCGATATCGAGATGCGCGATATCATCGACCGCTGGTTTGCCGACCGCTTCGCCGAGGGGGCAACGACCAAAAACGTCAACACCATGGCGCCGTTCCTGACCCTGGCTTATCGCTTTGAAGAGACCGGGTGTAAGGCATATCTGCCGTGGCTGGAGAGCTGGGCGGAGTGGGCGATGCATGAGATGCCGCGTACCGAGCAGGGTGGTATGCAGCACATCACCCTGGCGGAAGAGAACCACCAGCAAATGTGGGATGACACGCTGATGATGACCGTGTTGCCGTTAGCCAAAATAGGCAAGCTGCTTCACCGTCCGCAGTATGTGGAGGAGGCGACCTATCAGTTCCTGCTTCATGTACAAAACCTGATGGACCGGGAAACCGGGCTGTGGTTTCACGGCTGGAGCTATGACGGTCGGCATAACTTTGCCCGGGCGCGCTGGGCACGGGGCAACAGCTGGCTCACCATGGTGATCCCGGATTTTCTTGAGTTAGTGGATCTTCCGGAAGGGAATGCGGTACGGCGCTATCTGACCGAGGTGCTGAACGCGCAAATTGCCGCTTTAGCGAAATGCCAGGATGACAGCGGCCTGTGGCATACCCTGCTGGACGACCCGCACTCTTATCCTGAGGCTTCGGCGACCGCCGGCTTTGCCTACGGCATACTTAAAGCGGTGCGCAAGCGATATGTCGGGCAGCACTATGCCGGGGTGGCAGAAAAAGCGATTCGCGGAATTGTGCAGAATATATCGCCGCAGGGGGAGCTGCTGCAGACTTCCTTTGGCACCGGAATGGGGTCAGACCTCGATTTCTATCGCCAGATCCCACTCACCTCGATGCCCTACGGCCAGGCGATGGCGATCCTCTGTCTGACCGAGTATCTGCGCAAGTATTTCTGAGCAAGAGAGCCCGCTGGCGCGGCGCCTGAAAAAACTAACCCGGCTTTCGCCGGGTTGGTTTTACATACGCTCGACGGTTTCGATACCGAGGGTATCAAGACCCAGCTTGAGGGTTTTCGCCGTCAGCAGCGCCAGCTTCAGGCGGCTGTTGCGGGTCGCTTCGCTCTCCGCGCTGAGGATCGGGCAGTGCTCGTAGAAACCGGAGAACAGGCCCGCCAGATCGTAGAGGTAGGCGCACATCACGTGCGGCGTCCCTTCGCGAGCGACCACGGAGAGGGTCTCTTCAAACTGCAGCAGGCGCGCGGCCAGCTGGGCTTCGCGATCTTCCGCAATTACCACCGGCGCGTCGGTGAGGGCGTTTTCATCAATGCCGGCTTTGCGGAACACGGAGAGCACGCGGGTATAGGCATACTGCATATACGGCGCGGTGTTGCCTTCGAACGCCAGCATATTATCCCAGTCGAAAACGTAGTCGGTGGTGCGGTTTTTCGACAGGTCGGCATATTTCACCGCGCCGATACCCACCACTTTCGCCAGATTTTCCAGCTCATCAGCGGACATCTCCGGGTTCTTCTCGGCCACCAGGCGACGCGCGCGCTCCAGCGCTTCGTCCAGCAGATCCGCCAGCTTAACGGTGCCGCCGGCGCGGGTTTTAAACGGCTTGCCATCTTTACCCAGCATCATGCCGAACATATGGTGCTCCAGCGGCACGGAGTCCGGCACATAGCCTGCCTTGCGCACGATGGTCCACGCCTGCATCAGGTGCTGGTGCTGACGGGAGTCGATGTAGTAGAGCACGCGGTCGGCGTGCAGCGTTTCATAGCGATACTTCGCACAGGCGATATCGGTGGTGGTATAGAGGTAGCCGCCATCCTTTTTCTGGATGATGACGCCCATCGGTTCGCCTTCCTTGTTTTTATACTCATCAAGGAACACCACGGTGGCGCCTTCGCTCTCAACGGCCAGCCCTTTGGCTTTCAGATCGGCGACTATCCCCGGCAGCATCGGGTTGTACAGGCTTTCGCCCATCACGTCATCGCGGGTCAGCGTCACATTCAGGCGATCGTAGGTGATCTGGTTCTGCGACATGGTGATGTCGACCAGCTTACGCCACATCTGCAGGAAGTACTCATCGCCGCCCTGCAGCTTAACCACGTAGCTGCGTGCGCGCTCGGCGAAGGCTTCGTCTTCGTCGTAGTGTTTTTTCGCTTCGCGATAGAAACCTTCGAGGTCGGCCAGGGCCATCTCACCGGCGTTTTCCTGCTGCTGTTTTTCCAGATACGCGATCAGCATGCCGAACTGGGTGCCCCAGTCGCCGACGTGGTTGGCGCGGATCACCTTGTGGCCAAGAAACTCCAGGGTACGGACCGAGGCATCGCCAATGATGGTCGAACGCAGATGGCCGACGTGCATCTCTTTCGCCACGTTCGGCGCCGAGTAGTCGACGACGATGGTCTGTACCTGCGGCGTGGCGACGCCCAGGCGTTCGGACTGCAGCGCGCGGTTGACGTTGTCCGCCAGGAACGCGGGGTCAAGGAAAATATTGATAAAGCCCGGCCCGGCGATTTCAACCTTGCTGGCAATGCCGTTGAGGTCAAGATGAGACAGTACCTGCTCTGCAAGTTGTCGCGGCGCCATGCCCAGTTTTTTGGCGACAGCCATCACGCCGTTGGCCTGATAGTCACCGAACTGAACTTTTGCTGACTGGCGGACCTGAGGTTCGCAATCGGCAGGCGCGCCTGCCGCGATCAGGGCCTGGCTGACTTTTTCTGAGAGAAGAGCCTGAATATTCACCGGAATACCTTACGTGTAATGCGCCAGCCCCCGAGGGAGGCGGCGCCGGAATGTGGACAAATTAGGGCGGGAGTATACTGCATTTGTCCCCGTCCGTCAGCATCGCGCGCGGCCCGGCGGCGTGGGCAATCCATCGCCAGTCAGTCACGCATCGGCAGGGTGGCGGTTGGTCCGCGGCCGGAAACACGGTAGATTAGCCTTTTTATTATTGACGAACCTAATTGACGAGCAAACCCATGGCGAACTGGCAGCAGATTGAACAACTGGCCGATATTACGGCGGATCTCCCGCGATTTTCCGATGCGCTGCAGCGCTTCGCTGCGCGAGTGGGACTGGAGATCGGCGGACTCGACGCCGACCATATCTCCCTGCGCTGTCATCAGAACGCTACCGCGGAGCGCTGGCGCAGCGGTCTGGCGCAGTGCGGCACTCTGCTGTCGGAGAATATAATCAACGGCCGGCCTATCTGCCTGTTTAAACTGGCGGAGCCGGTCTGCGTGGCGCACTGGCGCTTCCATATCGTTGAGCTGCCGTGGCCGGGTGAAAAGCGCTATCCCCATGAAGGCTGGGAGCATATCGAAATTGTCCTGCCCGGCGATCCGGCTACCTTAAATGCCCGCGCTCTGGCGCTGCTGGCCGATGACGGACTCAGCCAGCCGGGGATCGTCGTCAAAACCAGCTCGCCGAAAGGGGAACACGAGCGCCTGCCTAATCCCACCCTGGCGGTCACCGACGGCAGCGTGACGGTCAAATTTCATCCGTGGTCTATTGAACAAATCGTCGCCAGCGAGCAAGCCGATACGTAACAGTGTGAAGCTGCGCGGCGTCTGCCGCGTGAAATCATGACATGCTAAGAAAGTTGTCTGGATCAGGGAGTGAGGAATGGCGGTACTGGAAGTTTGTTGTTACAGCACGGCGTGCGCCAGGGAAGCTGAGCGCTGCGGCGCCGATCGTATTGAACTCTGCGCCGCGCCGCAGGAAGGGGGATTAACCCCCTCTTACGGGGTGCTGGTCTCGGTCCGCGAGGCGATTACTCTCCCGGTGCATCCGATTATCCGCCCGCGTGGCGGCGACTTCTGCTATACCGAAGAGGAGTTCGCCGCGATGCTTAGCGACATCCGCATGGTGCGGGAACTCGGCTTTCCCGGGCTGGTGACCGGCGTACTGAATGTCGATGGTCAGGTCGATATCCCGCGGATGAAAAAAATAATGGCTGCGGCCGGGCCGCTGGCGGTGACCTTTCATCGCGCGTTCGATCTGTGCGCCGACCCGCGTCAGGCCTGGGAGACGCTGGGTGAGCTGGGGGTTAAACGTATCCTGACTTCCGGTCAGCAATCCTCGGCGGAGAAAGGTATTTCATTAATTACGGAACTTATTGCCGCAGGGGATACTCCAATCATTATGGCCGGTGCGGGAGTGCACGCCGCGAACCTGCCGCTGTTTCTGCAGGCGGGGGTGAAAGAGGTTCATAGCTCTGCAGGCCAGTGGTTGCCATCGGAAATGCGCTTTCGTCATCCAGGCGTTTCGATGTCAGCCGATCCCGATGCGGACGAATACAGACGCTACGCCGTGAATGGCGCAGCGGTGGCGGAGATGAAAAAGATAATTTCCGCTAACAGAAGTTAAACGGTTTTTGCTGCACATCATGTCGCCCAATATGATGATTGCCCGTACCAGGCCCCTGCCCATTAAACAGGGGCCTTTTTTTATCTCGCTTTTTTTGCCAGCGACTGCTGGGTTTCCGGTTTAGTGGCAATGATCACAGCCCGTAATGGCGCCGGATAGCCTTCCACGGTTTTGCGCTGATCCCGCGGGTCGAGGAAATCGGCCAGCGATTCGCTGGTCATCCATTCTGTGCGCCGCTGCTCCTCCGTCGAGGTGACGCAGGCGTCGACGATGCGCACATCGATAAATCCGCACTTCTCCAGCCACATTTTCAGGGCCGCCGCCGAGGGGATAAAATAGACGTTGCGCATCTGCGCATAACGGTCGCCCGGAACCAGCACCGTATTTTCATCCCCTTCGACCACCAGCGTCTCCAGCACCAGCTCGCCTCCCGGCGCCAGCTGATCTTTCAGCTGCCATAGATGATCCAGCGGCGAGCGGCGGTGGTAGAGCACGCCCATCGAGAACACGGTGTCGAAGGCCTCCAGCGCCGGCAACTGCTCGATGCCCAGCGGCAGGAGATGCGCCCGCTGGTCGTTGCCGAGGAGCTTACGTACCGCTTCAAACTGACACAGGAACAGCTGGGTGGGATCGATGCCGACCGCCAGATGCGCGCCGGCGCCGATCATCCGCCACATGTGATAGCCGCTGCCGCAGCCCACGTCGAGGACAGTCCGCCCGGTGAGATCGGACAGGTGCGGCAGGACGCGCTCCCATTTCCAGTCGGAACGCCATTCGGTATCGATATTAATGCCGTACAGCGAATAAGGCCCTTTGCGCCATGGCATCAGGTTTTTCAGCAGGTTTTCTATCCGCAGCCGATGACCTTCGCTGAGCGGCGTTTCGCTTTCGGCGGTGACGCTGTGCAGGAGGTCCAGACGCCAGGGCGTTAATTCCGGAAGAAACTCAACGGCGCGCTCCCATTCGCGAAACTTGCCGTGCAGGGCCTCGCGCTGCCAGGCGGCTACCTGGGCAGGCAGCGTCTCCAGCCAGTGAGACAGCGGGCTTTTGGCGATCAGCTGATAGAAGTTACTGAAGTCGATCATGCCTGCTCCCCGGATTTTACTGCCACCAGCGAGCCAAAGTTAAAGCACTGGAACCACAGTTCGGCATGTTCGAACCCAGCCTGACGCAGGCGTTTTTTATGGGTTTCCACAGAGTCGGTCAGCATTACATTTTCCAGCATGCTGCGTTTTTGACTGATCTCCAGCTCGCTGTAGCCGTTCGCGCGCTTAAAGTCATGATGCATATTGAACAGCAGCTCGCCGACGTGGGCGTCTTCGAAGCTAAATTTCTCCGAGAGCACCAGCGCGCCGCCGGGATTCAGCCCCTGATAGACTTTATTGAGGATCGCCTGGCGATCGCCCGGCTCAAGGAACTGAATGGTAAAGTTCAGGATCACCAGCGAGGCGTTTTCAATGGCCACATCGCGGATATCCCCTTCAATCACCTCGACCGGCGTCGGTGCTTTATAGGCTTCAATATGGCGACGGCAGCGCTCCACCATCGCCGGGGAGTTATCGATGGCGATAATGCGGCAGCCCGGGTGGCTAATATTGCGGCGCACGGAAAGAGTGGCGGCGCCCAGCGAACAGCCAAGATCGTAAACCTGGGTGTGGGGCTGAACGAAGCGCTCAGCCAGCATGCCGATCATCGAGATGATATTGGAGTAGCCAGGCACAGAACGCTGGATCATATCGGGGAAGACTTCAGCAACCCGTTCATCAAAGGTCCAGTCGCCGAGGCTGGCAATCGGCGCGGAAAAAAGCGTATCGCGGTGAGACATAACGTTAAACCCGAAAAAACGAAAACGGCGTATTGTGCGCTAACGGAGGGAGAAAACCAACTCCCAGGGCATATACCAGAGATTGGCCAGCACCATCAGCAACAACGCGCACCAGGTGGCGCTCATGCCGGAGCGGCGCCAGTGGTAGACACGGTGATGAAAACCCCAGGAGTGCATCAGTCGTCCGAGGATCAATAAAATGCCGCAAACGTGCACCATCCAGGTCTGGGCGCCGTTCATCTCCATAAATAACAGCAAAATGAGGCCAATCGGCACATATTCGACGGCATTGCCGTGAACGCGGATGGCGACCTGCAGCTCGCTGAAGCCGCCGTCGCCATAGCCTACATGGTATTGGGTGCGCAAACGCACCACGTCAAATGAGAACTTCACTAACAATAACGCACCTAAAACGGCATACAGCGCGCTGACCATACGAAAACTCCCTTTAACTCTGGCAGATGGCTCCGGATATGATAGCAGGATATCAGAAAAGAGAAGATTGCTGCGGAATCGACGGCGCATTTCCTAGCGCCGGCAGGGCAGCGCGCAGATCGCCCCACAGGGTATCCACCAGCGCCGGCGCGTAAGCAATGTCGGGGGTATGGAGGAACAGCCACGGCGTCCCCGACTGATGCCATTTCGGCAGCGTCTGCAGCCAGACGCGAAACAGTTCCCGATTATGGACCATATCGTCGCCGCCAATAAAGCGCACCATTGGCTGCCGGGCGGTCATCACTGCATGCACCGGCACCTTCGGTTTCTTTTGTTGCGCGTCGATCATCGCCGGACTGGTGGCCGCGGCGCTGTGGACCGGGCGGCTGTCGAGGATCACGCGGTTGACGTTGCGCTGGTGCAGCCCGCGGTTGAGCTGCTGTTCCGCTTCCCCTTTGGCGAAGAACTCGGGGTGACGAACTTCGACGCCGTAGGTGAAATCCTTCGGTAGCCCATCGAGAAAGTGCCATAGCGCGGGCAGATCGCGAGGACCAAAGGTCGCCGGCAGCTGCAGCCAGTACTGGCCGATGCGCGAGGCCAGCGGCGCCAGGCGGGTGAAGAATTCACTACTTAACTCGTCGCAATGGCGCAGGGCGGCCTGGTGCGAGATAGTCGCCGGGAATTTAAAGCAGAAGCGGAAGTCATCGTGGGTCTGCTCGTACCAGCGGGCGACAATCTCCGGCTTGGGCAGCGCATACAGGGTGGTGTTGCCCTCCACGCAGTTAAAATGGCGGGCGTACTCTTCAAGGCTGGTGATGCCAAGGCGCACCCATTTCGGGTGCGACCACTGGGGAAGCCCAATATAAATCATAACGCGGCGAGGATCTCCTCGGTGCTGCGCACGCGGCCGATGCGCGGGAAAATATGCGTCATGCTGCCCTGATGCTGCTCGGCGGAGGCGGCGCTGCAGGCATCTTCGGCGATGACCAGGTTAAAGCCCAGCTCCCAGGCGTTGCGGGCGGTGGATTCGACACCGATGTTGGTGGAGATGCCGCAGAGAATAATGGTGTCGATACCGCGGCGGCGCAGCTGAAGCTCAAGGTCGGTGCCATAGAACGCGCCCCACTGGCGTTTGGTCACTTCGATATCGCGCTCTTGTTTACCCAGCGCGGCCGGATAGGCCCACCAGTTCTCAGGCAGCGTATGCGCCCCGGCCTGAGCGTCGACAGGCTGTTTCAGCGCTTCGGCGAAATCGGCCGACCAGCCGACGCGGACCATGATCACCGGTGAACCCTGTTGCCGGCATTTGTCTGCCAGGCGAGCGGCGCGCGCCACCACCTCGTCAGCCCGATGTGGGCCGCCGGCGAAAGGCAGAATGCCTTCCTGCAGATCGATCACCACCAGCGCCGTGTTTTTCGCATTGAGTTCTAACATGGTATCCCCGTATCTTCATCTGTTGTCAGGCGGCTACAATACCTTTGCGGCTTCAGCAAAAGGGTAACAAATTTTGTTAATTTATGTGAGTGTGGACGTTAAGCGCGCAGCAAAGCAGCGTACATCGTGCGTCGGACTTATCGAACGACAGAATTTCCAGTATAATAGCCGCCTTTTTTCATTCAGTTGTGACATCAGCTAAAGCTGCGACCTCGTCGCCTGCAGGGCAGACGACAATCCGCCGACGGCTAAGTTAAGGGATATCTCATGCGTACAGAATATTGCGGACAGCTTCGACAGTCCCACGTTGGGCAGCAGGTGACTCTGTGTGGTTGGGTCAACCGCCGTCGCGATCTCGGTAGCCTCATTTTTATCGATATGCGCGACCGCGAAGGCATCGTTCAGGTGTTTTTCGATCCGGATCGTGCGGATGCGTTGAAGTTAGCCTCTGAACTGCGTAATGAGTTCTGCATTCAGGTCACTGGCACCGTTCGCGCGCGTGAAGAGAAAAACATCAACGCGGACATGGCCACCGGCGCTATCGAAGTGCTGGCTTCCGATCTGACGATCATTAACCGCTCAGAATCGCTGCCGCTGGACTCCAATCACGTCAACACCGAAGAAGCGCGTCTGAAATACCGCTACCTCGACCTGCGTCGTCCGGAAATGGCGCAGCGTCTGAAGACCCGCGCGAAAATCACCAGCTTTGTGCGCCGCTTTATGGATGACCATGGCTTCCTCGACATCGAAACCCCGATGCTGACCAAAGCTACCCCGGAAGGCGCCCGCGATTACCTCGTGCCTTCCCGCGTGCATAAAGGCAAATTCTACGCGCTGCCGCAGTCGCCTCAGCTGTTTAAACAGCTGCTGATGATGTCCGGCTTCGACCGCTACTATCAGATCGTCAAATGCTTCCGCGATGAAGACCTGCGTGCCGACCGTCAGCCTGAATTTACCCAGATCGACGTGGAAACCTCCTTTATGACCGCGCCGCAGGTGCGTGAGATCATGGAAGCGATGGTGCGTCAGCTGTGGCTGGAGATTAAAGGCGTCGACCTGGGCGATTTCCCGATCATGACCTTCGCCGAAGCCGAACGTCGCTACGGTTCCGATAAACCGGATCTGCGTAACCCGATGGAGCTGGTGGACGTCGCCGACCTGCTGAAATCGGTGGAGTTCGCGGTCTTTGCCGGCCCGGCCAACGATCCGAAAGGGCGCGTGGCGGCGCTGCGCGTTCCGGGCGGGGCTTCTCTGACCCGCAAGCTGATTGACGAATACGGCAACTTTGTGAAGATCTACGGCGCGAAGGGGCTGGCCTATATTAAAGTGACCGAGCGTGCCAAAGGCATGGACGGGATCAACAGCCCGGTGGCCAAATTCCTGACCGCTGAAATCGTGGAAGCGATCCTTGACCGCACCGGTGCGCAGGACGGAGACATGATCTTCTTCGGCGCCGATAATAAGAAAGTGGTGGCCGACGCGCTGGGCGCGCTGCGTCTGAAGCTGGGTAAAGACCTGAGCCTGACTGACGAGAGCAAATGGGCGCCGCTGTGGGTGATCGACTTCCCGATGTTCGAAGACGACGGCGAAGGCGGCCTGACGGCGATGCACCATCCGTTCACCTCGCCGAAAGATATGACGGCGGACGAGCTGAAAGCCGCGCCGGAAGAGGCCGTGGCCAACGCCTACGATATGGTGATTAACGGTTATGAAGTCGGCGGCGGTTCGGTGCGTATCCACCGCGGCGACATGCAGCAGACGGTATTTGGTATTCTGGGTATTAACGAGCAAGAGCAGCGTGAGAAATTCGGCTTCCTGCTCGATGCGCTGAAATACGGTACCCCGCCGCATGCGGGCCTGGCGTTCGGTCTTGACCGTCTGACCATGCTGCTGACCGGTACCGATAACATCCGCGACGTTATCGCTTTCCCGAAAACCACCGCGGCCGCCTGCCTGATGACCGAAGCGCCAAGCTTCGCCAATCCGGCGGCGCTCGGTGAACTGGGTATTCAGGTTGTGGAGAAAGAGGCAAAAGCGTCTCTGGAGAACAAGTAATATGTCATTTAAGCTGCCCGTTTCGGTGCTGGTGGTGATTTACGCCGAAGATACGAAACGGGTGCTGATGTTGCAGCGGCGCGACGATCCCGCGTTCTGGCAGTCGGTCACCGGCAGCCTGGAAGCAGGAGAGACCGCGCTGCAGGCTGCCGCGCGTGAAGTAAAGGAAGAGGTCGCCATTGACGTTGCCTGCGAGCAACTGACCTTAATCGACTGTCAGCGCACGGTGGAGTTTGAGATCTTTTCTCATTTGCGTCATCGCTATGCGCCGGGAGTGGAGCGAAATACGGAATTCTGGTTCTGTCTTGCGCTGCCTCATGAGCGGGAAATTACCTTTACCGAACATCTGGCCTACCGCTGGGTCAGCGCGACGGAAGCCGCTGCGCTGACCAAGTCGTGGAGCAACCGGCAGGCGATTGAAGAATTTGTAATTAACGCCGCCTGAAAGGGCGCGCTTTTTGGAGAGTTTTTTATGGCAGGTCATAGTAAATGGGCCAACACCAAACACCGCAAAGCGGCACAGGATGCCAAGCGCGGTAAAATCTTTACGAAAATCATTCGCGAACTGGTTACCGCAGCGCGTCTGGGCGGCGGCGATCCGGCGTCCAACCCGCGTCTGCGTGCGGCGGTGGATAAAGCGCTGTCTAACAACATGACCCGCGACACCCTGAACCGCGCCATCGCGCGCGGCGTCGGCGGCGATGAAGACGCGAACATGGAAACCATCATTTACGAAGGCTATGGCCCTGGCGGCACCGCGGTGATGGTGGAATGTCTGTCCGACAACCGTAACCGTACCGTTGCGGAAGTGCGTCACGCCTTCACTAAAACCGGTGGTAACCTCGGCACCGACGGTTCTGTCTCCTACCTGTTCAGCAAAAAAGGCGTCATCTCCTTCGAGAAAGGCGATGAAGACACTATCATGGAAGCGGCGCTGGAAGCTGGCGCTGAAGACGTGGTGACCTATGACGACGGCGCGATCGACGTCTACACCGCATGGGAAGAGATGGGCGCCGTGCGCGACGCCCTGGAAGCCGCTGGCCTGAAAGCCGACGCTGCTGAAGTCTCGATGATCCCGTCCACCAAAGCGGATATGGATGCCGAGACGGCGCCGAAGCTGCTGCGTCTGATCGATATGCTCGAAGACTGCGACGACGTGCAGGAAGTGTACCATAACGGCGAGATCTCCGACGAGGTCGCAGCCACCCTGTGATGCAGCCGCATCCACGGTTCACCGGAGGCGCGTGATGGCTATTATTCTCGGCATTGACCCGGGGTCGCGCGTTACCGGTTATGGCGTGATCCGTCAGGTCGGCCGGCAGCTGAGCTACCTTGGCAGCGGCTGTATCCGCACCAAAGTGGACGATCTGCCGTCGCGGCTGAAGCTGATCTACGCCGGGGTGACGGAGATCATCACCCAGTTCCAGCCTGACTTTTTCGCCATTGAGCAGGTCTTTATGGCCAAGAATGCCGACTCGGCGTTAAAGCTCGGGCAGGCGCGCGGGGTGGCGATCGTGGCGGCGACCAATCAGTCGCTACCGGTGTTTGAATACGCCGCCCGCCAGGTTAAGCAGACGGTTGTCGGCATTGGCAGCGCTGAAAAGAGTCAGGTCCAGCACATGGTGCGCACTTTGCTCAAGCTGCCTGCCAATCCGCAGGCGGATGCGGCGGATGCGCTGGCGATCGCCATCACCCATTGCCATGTCAGCCAGAATGCCGCTCAGATCAGCGAGACCCGGCTCAATCTGGCGCGAGGGCGCTTACGATAATCGCAAATCAGGCTGGATATCTATCCAGCCTTTTTTTATGATACCGCCAGATACTTAGACCATAACGCAGGAGCCCCACGTGATAGGCAGACTCAGAGGCATCATTCTCGAAAAACAACCCCCGCTGGTGTTGCTGGAAACGGCGGGCGTCGGCTATGAAGTGCACATGCCAATGACCTGCTTTTATGAGCTGCCGGAGGCCGGGCAGGAGGCGATTGTCTTCACCCACTTTGTGGTGCGTGAAGATGCCCAGCTGCTGTATGGGTTTAACAATAAACAGGAGCGTACCCTGTTTAAAGAGTTGATTAAAACCAACGGCGTAGGGCCAAAGCTGGCGCTGGCGATCCTCTCCGGCATGTCGGCGCAGCAGTTCGTCAACGCCGTTGAGCGGGAAGAGGTCGCCTCGCTGGTGAAGCTGCCGGGGATTGGTAAAAAAACCGCTGAACGCCTGATCGTCGAGATGAAAGACCGCTTCAAAGGGCTGCACGGCGATCTGTTCACCCCGGCGGCCGATCTGGTGCTAACCTCGCCGGCAGGCCCGACGGCGGACGATGCCGAGCAGGAAGCGGTTGCCGCGCTGGTCGCGTTGGGCTATAAACCGCAGGAGGCCAGCCGGATGGTCAGCAAGATCGCGCGTCCGGACGCCAACAGTGAAACGCTAATCCGCGAAGCGCTGCGCGCCGCGTTGTGAGGTAAGGGATGATTGAAGCAGACCGGCTGGTATCGGCAGACAGCAGCGGCTTCGAAGAGGCCGCTGACCGCGCCATCCGCCCAAAATTGCTGGCAGAGTATGTCGGCCAGCCGCAGGTGCGTTCGCAGATGGAGATCTTTATCCAGGCGGCGAAGCTGCGCGGCGACGCCCTCGATCACCTGCTGATTTTTGGCCCGCCAGGGTTGGGGAAAACCACCCTGGCCAATATCGTCGCCAATGAAATGGGGGTTAATCTGCGTACCACCTCCGGCCCGGTGCTGGAGAAAGCGGGCGATCTCGCCGCGATGCTCACCAACCTCGAACCGCACGATGTGCTGTTTATCGATGAGATCCATCGCCTCTCGCCGGTGGTGGAAGAGGTGCTCTATCCGGCAATGGAAGACTACCAGCTGGATATCATGATTGGCGAAGGGCCGGCGGCGCGCTCGATTAAAATCGACCTGCCGCCGTTTACCCTGATCGGCGCCACCACCCGGGCCGGTTCGTTGACCTCGCCGCTGCGCGACCGCTTTGGCATCGTGCAGCGTCTGGAGTTCTATCAGATCCCCGATCTGCAGCATATTGTCAGCCGCAGCGCCCGCCATATGGGGCTGGAGATGAGCGACGAGGGCGCGCTGGAAGTGGCCCGCCGTTCACGCGGCACGCCGCGTATTGCCAACCGTCTGCTGCGCCGGGTGCGTGACTTCGCGGAAGTGCGCCACGACGGCACCATTTCCGCCGACATTGCCGCCCAGGCGCTGGATATGCTCAACGTCGATGCGGAAGGGTTCGACTATATGGACCGCAAGCTGCTGCTGGCGGTAATAGATAAGTTCTTCGGCGGGCCGGTGGGGCTGGATAACCTCGCCGCCGCGATTGGCGAAGAGCGGGAAACCATTGAAGATGTGCTGGAGCCCTACTTAATTCAGCAGGGTTTTCTACAGCGTACGCCGCGGGGAAGAATGGCGACGGTGCGCGCCTGGAACCATTTCGGGATTACGCCGCCGGAAATGCCGTAGCGCGTTGTGGTTGAGCCGTTCATGGTGAAGCCCGGTCAGCAGCGCGACCGGGCTTTTTCACTTTTAGCTGGCGGCTTTTTTCGTCATGCTGAGAATAAACAGCACCGCAGCGCACAGCACCACCGACGGCCCGGCCGGCGTGTCGTAGAAAGCTGAGAAAGTTAACCCGCCGGTGACGGCCAGCATGCCCACGCCCACCGCCACGGCGGCCATCTGCTCCGGCGTGCGGGCAAAACGGCGGGCGGTAGCGGCCGGGATAATCAGCAGAGAAGTGATGATCAGCGCCCCGACGAACTTCATCGCCACGCCGATAGTCAGGGCGGTGACCAGCATCAACAGCAGCTTGACCCGCTGCAGCTTCACGCCATCGACAAACGCCAGGTCCGGACTGATGGTCATCGCCAGCAGATTCCGCCACTGCCAGAGAAGAATGCCAATCACAATCACCACGCCAATAGCAATGGCGATCAGATCCTGCGGCGTGACCGCCAGCAGATCGCCGAACAGGTACGCCATCAAATCGACGCGGACGTTAGACATCAGACTGACCACCACCAGCCCAAGGGACAGCGCGCTATGCGCCATGATGCCCAGCAGGGTATCAATCGCCAGATGCGGCCGTTTTTCCAGCCATACCAGCCCGCCGGCCAGCAGCAGGGTCACGGCGATCACCGCATAAAACGGATTGACGTTAAGCAGTAAACCGAAAGCGACGCCGAGTAGCGACGCATGCGCCAGCGTATCGCCGAAATAGGACATGCGGCGCCAGACCACAAAGGAGCCCAGCGGGCCGGCGGCGCAGGCCAGCATCATCCCGGCCAGCCAGCCAGGTAAGAGAAGTTCAATCATTAGCGGCTGTTTCCCCGACGCAATACAATTCGCCCCTGAAGATCGTGGCGGTGATTATGGTGATGGCGGTAGATCCCCAGCTGTTCCGCGCCGCGCGGGCCGAACATGGAGATAAACTCCGGATGCATCGAGACGACTTCCGGTGCGCCAGAGCAGCAGATATGCTGGTTCAGGCACAATACCTCGTCGGTTTTGGCCATCACCAGATGCAGGTCGTGGGAGACCATCAGCACCGCGCAGTCCAGCTCATGGCGCAGCTGGTCGATAAGATCGTAGAGCGCCACCTGGCCATTGACGTCGACGCCCTGGGTCGGTTCATCCAGCACCAGCAGCTGCGGACGATTGAGCAGGGCGCGGGACAGCAGCACGCGCTGGGTTTCGCCGCCGGAAAGTTTTTGCATCGGCGCGTCGATCAGATGCCCGGCCTGCACGCGCTTCAGCGCCGGCAGGATGTCGTCTTTGCGGGTGCCCGGACGTAAACGCAGGAAGCGGCTGACGGTCAGCGGCAGCGTGGCGTCCAGATGCAGTTTCTGCGGTACATAGCCGATCCGCAGGCGTTCTTCGCGCTTGATAACACCCTCTGTCGGTGCTACCAGCCCGAGAACCACCCGCACGAGCGTCGATTTACCGGCGCCGTTGGGCCCCAGCAGGGTTAATATTTTGCCTGGCGTGAGAGCCAGCGAGATGTCAGACAGCACGCGGCGTTGGCCAAAGGCCACCGAGACATTTTCCAGCGTTACAAGGTTTGTCATAATCATTTTGGGGTTGCACAAGCTAGTGAATGTTATAATATCACATCACACTCACTCGTTTCGATGACTAGACGCATTATGTTACATAAAAATACGCTTCTTTGCGCTGGACTTAGCGCTGTTTTTTTGTTCGCACAGGTACCGCAGGCCAGCGCCGCCGTGGTGACTTCCATGAAACCGCTGGGCTTTATCGCAGCAGCCATCGCAGATGGGGTCACCGACACCCAGGTGCTGCTGCCCGATGGTGCCTCTGAGCATGATTATTCCCTGCGTCCTTCCGATGTAAAACGCTTACAGAACGCAGACTTAGTGGTGTGGATCGGTCCGGAAATGGAAGCCTTTATGGATAAGTCGACGCAAAGCATTGCGGCGAATAAAAAGGTGACCATCGCAGAGCTGGATGGGGTCAAACCGCTGCTGATCGCCGGCGCTGACGATGATGACGATCATCATGGTCATGACCATGGCGCAGCGGAAAAAAGTGACGGCGATCACCATCACGGTATCTACAATATGCATCTGTGGTTATCCCCAGAGATAGCGCGGCTTTCGGCGGTTGCAATCCACGATAAATTATTGGAACTTATGCCGCAGAGTCGAGCCAAACTCGACAGCAACCTGCAGCAGTTCGAGGCCGCGCTGGCGGCGACCGACAAGCAGGTTAGCAATGAGCTGGCACCGCTGAAAGGAAAGGGTTATTTCGTTTTTCATGACGCCTACGGTTACTTTGAAAAACACTACGGTTTAACCTCGCTGGGGCATTTTACCGTCAATCCTGAAATACAGCCTGGTGCGCAGCGTTTACACGAAATCAGAACACAACTGGTTGAGCAGAAAGCCACTTGCGTTTTTGCTGAGCCACAGTTCAGGCCAGCGGTTATCGAAGCTGTTGCCCGGGGCACGTCTGTGCGCATGGGGACCCTGGATCCACTGGGTAGCGGAATTAAGCTGGGTAAAGCGAGTTACCCGCAATTCCTCACCCAACTGGCGAATCAGTATTCGAGCTGCCTGAAAGGAGATTAACGAGGAAGTGAATACGTGCAACAGATAGCCCGCGCTGTCACTCAGGCATTTAACAATCTGCCACGACCTCATCGCGTTATGCTGGGGTCGCTTAGCGTTCTTACCTTAGCGGTCGCCGTCTGGCGACCCTACATTTACCACCCGGAATCCGCCCCCATCGTCAGAACCATTGAGCTGGAAAAAAGCGAGATCCGCTCCCTGCTGCCGGAAGCCTCCGAGCCGATCGATCAGGCCCCGCAGGAAGAAGAAGCCATTCCTCAGGATGAACTCGACGAAAAAGCCGATAGCGATGCCGGCGGGCACGAATACGTGGTGTCGACCGGCGATACCCTCAGCAGCATCCTGAATCAGTACGGTATCGATATGGGTGATATCGCCCAGCTCTCCTCCGCCGATAAAGAGCTGCGTAATCTGAAGATTGGCCAGCAGCTCTCCTGGACCCTGACCGCCGACGGCGATCTGCAGAGTCTGACCTGGGAGATGTCCCGCCGCGAAACCCGCACCTACACCCGCGTGGATAACGGCTTTAAAATGAGCAGCGAGCTGCAGAAAGGCGACTGGGTCAACAGCGTGCTGAAGGGCACCGTCGGCGCCAGCTTTGTCTCAAGCGCGCGCGATGCCGGGCTGACCAGCACGGAAATCAGCGCGGTGATCAAGGCCATGCAGTGGCAGATGGATTTCCGTAAGCTGAAGAAAGGCGATGAGTTCTCGGTATTGATGTCCCGCGAAATGCTTGACGGCAAACGCGAGCAAAGCCAGCTGCTCGGCGTGCGTCTGCGCTCCGACGGGAAGGACTACTTTGCCATCCGTGCCGAAGACGGTAAATTTTACGACCGCAACGGGACAGGGCTGGCGAAAGGCTTTATGCGCTTCCCGACGGCGCGTCAGTTCCGCGTCTCCTCTAATTTTAACCCGCGTCGTCTGAATCCGGTCACCGGGCGCGTCGCGCCGCACCGTGGCGTCGATTTTGCGATGCCGCAGGGAACGCCGGTGCTGGCAGTGGGCGATGGCGAAGTGGTGGTGGCCAAGCGCAGCGGCGCCGCCGGGTATTACGTGGCGATCCGCCACGGCCGTACCTATACCACTCGCTACATGCACCTGCGTAAACTGCTGGTGAAGCCGGGGCAGAAAGTGAAGCGCGGCGATCGTATTGCGCTATCGGGGAATACCGGACGCTCTACCGGGCCGCACCTGCACTACGAAGTGTGGATCAACCAGCAGGCGGTCAACCCGCTGACGGCGAAACTGCCGCGTACCGAAGGGCTGAGCGGTTCCGACCGTACCGATTATCTGGCGCAGGTCAAAGAGGTCGTTCCGCAGCTGCGGTTTGACTAACCACCGGTCAGTGGAAAGCCGGTGCCCCAGGGCGCCGGCTTTTTCTTTTGTAGGATACCCAACGTCTCGCTACACTATCCCATTATCTTGATTAAGCAGTCGATCTGCGGATTGGGCATGGAAACGAAAAAAAATAATATTGAGTTTATCCCTAAGTTTGAAAAATCTTTTTTACTGCCGCGCTACTGGGGCGCCTGGCTGGGTGTTTTTGCCTTCGCCGGTATTGCGCTGACGCCGCCATCCTTCCGCGATCCGCTCCTCGGCAAACTCGGTCGTCTGGTCGGGCGTCTGGCGAAAAGCTCGCGCCGCCGGGCGCAGATTAATTTGCTGTATTGCTTCCCGGAAAAAAGTGAGCACGAGCGGGAAGCGATCATCGACGCCATGTACGCCTCGGCGCCGCAGGCGATGGTGATGATGGCCGAGCTGGGTCTGCGCGATCCGCAGAAAATTCTCGCCCGCGTCGACTGGCAGGGTAAAGCGATCATCGACGAGCTGCAGCGCAATAACGAGAAGGTGATTTTCCTCGTCCCGCATGCATGGGGTGTGGATATCCCGGCGATGCTGATGGCCTCCGGTGGGCAGAAGATGGCGGCGATGTTCCACAACCAGGGCAACCCGGTCTTCGATTACGTGTGGAATACCGTGCGTCGTCGTTTTGGCGGACGGATGCACGCGCGCAACGACGGGATCAAACCGTTTATTCAGTCGGTGCGCCAGGGCTACTGGGGCTACTATTTGCCCGATCAGGATCACGGCGCCGAGCACAGCGAGTTTGTGGATTTCTTCGCTACCTATAAGGCCACCCTGCCGGCGATTGGCCGCTTAATGAAGG
This sequence comes from Klebsiella sp. GG_Kp173, assembly GCF_040062415.1. NCBI lineage: Bacteria > Pseudomonadati > Pseudomonadota > Gammaproteobacteria > Enterobacterales > Enterobacteriaceae > Klebsiella > Klebsiella sp. GG_Kp173. Next base: position 90,305 of record NZ_JBEAFZ010000089.1, read on the forward strand.
TATGCCGCGCCCGCGTCGTTCCGCTGTTCCCGGTCTATGATGGCAAGACGCATCGCCTGACGGTGCTGGTGCGCCCGCCGATGGACGATCTGCTGGACGCTGACGATACAACAATCGCCCGGCGGATGAACGAAGAGGTGGAGGTGTTTGTTACGCCGCACACCGAGCAGTACACCTGGATCCTGAAGCTGCTGAAGACTCGCAAACCGGGTGAAATCGAGCCCTACAAACGCAAAGAGCTGTACCCTAAGAAGTAGACTGCAAGCGCGCCAGTGGGCATTCCAGGCTCACTGGCTATATTGCGTCAGCAACATCACGCTCTCGGCCACAAGCCGGTAGCGATACTCCGGGCGGCCGGTGATGCCGTAGTGATTGCTGGTGAAGAGCACGTTGATCTGCTCAAGCCAGATCAGGTATTTGCGGCACGATACTCGGGAGATCTGCAGCGCCGCCGCCAGCTCATTGGTTGAAAAATCCCGCGCCTGATGCGCGATTATCCACCGGCACACCAGGCGAAGCGTTTGCGGCGTCAGCCCTTTCGGCAAGCGGCGGGGACCGTCCTGTTGCAGAACCCCGCGGCGTAGCAGGGTATCGATATCCGCCTGGGCGTAGCAGGATTTCGCTTGCTTCGCATCGCGTTTATTGCGCCAGGTCCGCAGCGCCTCCTCAAAGCGCGAAAACTGAAACGGTTTAATCAGGTAATCAACCACGCCATAGCGCAGTGCCGTCTGGACGGTGAGCGCATCGGCGGCGGACGTCATCATGATGACGTCAATATTCCGCCCCTCAGCGCGAAGCGCCGGTAGCAGGTCCAGGCCACTCTCCTGGTGCATATAGACATCCAGCAGCAGCAGATCGACCTGCGCCAGATGGCTTAGCATCGCTTTGGCGTCGGCGATCGTCGCCGCTACTCCGCAGCAGTGAAAATCAGCTATCCGGCTGATAAATAACTGGTTCAGTTCGGCCACCATGGGATCATCATCGACAATTAGCACATTGAACATGAGCGGTTCCCCCGAGTGGCGGGAAGCCTGCCGGCTTCCCGCGAGATGAGCGATCACAATGACGAACGTTTATACGCGGTGTAGCGCGCTCGCCAGAAGGTTTTATCGATATTCGCCGCCAGTTGCACCTCGTCAATCTGCGGCGCTACGCCGTCCTGCTGAGCCGCGCGGGCGACATCAGCGGCAATGGCCCGGGAAATCATTTCGATCTCTTCTACCGGCGGCAGCAACCCGCCGGTTTCGCGGGTCGCCAGAGGCGAGTGGGCGGCCAGCGTTTTACTGCAGGTGATAAGCATTGCTTCGGTGACGCGCTCGGCTTTACTGGCAAGGATCCCCAGCCCCAGACCGGGGAAAATATAGGCGTTATTGCACTGGGCGATGTCGTAGGTTTTGCCGTCATAGAAGACGGGGTCGAACGGGCTGCCGGTGGCGATAAGCGCGCTACCCCGAGTCCACTCCAGCAGATCCTTCGGCTGGGCCTCGGCCCGGGAGGTGGGGTTAGAGAGCGGCATAATAATCGGACGCGGGCAGTGCCGATGCATCTCTTTCACTATCTCTTCGCTAAACAGCCCCGGCTGGCCTGACACGCCGATCAGCACGGTAGGGTGGACGTTGCGTACGACATCCATCAGCGACAGCTGGGCCGCCTCGGTATCCCAGTGGGCGATACTGGCTCGGGGGGTGACCAGCTCGCGCTGAAAATCGAGCAGATTAGGCATCTCATCAATCAGCAGACCAAAGCGGTCAACCATAAAGATGCGTCGGCGTGCTTCCGTCTCTGAGAGCCCATCATCCACCATCAGCGCAATGATTTTTTCCGCAATGCCGCATCCGGCCGAACCGCCGCCAAGGAAAACCACCCGCTGATCGCGGAGCGGCGTCCCGGCGGCGGCAGCGGCGGCGATCAGCGTCCCCGATGTCACGGCGGCGGTTCCCTGAATATCATCGTTAAAACAACACAGCTGGTGTCGATAGCGGTTGAGCAGTCGCGTGGCATTTTTTTGGGCAAAATCTTCAAACTGGAGCAAGACATTCGGCCAGCGCTGTTGAACGGCATGGACAAACATGTCCATAAACTCCAGGTATTGCTCGTCGCTGATGCGCGGATGTCGCCAGCCCATATACAGCGGATCTTCCAGATGCTGCGGATTGTTGGTACCGACATCTAACATAATGGGCAGCGTTGATGCCGGATGAATACCCCCGCAGGCGGTATATAACGAGAGTTTGCCGATGGGGATCCCCATCCCGCCAATCCCCTGGTCGCCCAGCCCCAGAATACGCTCGCCATCGGTCACCACGATGACTTTGATATCGTTGCGGGAAAATCCCTGCAGCATCTCGTCAATATGGTGACGATTGGGCCAGGAGATGAACAGGCCGCGTCCTCGGCGATATATTTCTGAAAAATGTTCGCATGCTTCACCCACCGTCGGGGTATAAATAATCGGCAGCGTCTCTTTCATATGGCTGCGCAGCAGGTTATAGAATAACGTCTCGTTGGTGTCCTGAATATTTCTTAGATAAATATGGCGCGAAATACTTTTTTTGAACTGGCAAAACTGGCCCCATGCGCGCTCGGTTTGTTCTTCAATGGTTTCCACATTGTGCGGTAACAGTCCCTGAAGATTAAACGCTGTGCGTTCGCTTTCTGTAAACGCGAGGCCTTTATTTAATAACGGGTTTTCCAGCAGGACGGCACCATTATAGGGGGTGTATAAGGTTTCTGTGGCTAACATGACATGACTCCTGAATATAAAATTAAAACATTGCCTGATGTCTAGGTATTTTATTTCCGTGATTACGAAATGAGATAAATCATGACGCCTTCGGTGACCACGCCGATGGCGGTGCCCAGCAAAATAGAAGATGAGGCGGGTTCAATATAGGTATCGCTGCGCAGGGCAAACATCCCTGCCGCGATAGCGGAAGGCGTCGCGCCGATGATAATAACCTGTTGCATCAGGGTATGACTGAGCCCAAAGGCTAGCCCGGCCAGCGCCATCATGGCCGGCTGGATCAGGTTTTTAATACTGATGTTGGTGCAGGTTTGAATATTGACCGTCGGACGTTCACCGTAAAACAGCAGCCCAAGGGCGAAGAGTGACAGACCGCCGGCGATTTTACCCACCATTTCAACGGGTACGCTGAGCAGATGCGGCAGCTGGATCCCGGCCAGGCTGAGCAGTACTCCGGAAATGGGGATCCAGACAATGGGGTTTCTCACGGCTTTCAGCAGGTTTTGCAGGATCAACTGCCCGGCGTGGAGCTGGGGAGCCCCAGCGTCTCCGGGCTGGTCTCCCATGCGGATCAGGATGATGGTCAGAGGGATCATCAACACGCTGGTCACCAGGTTTCCGATAAGCACCCCGAGAAAGCCCTCCGGACCTATCAGCACCGCCAGCACGGGAGCGCCGAAGTAGGCCATATCAGGGAAGGCGCAAACCAGCGACTGAATCGCGCTAGTTTTAATATCATGACGAAAAACATAGCGCGAGATCAGTAGCGTAAGAAAATACGACCCCATCAGACCGATAACCAGCACCGCCATAAAGGTGAAGTTTTTTATTTTATCCGGGCTGGTATGTAATGCGCCGATAAAAAGATGAAAAGGAAGCGCAAAGCGGATAACTACCGTGGCGAGAACGGATGCGTCCTCACGGCGAGTATAGCCGAGTTTGCCGCTAAGCCATCCGAGCAGCATGATAAATACCAACGGGAAAAGAGATTGCAAGAGCAGTGAAGGCATAAAATGTCCTGACATATATTATCGGTTTGTTGTGCTGCCAATCTAACGATCCCCTAATATTTAAAAGGTGATAGCCATCACAGTCATCTGGCTTTAAATAATTTCGCCTTGGCTACTTTAGTTACAAATAGGGAAAAGAGGATTAAATCATGGGGTTGCATTAACATGAATAATTATTTTAGCGGGCGATAACTTTAGCTTCGTGATAATAAATTAAATTACTTAAAATAAACTTTATGGCTCAGTCACAAAGCCGACAGCGTTAATACGGTTGTCGTTTTTAGTTTTAAAGTCCTGTGTTACCGTTTCGGTGTATTTAGTTGATACGGCGTTTAGCGCTTTTGAATTCATAGTGCTGCGCAATTTTAATATTGCATCCTGACCCTACGTGACCTCTTTATTATTCAGGTAAAAATATGAAAAATAATTCACTCAACCAACCGATAGATAAAACATTGCCGAACGGGCAAGCGACTCGACTTTTCACCAATATCGAAGTCGGCGCTGTGCCGTTAACGCTGTTTATCGGTATCGCCGCGATAGTGGCGCTCTCCGCGGGCGCGGGGTTGTTGCCAAAAAACATGATTGGCGGACTGGCGGTCATCATGACCCTGGGGTTCGCGCTGGCGAAAATTGGCCGCATGGTGCCGGTGTTAAAAGATATTGGCGGTCCGGCGATTTTGTGTTTGATGATGCCCTCAGTGCTGGTCTACTTTGGCGTGTTTGAAGCGCATACGCTCGATACCGTGCATTTGCTGATGAAGGAGGCCAATCTCCTCTATTTCGTCATCGCCTGCCTGGTGGTCGGCAGTATCCTGGGAATGAACCGCACGATTCTGATCTAGGGGATGGTGCGCATGTTTGTCCCGCTGGTGGTTGGGACCGGCGGGGCAATCGCCACCGGCCTGCTGGTGGGCAGCTTATTCGGCTACAGTCTGTATCACACCTTCTTCTTTATCATTGTGCCGATTATCGGCGGCGGCATTGGCGAAGGGATCCTGCCGTTGTCGCTGGCTTATTCGGCGATCCTCGGGCAGACGCCTGATGTCTACGTGGCCCAGCTGGCGCCGGCGGCGGTGGTGGGTAACATCTTCGCCATTATCTGCGCCGGCTTTCTGGCCCGCATGGGCGCCCGTCGCCCGGCGCTGTCCGGCAACGGGCTACTGATCCGCAGCCATGAAGATAACAGCGTCTTTGCGCAGAATCAGAGTACGCAGCCGACCGATTTTCAGCTCATGGGCGCCGGGTTGCTGATGATTTGCGCCTTTTTCATTGTCGGCGGCCTGCTGGAGAAGGTGGTGCATATTCCGGGGCCGGTGCTGATGATTCTGGCGGCGGTATTCTGCAAATATACCAAAGTTATCCCGGCGGCGATGGAGCTGGGGGCGCACAGCTGCTACAAGTTCGTCTCCGCCGCGCTGGTGTGGCCGCTGATGATCGGCCTGGGCATGCTGTATGTACCGCTGGAGAGCGTGGTATCGGTCTTCTCCGTTGGCTACGTCGTGGTGTGCGGCTCAATTGTCTTTGCCATGGCGCTGAGCGGGTTCTTTATCGCTTCACGTCTTAATATGTATCCTGTGGAAGCCGCCATTGTCACCAGCTGCCACAGCGGGTTAGGCGGAACGGGGGATGTGGCCATTCTCTCGGCCTCAAACCGCATGGGATTGATGCCGTTTGCACAGATTGCGACGCGTATCGGCGGGGCGTCGACGGTGATCGCCGCGACGCTATTGCTGAGCTGGATGGTGTAGCCTGCCGGAGGGCGAAAAAACCTGCCAGCCGTATCGCTGGCAGGCAGACACCGAGGCTTACTCGACGGTGAGGATACGCGTGGTGTTGGTGCTGCCGATGGTGCTCATCACGTCACCCTGGGTAACAACCACCAGATCGCCGGAGACCAGGTAGCCTTTGTCCCGCAGCAGATTGACGGCATCGTGCGCAGCGGCCACTCCGTCATTCTGGCTGTCGAAGAACACCGGCGTCACCCCGCGGTAGAGGGCGGTCAGGTTCAGGGTGCGCTCGTGGCGGGACAGAGCGAAAATTGGCAGACCGGAGCTGATGCGCGAGGTCATCAGCGCGGTGCGGCCTGATTCGGTCATGGTGATGATAGCCGTGATGCCTTTCAGGTGGTTGGCGGCATACATCGCCGACATGGCAATCGCTTCTTCCACGTTGTCGAACTGGACGTCCAGACGGTGTTTGGAGACGTTGAGGCTCGGGATTTTTTCGGCGCCCAGACACACGCGCGCCATCGCGGCCACGGTTTCCGACGGGTATTGACCGGCAGCGGTTTCCGCGGAGAGCATCACGGCATCGGTACCATCCAGCACGGCGTTGGCCACGTCCATGACTTCCGCACGGGTCGGCATCGGGTTGGTGATCATCGACTCCATCATCTGGGTGGCGGTAATGACGGAACGGTTCAGCTGACGCGCACGACGAATCAGCGCTTTCTGGATGCCCACCAGCTCCGGATCGCCGATTTCGACGCCAAGGTCACCGCGGGCAACCATCACCACATCGGAGGCGAGGATCACGTCGTCCATGGCGTCCTGATCGCAGACGGCTTCCGCACGCTCGACTTTGGCGACGATTTTCGCATCACAGCCGGCATCGCGCGCCAGGCGACGGGCGTAGTTCAGGTCTTCGCCGCAGCGCGGGAAGGAGACGGCGAGATAGTCGACGCCGATTTTAGCGGCGGTGACGATATCGGCCTTGTCTTTGTCGGTCAGCGCTTCGGCAGACAGGCCGCCGCCGAGCTTGTTGATCCCTTTGTTATTGGACAGCGGGCCGCCAACGGTCACTTCAGTGAAGACTTTCATCCCCTGAACTTCGAGGACTTTCAGCTGCACACGACCATCGTCGAGCAGCAGGATATCGCCAGGCACGACGTCCGCCGGCAGACCTTTATAGTCGATTCCGACTTTCTCTTTATCGCCTTCGCCCTTGCCGAGGTTGGCATCGAGCAGGAATTTATCGCCGACGTTGAGGAAAATTTTGCCTTCTTTGAAGGTCGATACGCGAATTTTTGGTCCCTGGAGGTCGCCGAGGATGGCCACGTGACGGCCCAGTTTTGCCGCAATCTCACGCACTTTATCGGCACGGAGCTGATGATCTTCCGGGGTGCCGTGAGAGAAGTTCATACGCACTACGTTTGCGCCCGCGGCGATAACTTTTTCCAGGTTGTTATCGCGGTCAGTTGCCGGGCCTAAGGTAGTAACGATTTTGGTTCTGCGAAGCCTTCTGGACATGTAATACTCCGTTGACTGATACAACTTTGGTGTTGCGTGAACATGGATTCGGTAGCGCCAGCCTGCAACGTCGCACAGCCGGATCGTTATCGAAGGTGTAATGGGGTACTGCTTGTTATCAACTTTTATTGATTATCACTGGGTACGAACGGTTCTTTATCAAAACGCGATTCCTTCAGCGCTTCCTTGACCCTCTTCAAGTTATCTCTGAATTTTGCCCCCCGGCGCAGGGTAAAGCCTGTCGCCAGCACGTCAATGACGGTCAACTGGGCCAGACGCGAGACCATCGGCATATAGATGTCGGTATCTTCCGGCACATCCAGGGTAATGGCCAGCGTGGCCTCCCGGGCCAGCGGCGAGCCGGGGGAGGTGAGAGCGATCACCATGGCATCGTTTTCACGCGCCAGCTGCGCCAGCTCTACCAGGCTCTTGGTTCTTCCGGTATGTGAGATAATCACCACCACATCATCGTCATCGCAATTCATACAACTCATGCGTTGCAGGACAATGTCGTCGGAATAGATGACCGGCACGTTAAAGCGGAAAAATTTGTTCATCGCGTCATGAGCGACCGCCGCCGAGGAGCCGAGGCCGAAAAAGGCGATTTTTTTTGCCTGAGTCAGCAGATCCACCGCACGATTCACCGCCGACATGTCGAGAGAATGATGGACCTGATCTAAACTCGCCATGGCCGATTCAAATATTTTTCCCGTGTATGACTCAACGCTGTCGTCTTCATCAACATTGCGGTTAACATAGAGCGTGCCGTGCGCAAGGCTCTGGGCGAGATGCAGTTTGAAGTCAGGAAAGCCGCGGGTTTCGAGACTACGGCAGAAGCGATTGACGGTCGGTTCGCTCACTCCGGCCTCAAGGGCGAGGGCGGCGATGCTCGAATGAATGGCCTGCGCGGGGGTGGCAAGGATCACTTCCGCCACTTTGCGTTCAGATTTGCTAAGGTGTTCCAGTCGGGACTGGATTTTTTCCAGCATGTTCATTAGTAACAGGGCGCTCATCAATGGAAACGATTTCATTAATGGGTGAAATCATCGGGCGTTTTAGCAAGAATATACCCCTCCGCAAGCGCAAGCGGTGAGGAATGACGGGAAAAAATGTTGTTTTTTTTCATTACATGATCAGAGTCGTATTTTACTGACCTGAAACAGGTACAAACAACGAACAATATCAGCCAGATGCCTAAATCATCGCCGAATGTTTTCACCCTGTGCGGTTTTCCCGCTGCAAACGGAGGGGAAGGCTTTCGGGAAACAGGTAAACACAGTACAGTGCAGTGTAAGAAAATTACAAATATAGCCTGGCAAAAGCACCAGACTATCAACTGAGGAGAATGACATGGCGGTAACGCAAACGGCCCAGGCATGCGACCTGGTCATTTTCGGCGCGAAGGGCGACCTGGCGCGGCGTAAATTGTTGCCTTCCCTGTATCAGCTTGAAAAGGCGGGCCAGATCCACGCCGACACCCGGATCATTGGCGTCGGCCGTGCCGACTGGGATAAAGCGGCTTACACCAAAGTGGTGCGCGAAGCGCTGGAAACCTTCATGAAGGAAAAAATTGATGAAGGTTTGTGGGATTCCCTGAGCGGCCGCCTGGAGTTCTGTAATCTTGACGTCAATGACACCAGCGGCTTCACCCGCCTGGGTGACATGCTGGACCAAAAGAATCGCGTCACCATCAACTATTTCGCCATGCCGCCGAGCACCTTTGGCGCCATCTGTAAAGGTCTGGGCGAAGCGAAGCTCAATGCCAAGCCTGCGCGCGTGGTTATGGAAAAACCGCTGGGCACCTCGCTGGAAACCTCGCGGGAAATCAACGATCAGGTCGGCGAGTTTTTTGAAGAGTGCCAGGTCTACCGTATCGACCACTACCTCGGAAAAGAGACAGTCCTCAACCTGCTGGCGCTGCGCTTTGCCAACTCTCTGTTCGTCAATAACTGGGACTGCCGTACCATCGATCATGTGGAAATCACCGTCGCGGAAGAGGTAGGTATTGAAGGGCGCTGGGGGTACTTCGACCAGGCCGGACAGATGCGCGACATGATCCAGAACCACCTGCTACAGATCCTGTGCATGATTGCCATGTCGCCGCCGTCCGATCTCAGCGCCGACAGCATCCGTGATGAAAAGGTCAAGGTGCTGAAATCCCTGCGCCGTATTGACCGCTCCAATGTGCGCGAGAAAACCGTTCGCGGCCAGTACACCGCCGGCTTTGCCCAGGGCAAAAAAGTGCCAGGCTACCTCGAAGAAGAGGGGGCGAACAAAACCAGCAACACCGAAACCTTCGTGGCGATCCGCGTTGATATCGATAACTGGCGCTGGGCTGGCGTACCGTTCTATCTGCGTACCGGCAAACGTCTGCCAACCAAATGTTCCGAAGTGGTGGTTTACTTCAAAACGCCGGAGCTGAACCTGTTTAAAGAGACCTGGCAGGAGCTGCCGCAGAACAAGCTGACCATTCGTCTGCAGCCGGACGAAGGGGTGGATATCCAGGTCCTGAATAAAGTGCCGGGCCTCGACCATAAGCACAACCTGCAGATCACCAAGCTGGATCTGAGCTACTCCGAAACCTTCAACCAGACGCATCTGGCCGATGCCTATGAACGTCTGCTGCTGGAGACCATGCGCGGTATCCAGGCGCTGTTCGTCCGCCGCGATGAAGTGGAAGAGGCATGGAAGTGGGTGGACTCCATCACCGAAGCCTGGGCGGCCGACCGCGATGCGCCGAAACCGTATCAGGCCGGGACCTGGGGACCGGTGGCCTCGGTGGCCATGATCACCCGCGATGGCCGCTCGTGGAACGAGTTTGAGTAAGCTCGCGATCTTATCCGTCAGGGTTATTTTACCGGTAACATGATCTGACGCAGAAAGTCGCACGCTTTTTAATCTTTTAAGCCCCGTGAGGATTCACCCACGGGGCTTTTTTTATTAGACTGCCTTCAGACATTTTGCCCCTGAGCGCTGGTGTTGGTGGCTTCGGACACCAAAACACGTCATCTCGCAGCGGCCGGACAGATAAAATTTTGAGGAGCCTTTATGAATTCGACAATGTTACGGGTAACAAATCGCATTATCGAACGGTCGCGTGATACCCGCGCGGCTTACCTCGCAAGGATTAACCAGGCCAAAACCGACACCGTGCATCGTGCGCAACTGGCCTGCGGCAATCTGGCTCACGGTTTCGCGGCCTGTCAGGCCGACGACAAAGCCTCTCTGAAAAGCATGTTGCGCAACAACATCGCCATCATCACCTCCTACAACGATATGTTGTCCGCGCACCAGCCCTATGAATACTACCCGGATATCATTCGCAAAGCGCTGCACAGCGCCAATGCGGTCGGTCAGGTGGCCGGCGGCGTGCCGGCGATGTGCGATGGTGTGACCCAGGGACAGGACGGCATGGAGCTCTCTCTCCTGAGTCGCGAAGTGATCGCCATGTCCGCGGCCATCGGCCTGTCGCATAACATGTTCGATGGCGCTCTGTACCTCGGCGTGTGTGATAAAATTGTGCCCGGACTAACCATGGCCGCGCTCTCATTCGGCCACCTGCCGTCGGTCTTTATTCCCTCCGGTCCGATGGCCAGCGGCCTGCCTAATAAAGAAAAGGTTCGTATTCGCCAGCTGTACGCGGAGGGCAAAGTTGACCGCATGGCGCTGCTGGAGTCCGAAGCCGCTTCTTACCACGCGCCGGGAACCTGTACGTTCTACGGTACGGCGAACACCAACCAGATGGTGGTGGAGTTTATGGGCATGCAGTTGCCGGGCTCGTCCTTTGTCCATCCGGATGCTCCGCTGCGGGAAGCGCTGACCGCCGCCGCCGCGCGCCAGGTCACCCGCATGACCGGCAATGGCAACGAGTGGATGCCGTTGGGCAAAATGTTTGACGAAAAAGTGGTGGTCAACGGCATTGTGGCGCTGCTGGCGACCGGCGGCTCCACCAACCACACTATGCACCTGGTGGCGATGGCCCGCGCGGCGGGCATTATCATTAACTGGGATGATTTCTCCGACCTGTCAGACGTGGTACCGCTGCTGGCGCGCCTCTACCCCAACGGTCCGGCGGATATCAACCATTTCCAGGCAGCGGGCGGCGTTCCGGTTCTGGTGCGCGAGCTGCTGAAAGGCGGCCTGCTACATGAGGACGTTCACACCGTCGCTGGCTTCGGTCTGTCGCGCTACACCCTCGAGCCGTGGCTCAACAACGGCGAGCTGGACTGGCGGGAAGGGGCGACGGCGCCGCTTGACGATCAGGTCATCGCGACATTCGAGAAACCGTTCTCCCGTCACGGCGGCACCAAGGTGCTGAGCGGTAACCTGGGACGCGCGGTCATGAAAACCTCGGCAGTCCCGGCTGAGAACCAGGTGATCGAGGCGCCGGCGGTGGTGTTCGAGAGCCAACACGACGTGTTGCCGGCCTTTGAAGCGGGTCTGCTGGACAAAGACTGCGTGGTGGTGGTCCGTCATCAGGGGCCAAAAGCGAACGGGATGCCAGAATTACATAAACTTATGCCGCCACTTGGTGTATTATTGGACCGCCGTTTCAAAATAGCGCTGGTGACCGATGGCCGACTCTCTGGCGCCTCCGGTAAAGTCCCGTCAGCCATCCACGTCACGCCTGAAGCCTATGACGGCGGGTTGCTGGCGAAAGTGCGCGATGGCGACCTTATTCGCGTGAACGGGCAGACGGGGGAACTGACGCTGCTGGTGGACGATGCCGAACTGGCGGCGCGTCAGCCGCATATCCCTGACCTCAGCGCGTCGCGCGTAGGAACCGGTCGGGAGATGTTTGGGGCGCTGCGTGAGAAGCTCTCTGGCGCGGAGCAGGGCGCAACCTGCATCACTTTTTAAGACGATTTAATTTGTAGATCTGGCGAGAGAAAATCCTGATGAAAAACTGGAAAACAACAGCAGAAGCAATCCTCACCTCCGGTCCGGTTGTCCCGGTTATCGTAGTGAAAAAGCTGGAACACGCGGTACCGATGGCGAAAGCGCTGGTCGCGGGCGGCGTGCGCGTCCTGGAAGTGACTCTGCGCACCGAGTGCGCCCTGGAGGCGATCCGCGCGATTGCTAAAGAAGTGCCGGATGCGATTGTCGGCGCGGGCACGGTTACCAACGTCGAGCAGCTGAAAGCGGTAACGGAAGCCGGCGCGCAGTTCGCTATCAGCCCGGGGCTGACTGAATCTCTGCTGAAAGCGGCGACCGAAGACGGCACTATTCCGCTGATCCCAGGGATCAGCACCGTCTCCGAGCTGATGCTGGGCATGCAGTACGGTCTGAAAGAGTTTAAATTCTTCCCGGCGGAAGCCAACGGCGGCGTGAAAGCGCTGCAGGCGATTGCTGGTCCGTTCGGTCACATTCGTTTCTGCCCGACCGGCGGTATCTCCCCGGCTAACTACCGTGATTACCTGGCGCTGAACAGCGTGCTGTGCATCGGGGGCTCCTGGCTGGTGCCGGCCGACGCCCTGGAAGCTGGCGACTACGATCGCATCACCACCCTGGCGCGTGAAGCGGTGGAAGGCGCGAAGTAAACCGCGCCTCAAGGTCAACAACCCGGTTAGCGGCAACGTAACCGGGTTTTTTTGTCTTTACCCTTCGACGATAACCGCCGCGGCGGCGGTTTTAGCCCGCGCCACAGCCTCTTCCACCGAATCGGCGACGGCGAGGGTCACCCCCAGACGACGGGTGCCGTCAATCTCCGGCTTGCCGAACAGACGCAGCTGCAGGCCAGCTCCGACGGCCGACTGCAGCTGGCCGAAGCTGACGTTCTGACTGGTCAGCTGCGGAAGGATCACTGCGGAAGCGGCCGGACCATACTGGCGGATAGCGCCGACGGGCAATCCAAGAAAGGCGCGAACGTGCAGGGCGAATTCCGAGAGATCCTGCGAAATAAGCGTCACCATTCCGGTGTCGTGCGGGCGCGGGGAGACTTCGCTGAAGATCACCTCGTCGCCGCAAACGAACAGCTCCACGCCGAACAGGCCATAACCTCCCAGCGCGAGCACCACCTTGCGGGCGATATCCTGCGCGCGTTCAAGGGCCAGGTGGTTCATCTGCTGCGGCTGCCAGGACTCGCGGTAGTCGCCGTCTTCCTGACGATGGCCGACCGGGGCGCAGAAATGCACGCCATCGACGGCGCTGACGGTGAGCAGGGTGATTTCAAAGTCGAAATTTACCACCCCTTCGACGATCACCCGCCCGGCGCCGGCGCGGCCGCCCTGCTGGGCGTAGCGCCAGGCTTCGCTGAGCTGGTCAGACGAGCGGATAAAGCTCTGGCCTTTACCGGAGGAGCTCATCACCGGCTTGACGATGCACGGCAAGCCGATCTCCGCTACCGCCGCGCGGAAGGCTTCTTCACTGTCGGCGAAACGGTAGCTGGAGGTGGGGAGCTGCAGCTCTTCGGCCGCCAGACGGCGAATGCCTTCGCGGTTCATGGTGAGCTTCGCTGCCCGCGCCGTGGGGACCACTTTCTGCCCGGCCTGCTCCAGTTCGACCAGGGTATCGGTGGCGATAGCTTCGATCTCCGGCACGATGTAATCGGGTTTTTCCTGTTCGATCAGCGCGCGCAGGCTCTCGCCGTGCAGCATATTGATGACGTGTGCGCGGTGGGCGACCTGCATCGCCGGGGCATCGGGGTAGCGGTCGACGGCGATAGTTTCAATGCCCAGACGCTGACATTCGATGGCGACTTCTTTACCCAGCTCGCCGGAGCCTAACAGCATAACTTTGGTGGCTGCCGGGCGCAGCGCAGTGCCTAATACAGTCATAACTCTCTTCCGCAGTAAAAAAAGATGCGGTCGATTATAAACGAAAACGTTTGCGTCTGTCTTTATGCGCGTGAGTTGAGTCCGGAAGGGAAATTTGCTATACTGTATAAAAATACAGTGCTAAGAGGCTGCAGCATGGCGGTTGAAATTAAATATGTAGTGATCCGCGAAGGTGAGGAAAAAATGTCTTTTGCCAGCAAAAAAGAGGCCGACGCTTACGACAAAATGCTCGATCTGGCAGAGGTGCTGAATGACTGGCTGGTAGCATCGCCGCTGGAAATGGACGATGCCCAGCGCGATACCATGGCGATGTGGCTGGCGGAGCGTAAAGAGGCGCTGCAGCATATTCTGCGCGCCGGCAGACTGCCGGAGCAGGATGCGACTGCGCACGATGCGCCCGCGCCGTCAACGGACGCTGAGGCTTCCCCGGCGGAAGAGGCCGCCGCGCCAGCTGCCAAAACGCGGAAAGCCAAAGCGGCCTGATGGCTGGCGGTCAGCCGCTGATGGGCTGATGGGCTGGTCGGTCTGTCGGCTGGGCCCGGTGCCGCCGCCGCGCGCACCTTTGCGCATCTTTAGCCATGTCTAACATTTCCTGACATCGCGTCGTTTAGGCTGATAACAGTGTTTGTCACCTGAGAGGAAAACCATGGCTAACTGGCTAAATCAACTGCAGTCGCTGCTCGGACAGCAGGGCGGGTCGCCGTCCGGCGAGTCGTCAAAAGGGAGCGCCCTGCTGCCCGGCGCCATCGGCGGGCTGGCGGGGCTGCTGGCGGCCAGCAAATCGTCACGCAAGCTGCTGGCGAAATATGGCACCAGCGCGCTGCTGGCTGGCGGTGGGGCGGTGGCGGGTACCGTATTGTGGAACAAGTATCAGCAGAAAATGCGCGCTCAGAACACGCCCGCTCCGACACCCGAGGCGGCTGCGGCGCCGACGGAGGTCGATCCGCGCAGCGTGCGGTTGATCACCGCCCTGGTGTTTGCCGCCAAAAGCGATGGTCATATCGACGATCACGAGCGGGCGAGGATTGAAGCCCAGCTTCGGGAGGCCAATATAGACGTGCAGGCCCGGGTGCTGATTGACCAGGCGCTGGCTCAGCCGCTGGATCCGCAGCGTCTCGCCGAGGGCATCGTTGACCCGCAGGAGGCGCTGGAGATCTACTACGTCAGCTGCGCGGTGATTGATATCGACCACTTTATGGAGCGCAGCTATCTCAACGCCCTGGGTGAGGCTCTGGCGTTGCCAAAAGATGTCCGGGCCGACATCGAACAGGACATCCAGTCACAAAAACAGGCGCTAAGCGTTTAAATTATCACGTTTCGCTTGCATCGCCCGCGTCTTTTGCCACCCTTATAGACACGTCATCATTCAGGCGCCACCCTGCGGCCTGAATGCTCTTGTGTCACGAAAAAGCAGCAGAAGAATAACATGCCACCTAAAGCCAAACGGATCCCTCACGCCATGACCTTGCATGGCGATACACGCATCGATAACTATTACTGGCTGCGCGACGATGAACGCGCGCGGCCTGATGTGCTGGAATATCTGCACGCGGAAAACGCCTACGGCAAGCAAGTGATGGATTCGCAGCTCAGCCTGCAGGAGCGTCTGCTGAAAGAGATTATCGACCGCATTCCGCAGCGGGAAGTCTCTGCCCCCTATAGTAAAAACGGCTTTCGCTACCGGCAGGTGTATGAGCCGGGCTGCGAATACGCTATCTACCAGCGACAGTCGGTGCTGAAAGAAGAGTGGGACGAGTGGGAGATCCTGCTTGATGCCAACCAGCGGGCGGCAAAGAGCGAGTTTTACACCCTGGGCGGGCTGGGCATTGCGCCCAACAACCAGTTGATGGCGGTGGCGGAAGATTATCTCTCCCGTCGCCAGTACGGTCTGCGTTTTTGCGACCTCAGCAACGGCGAGTGGTATCCGGAGACCCTGGAAAATGTCACCTCCGGCTTTGCCTGGAGCAACGATTCACGCTTTGTGTGGTACGTGCGTAAACATCCCACCACGCTGCTTCCTTATCAGGTCTGGCGCCACACCGTCGGGACGCCGGCGCAGAGCGACGTGCTGGTCTACGAGGAAAAAGATGAGACCTTCTACGTCAGCGTGCATAAAACCACATCCCAGCAGTTCGTGGTGATTTATCTCTCCAGCGCCACCACCAGCGAAGTACTGCTGCTCAACGCCGAACTGCCAGACGCCGAGCCGGTCTGCTTCCTGCCGCGGCGTAAAGATCATGAATATAGCCTCGATCACTATCAGCACGCCTTCTATCTGCGATCCAACCGGGACGGGAAGAATTTTGGTCTCTATCGTACCGTGCTACGCGATGAAGATCAGTGGACCACGCTGATCCCGCCGCGTCACGACGTGATGCTTGAAGGATTTACCCTGTTTACCGACTGGCTGGTCGTCGAGGAGCGTCAGCGCGGCCTGACCAGTCTGCGGCAGATTAACCGCAAGACCCGGGAGGTGGTGGGGATCGCCTTTGACGATCCGGCCTATGTCACCTGGCTTGCCTATAATCCGGAACCCGAAACGTCGCGCCTGCGCTACGGCTACTCCTCGATGACGACGCCCGACACCCTGTTTGAACTGGATATGGATACCGGCGAACGACGGGTGATCAAGCAGCAGGAGGTGAAGGGGCTGGACACCCGCTGCTATCAGAGCGAGCACCTGTGGGTGACCGCCCGCGATGGCGTCGAAGTCCCGGTCTCGCTGGTCTACCATCGCGACCATTTTCGTAAAGGGAGCAATCCGCTGCTGGTCTATGGCTATGGCTCGTATGGCGACAGTATCGATGCCGATTTCAGCGCCAGTCGGCTGAGCCTGCTCAACCGCGGCTTTGTCTACGCCATCGCCCACGTCCGCGGCGGCGGCGAGCTGGGTCAGCAGTGGTATGAGGACGGTAAATTCCTGTGTAAGAAAAATACCTTTAACGACTATCTCGACGTCTGCGACGCGCTGCTGGCTCAGGGGTACGGCGACCCGCGGCTCTGCTATGGCATGGGCGGCAGCGCCGGCGGGATGCTGATGGGGGTGGCCGTTAACGAGCGTCCAGAGCTGTTCCACGGCGTGATAGCCCAGGTGCCGTTCGTCGACGTGGTAACCACCATGCTGGATGAGACCATTCCGCTGACGACCGGCGAATTTGAAGAGTGGGGGAACCCGCAGGATGAAACCTATTACCACTACATGAAAAGCTACAGCCCCTACGACGGCGTGAAGGCGCAGGCGTATCCGCATATGCTGGTGACCACCGGGCTGCACGATTCCCAGGTGCAATACTGGGAGCCGGCGAAGTGGGTGGCAAAACTGCGTGAACTGAAAACCGACGATAACCTGCTGCTGCTTTGCACCGATATGGACTCCGGGCATGGCGGAAAATCCGGGCGCTTTAAAAGCTATGAGGGGGTGGCGCTGGAGTACGCCTTTTTCATCGCCCTGGCGCAGGGGACACTGCCGGGGAAAGCGGCAGTGTAGGGGCTATTCCCCGAGGTAATGCTTGAGCGTGAGGCGCAGTTCGGGGCTCATACGGTCGAGATTGTTGAATAACCAGCGCAGATAGCCTGGATCGTTTTCAGCAATCTCGGCGACGGCTTTACCGCGATATTTGCCGAAGGTAAAGGTGGTGAGCAGCGCCGGCCGACCGGTGATATCGGCCATTTCGTCAGGCGTCCAGCCGGAAACGTTGATGATATCCAGCAGCAGCGCAGCGGTGATATAGCAGTCATACAGCGCCCGGTGGTGATGCAGCCCCGGCGGCGTGGCCACGTTCAGCTTGCGTGATTTATAGAGCCCCATATTACTGTATTTGATCCCCGGCCACAGCCGGCGGGCCAGCTTCATCGTACAGATCCACTCGCCATGCATCTCCGGTAGCACCCGACGATCGAAGCTGGCGTTATGCGCGACGTACCACGGGCTGCCATGATAGTGCGGAATAATCTCCTCAATCCACGGCTTATCGGCGACCATCTCTTCGGTAATCCGGTGGATAGCCATCGCCTGCGGGCTGATGGGGCGGTCAGGACGCACCAGATGACTCATGGGATTGGTGATTTGCCCGTCGACAATGTCGACCGAGGCGATTTCAACGATGCCCCCCTGCAGTCCGCAGGTTTCGGTATCAATGACGCGCAGCATGGCTCGCTCCAGAGCAAAACAATAAGCGTAAAGTAATTGGTCGGGCTTGCCAACCGACGGCGAGGGGACAAGTAGGCATTATTTCTGTTTCGGCTCCCAGGGCAGGCGGGACAGTGAAACGGAGGCCAGCCGATGGGCGATCAGCCGTTCGCGGAACCAGTCGCGCAGATGGGCGGGCTGCTCACGCTCGACCAAATCAGCGACCACCGGCATATTATACCGCTCTTTAAAGGCGACGCCGGCGGCGGCGAGATCGACGTTAACTTTATCCATCTCATCTTGCGAAATTTTGGCCAGATTTCTTTCCATCATACACTCCACTCTGCTTGTAAACCCGGTCAGGGCCTGACGCCCGGCTCGACTCTGCCATTATACAGGGTTATTCTCTGTGCTACAGACATAACAAAAGGGAATGACGAATATGCGACTTCTTGCTGGACGCGCATTGCGCCTCTCCGTTGCGTTTGCCGGGCTATTAACCGCGGCGGGCGCGCTCGCCCACGCTCACCTGCAGCAGCAGATCCCCGCCGCCGGGGCGCAGCTGGCGGCCTCCCCGCAGACGTTGACGCTCAGTTTCTCCGAAGGCATTGAACCCGCGTTCAGCGGCGTGACCGTCACCGGTCCACAGCAGCATGCGGTGGCCACCGGCAAACTGACCCGCAGCGCCGACAACCCCGCCCAGGTCACCGTGCCTGTAGCGGAAACCTTGCCGCCGGGAGAATACACGGTGGCTTGGCATGTGGTCTCAGTGGATGGCCATAAAACCAAAGGGCAATACACCTTTAGCGTGAAGTAAGCGATGCTGACCGGGCTCTACATTACTCTGCGCTTTGGGCACTTTATCACCCTGATGCTGGCTTTTGGCTGCGTGCTGTATGGCGCCTGGTGGGCGCCGGTGCCGCTGCGACGCGTACTGATGCTGCGCTTCTATCCGCTGCTGCGCCCGCTGCTGCTGATCGGCGCCCTCTCTACCCTGGCGCTGTATCTGCTGCAGGGGGGATTGATGGGCGACGGCTGGGCAGATGTCTGGCAACCCGCCGTCTGGCAGGCGGTGGCGGGCACCCGCTTCGGCGGGGTGTGGATCTGGCAGATCCTGCTGGCGTGGATCGCCCTCGCCGTAGTGTGGATCCGTCCCCGACATGGCGCTCGCCAGCTGGTGGCCCTGCTGGCGGCCCAGCTGCTGCTTTCCGCTGGGGTAGGGCATGCCGCCATGCATGATGGTTTACTCGGCGCCCTGCAGCGGACTAATCATGCTGTCCACCTCTTCTGCGTTGCCAGCTGGTTCGGCGGCCTGTTGCCCTTTATCTATTGCCTGCGCCTGGCGCAGGGGCGCTGGCGGCAGGCCGCGGTCTATACCATGGCGCGCTTTTCACGTTACGGGCATCTGGCCGTCGCCGGCACCCTTGCCAGTGGGATGATCAATGCGCTGTTGATCCAGGGAGGGATGATTGGCGCATCGCCCTGGGGACGTCTGCTGTTGATCAAATGTGCGCTGGTGGCCGGGATGGTGGTAATTGCGTTAGTGAACAGGTATGTTCTGGTACCGCGCATGTCGGCAAGCGGTTCGCGGGCGGAAAGTCTGATCCTACGAACCACGCAGGCTGAGATAGGGCTGGGCGCGCTGGCGCTGCTGGCCGTCAGTCTGTTTGCCACCTGGGAACCTTATTGAATTAACTGGCAAAATCATGAAAAAAATTGTTCTGACCATGTTGTTACTGGCAAGCTCCGGCGCTGCACTGGCGGCGCCGCAAATTATCACCGTGAGCCGCTTTGAGGTAGGGAAGGAGAGCTGGGCGTTCAACCGTGAAGAGGTGATGTTGACCTGTCGTCCGGGCAATGCCCTTTACGCTATCAACCCGAGCACTCTGGTCCAGTATCCGCTCAATGAGGTAGCTGAGCAGCAGGTCAAAGCCGGCAAAACCACCGCCCAGCCGATCTCAGTGATCCAGATCGACGATCCGCAGCATCCTGGGCAAAAAATGAGCCTCGCGCCGTTTATCGAGCGGGCGCAGAAGCTCTGCTAGATTTTCGCGCTATCTCGCTGTAATAGCATAAAAAAAACCGCCCTGCCGGACAACGGCAGTGGCGGTTTTTTGGCTGGCAGCGCCCACTTTTCCAGGAATTATTCGGCCACATTGGCCGCAGACTGGAAAAGCTGACGCGTTAAACTATTCTTATAGTGCAAGGCGACTTAGCCTGCATTAATGCCAACTTTTAGCGCACGGCTCTCTCCCAAGAGCCATTTCCCTGGACCGAATACAGGAATCGTATTCGGTCTCTTTTTATCTTAATCTGTCTGCTTTCGCGATCACCAGCGACATCCTGTCAGTCAATTCAGTCAATTCAGTCAATTCAGTCAATTCAGTCAATTCAGTCAATTCAGTCAATCACCAGGCTGGCTTCTGGATGTCCCGTTATAGCACACCGTTTTTAGCATACACAATTCATTTACACACAAATTGTATCCTGCGGAAGAACGGTATGGGGAAGGCGGAACCGTAAGCGAGGGGAGAGGAAAAGAAAAAACCTGCACCTAAACAGGCCCGGCGTGCAGGTTAACTGGCGGGCCAACATCGGAAGGCTGCTAGTATACATATTTGTATGATAAATAAAATAAACAAAACCTTATTGATTTGGCAATTCATGCGATTAGCCGTCCGCGCCCCCCGAAATGGCGGGAAATAATATTGAGGGGCGTAGTTTCGGGCGTCCGGTATTATTCCGGAACGCTGAAGGTGGGAAATATCTGACTTTCCAGATAGCAGAGTAAAAGCCAAATTTCATCGCTGAAAATAAACCATATGCTGCCCAGCAGCACGACCGCCAGAATAATCAGCAGGAAAATTTCGGTTTTACTCATCATGCTAACGACTATCCAGTGGTCTGCGGGGACCATGATAGTAGCGAAATAAGAACATAATAAGCAAACGCCGCGTGACGGGGCGAGTTCACTGGTCGTGAAATTACTCGCCCGGCAGTGGCTGCGTCAATATTGCCACCTGCTCCGCCAGCTGATCCAGCAGCTGGAATCGACGCCGGTATTCGGCCCGTTTTTTACTGGCGATGCTCTCCAGCGATTTTCTTTCCAGACGCAGCGGTAGCTGCCAGCGCCAGGGGCTTTCCGGCTTGCCGTCGATGGATTGCCAGAATTCGTCGTAGCTGGCGTGGAAATGGCGCCCCTTGCTCAGGCGATAGCGCAGGGCGCGAAACACATGGCCATTATCGCTAACGCCGTAAATCGCTGCGATATGGCTGCGAGCGGCCAGCAGCCAGATAAACTCCAGCAGCAGGCGCTTCGGGAACAGACCGTAGCAGGCGCGGGTCGCCTGCTTGATCACCTCATGAGAAACGTGGCGTCGCGGTCCCTGCAAGCCGCCGATGATCAGCTGCCAGGCTTCGCCATCCCAGGTCACGCTGAAGGTGGCGCTGGCCAGCAGGGTATGATCGCTGTCGCGCAGCCACAGGGTGGTTTCACCCTCACGCTCGGCCTTCCCGGCCGAAGAGGCCGAGAGGGAAAACTGGCGCTCATCCTTTCCATTGAGCGTCAGCAACGGGACCTCGCACACTGCGGTCATGGCATGCGCCAGCCGGGAACCGCGCAGGGTATCGACATAGCGATAATGGCTTATTACCGCCATCGCCCGCTGCCAGGCGTTGAGATCGCGCGTTAGATATTGACGGTGCACTTTCCCCGGCAGCGTCGCCTGCGCCGCCAGCAGCTGGTTAAAATCGTCACGAGCGCTCAGCGCCTCCAGCATCGCTTTAGTCGGGCTATAAAATAATGCCGTGCGCAGTAGAAATTTAAAGCGGTAATTTTTCTGCCGCCATATAGGTGCGGGTGTTAATCTACCCATCACCAGATCGGCAATGAGATGCGAGCGCGGCGTAAGCACGCTGGATGAATGCAGGCTATTGTCTGTCACGATAAACACCTCGTTGTTATTTCCTGCTATTTTAAAACGAGGCGCTGATAAGCTTAATCCTCTGGCCGACTATATTTGCCGTTTGTTTAAAATCGATTGAGGTGTAAATAAAAAACAGCGGCTATAAGCTGGAATTACCTATAATTACAGCAGAGAGGTAATTATATGTATCAGCGTATTAATGGCAGAGACTGGCGTAATATCTGGCTGATGGGCGATTTGCATGGCTGCTTTGCGCTGCTGATGGCGCGCCTGCGCCGACTGCGCTTTGATCCCTGGGCCGATCTGCTGATCTCGGTGGGCGATCTGATCGATCGCGGGCCGCAAAGCGCTGACTGTCTCGGCCTGTTGCGCAGCCGCTGGTTCCGGGCCGTACGCGGGAATCATGAGCAGATGGCGCTGGAGGCGCTGGAGAGCGGAGATATGACGCTCTGGCAGATGAACGGCGGCGACTGGTACGCCCGGAGCAACGTGCGGCAGCGGGATGAAGTCGATCGCCTGCTGGCGCGCTGTCAGCGGCTGCCGTTGATTATTGAAGTGGAGTGCGCAAAAGCGCGGCATGTGATCGCCCATGCCGATTATCCGGCGCCGGTCTATCGCTGGCAGCAGCCGGTGGATCCCCAGCGGGTCCTGTGGAGCCGCCATCGTCTGAGTGAACATCTGGCGGGGCGTCATGGCGCTATCGCCGGGGCTGACCATTTCTGGTTTGGCCATACGCCGCTTCGCGCGCGTTATGACTACGACAATCAACACTATATTGACACCGGCGCTGTGTTCGGCGGCACGCTGACGCTGGTGGCGCTGCAGTCGGCAGACTAAAAGTCACTGTATTCGCTGGCGGGTTGCCAGAAGCCGTCAATAAAATCTTCTATCGGGTAGCAGCCGCCGTGGCGGATCCGCTGATCTTCCATCGCCACCAGGCACTGCGTTTCCTCGCGGTAGACGTCAACCACAATGTCCTCGCAGCCGCCATCCAGATAGCAAATAAACAACACTAAGGCAAACATCCTGGCCTCATGTTCGGGGGGACATACTGTTTAGTGTAGGGGATGACGGCGGGACGGGGAAATAAATAACCCGTCTCAGGCGACGGGTTCATTGGCGTCAGGCAAGGCGCATGACCCAGGCATCGGACTGGCGGTCGTAATGTTTACGGTAGAGGACGGAATGTTCACCATTGAGAATCGCGGGAACGCTGGTGTCGGCATCCCAGGCGTCAAGCTGCATACATAAATCTGGATCGGATTTGCAGGGAATGCTTAACGTTCGCTCACCCTGATGTTCACCATGCAGTTCGGCATCGTCTATCTCAAACGCGCCGATGCGGACATTGGTTTTACTCATCGCTTCACCCCATTTTTTCAGCTGAGTTGTGGTACGACCAGTTGCGGCCGTCATTTTTCAGCGTAGTCAATGGGGGGAAAACCGCCAGTCAAAAAGTGCGTATTTTTTGCGCGGCGTCACACCTTGCCGGCAAAAAGTTTCCCATCGCGTACCAGCTCGCGCGGGTAACTGTTCTTCAGACGGGAGCCGACGCGCTTGGCCAGGCCCAGCGGCACACCCTGGAAGGTGACAATGGCTTCATCCTGCGCTGGCGGGGTTTGCGGATAGACGTCGCGTCCGCGATACCATTCCTCCGCTTCCTCCAGCGTCAGCTCGAAGGCGCGCTGCGGCGCTGCAAAGGCAATAACCGCCTCATGCTGCCAGCGGTAACCCTTATTGTGCAGTTCCGCCAGACGCACGCCAATGCGCGAAAACCGCACCTGACCAAACAGAGGCTCCATAGACTGCGGAAACAGCCACAGCTCTTTATCCCGTTGCCACAGCGTGTGGCTCGCGTCCCATTCCAGCCCGACAGCGCGAGCGGCGGCGGTCGCCGCGGCGGCCTCCCGGCCCTTCAGCGGCGCAAAGGGGAACTTGCCGACCTTGTAGCCCGGCGCCGGGAGCGGATCGATAGACGCAGTCTTGCGCAAGCGGGCGACAAAGAAGCCTTCACAATCGAAGATCTGCGGGAAGACATGCAGAAATCCCTCGGCGGTTAAGGCATCGGCCGCGCCGGGAAACAGCTCTCCCAGCGGCTGGATCGCCACCGCCTGCGGGTAGCGGGACAGCAGCCAGTGAATGACGGACTGATTTTCTTCGCGGTTAAGGGTGCAGGTCGAATAGACCAGCGTCCCGCCGGGGCGCAGGGCATGGAAAGCGCTGTCGATAAGCTCGCGCTGGGTGGCGGCGATGTCGAGGTTGCTCTCCGGCGACCAGTTTTTCAGCGCGTCCGCATCTTTGCGTACCACCCCTTCGCCGGAGCAGGGGGCATCAAGCAGAACGGCGTCGAAGGCTTCGGGCAATGCCGCGCCGAACACTCGGCCGTCGAAATGGGTCAGGGCGACGTTGCTGATGCCGCAGCGGCTGATGTTGGCATGCAGCACTTTCACCCGGCTGGCGGAGAACTCATTCGCCAGGATGCCGCCCGTATTGCCCATCCGGGCGGCGATCTGGGTGGTTTTCGACCCCGGAGCGGCAGCAACGTCCATGACCCGTTCAGGCTGCGGGTTATCGGCGAACAGGGCGGCGACCGGCAGCATTGAGCTTGCTTCCTGTATATAGAACAGCCCGCTGAGATGTTCGGCGGTGCTGCCCAGCGGCAGCGCGTCGTCGTCGTCCCGCTCGATCCAGAATCCCTCCTCGCACCAGGGGACCGGCGTCAGCTGCCAACCATAGGGGGCGACCAGAGAGAGAAAATCATCGACGCTGATTTTCAGCGTATTGACGCGAATACTTCGGCGTAGCGGGCGCTGACAGGCGGCGATAAATTCGTCGAAAGAGAGGTGCGCCGGCATCGCCGCGCGCATTTGAGCAAGAAACGCTTCAGGGAAATAGACAGTATTTTCGGCCACAGGCAGCGCACCACAGAAAAAAAGGGTGCGCAGTTTAGCACAAACGCCCCGGTGCAGGACACCGGGGCGTGAGGTTTGTGTCTGCCCGCGCCCGGCGTTTGCCGGGGCGGGAGAAGGGGAGGCGAGGATTACTGCGGCAGGGCGGTGCCCCACTCCCGCCACTCTTTCGGCTCGCTCTCCAGCAGCAGGAAGTGCTTGCCGTCCTGGGCTTTCGGCGCCAGCGGCGTACCCGGCGGCGTGGCAAAGGCGATCCCGCCGCGGATAAACTGATTGAAGGTCCCGGTTTTCACCACGCCGCCAACCAGGCCGAAGTCGAGGCTGTAACCCGAGGCCAGCCAGAACACCGAGTTATTGCGCACCAGGTACTGGTAGCGCTTGCTGATGCGCATCTTAACCATGACCCGGTCAGACATCGATCCCAGCGACAGACCGGTCACCGTCCCGACTTCCAGGCCGCGGAACAGCACCGGCGTGCCGATGCCGAGCGATCCGGCCTCCGGCGCTTCCACCACGATATTCAGGCCGTCGATATAGCGCGAGTCGCTGATCGTCGTATCCTGGATCTCAAAGTCGCGGCGCGCCGGGCCGCGTCCGGGCTCAACGTTAATATAGGACTGGAACAGGGTGTCGAGATGCTCCACGCCCGCGGCGGAGATCTGCGGGGTGATCACCGAGAAGCGGGTCCCGGCGCGGGCAAACGTGCCGACGTATTCCGGATAAAGCACGGCTTTCGCCTGCACCTCGTTTTTGGCGGTGATCAGCTCCAGCGACTGGATCTGACCGATATCGATGCCGAGATAGCGAATCGGCATCCCGGCCGCCATCTTCCCGGCGTCGAACGCATGCAGGGTGATCTGGCCGCCCACGGCGCGCGCTGCCGTTTCAGAAGCGTAAAGGATGCGTTTGTTATTCAGCCGCGCATTGGCGCTGCTGCCGTTGAGGTTATCGAAACTGATCGCCCCTTTTATGGCGCGGGCCAGCGGCGAGGCCTGAACGGTGAGTCCGTTGCCGTCAAGTTTAACCTTCGCACCCCCTTCCGCCCAGAAGACGCTGTTGTTGGTCAGCAGGTAGCGGTACTCGGGCTTGATATGCAGATCGATATCGAAAGCGTCTTTGCGCGGTTTGACGGCGATGATCTCGCCGACGGCGAATTTACGATACAGCACCACCGAGCCAGCCTGAACGTCAGGCAGCGTCTCAGCGGAGAGGCTCAGGGTGGTGGTCGGCACTTCGCTCAGGCTGTTTTCCTGCGCCTTTTCGAGGTTGGCGTACAGCGGATAGCTGCTCTGCATTTCGCCTTTTTCACCCGGGATCACCCGGATCCCGCCGTTCACCCATTCGCTGGCGCTGGCGCCCAGCACCTGCACGCCATCAAGTCCCACTTTGACGTCCAGACGACTGTTCACCACAAACTTGCTGTCGCCGCGAATCAGATCGCGGTATTCCGGGGCAATCGCCACCTGGAAGGTTACCCCTTTGGCCGTCAGCTTGCGCTCCAGCACTTGGCCGACTTTCACTCCGTGAAGCACCAGCGGCTGGCCGCCGTCGATCCCGTAGCTCTCCGGCGCCGAAAGGGTGACGGTGGCGACATTGGGCTCCTCCAGCAGCGCTTTATCCGCTGGCATGACGGAGAAGTGATTACGCGGCTCGCCTTCGCCGGGCACCAGCTCAAAGGTATTGCCGGTGAGCAGGGCGCTGACGCTGGGGTTATCGAGGGAGATCTTCGGCTTCTTCATCTGAATCAACGTTTTCTCCCGCAGCAGGGTCACCACGCTCGGATCGACGGTCATCTCGCCAGTGACTTTGCCGCCGGGGTTAAGATTCAGTTTGCTTAACTGGCCCACTTCCAGCCCCTGATACATCAGCGGCGTCGAGCCCGCTTTCAGGCCGTCGCCGTCAGGCAGGTCAAGGGTCACCACCACCCCGCGCTGGCTGTGCGCCAGGTCTTCATACAGATGATAGTCATCGTTTTGCGACGCGACCTGCGAATCGGCAGGGGAGTCAAAGGCGATGGCACCGTTCACCAGCGCGGAAAGGTTCTCCAGCTGCACTTTGGCCCCGCTCAGGCCGACATCGGCTTTGATCCCCGAGACGTTCCAGAAACGGCTGCCTTTTTTCACCAGGTTGGTGAACCGGCGCTCGATCAGCACATCAATGGTGACCCCCTGATTATTATCATTCAGCGTGAAGTCATACACCCGCCCGACCGGGATCTTACGGAAGTAGACCAGCGAGCCGCTGCTCAGAGAGCCAAGGTCGGGCGCCTGCAGGTGGATCATCAGCTCGCCGTTGTTGATACGGTATTTTGGCTGAGTGTCGAGGGCGACGAAGTGATCTTCGGGTTCGCCCTTGCCCGGCATCATGCCGATATAGTTCCCGCCCACCAGCGCATCGAGGCCCGACACGCCGGCCAGAGAGGCTTTCGGCGTGACCAGCCAGAACTGCGTATCTTTGCGCAGCGCCTCTTTCATATCGCGCTTGATGCTAGCGGAAACTTCAATCTTGCTCAGGTCTTTACTGAGACTAATATCCTGGACGGTACCGACTTCCACCCCCTGATAGCGGATAGGCGTCCGGCCCGGCACGATGCCGTTAGCAGACTGGAAATCGATAGTAATCGTCGATCCGCGGTCGTCAAAGCTGGTCCAGATGAGCCAGGCGGCAATCAGCAGCGCGATGACCGGCAACAGCCAGAATGGCGAGATACGACGTTTGGTTTTTATTCTGGCTTCAGTCTGCGAAGCGGGCGTTTCCTGACTCATGTGCGTCCCAAAGTAAGCGGCTGTCCAGCCATTCAACTGCAAGAATAGTTAAAATTACCGCGCCGCCAAAGTAAACCGCGGCCGGCCCCATCGTAAAGGCGAGGAGCTGATCGCGATTAATGAGCGACATGGTGAGTGAGATAACAAACAGATCCAGCATCGACCAGCGGCCAATCCAGGTTATCAGCCGCAGCAGCAGGATGCGGGTGCGCAGCCCCTGCTCGCACTTGAATTGTATGCTGAGCAGCAGGGTAAATAACACTATAACTTTGGTGAATGGCACCAAAATACTGGCGATAAACACCACGCCGGCAATGGCGATATTGCTGTTGGCGAGGGAGATGATCCCGGAGAGGATGGTGTCTTCCTGGCGCGCGCCGTTGACGTAGATGATAGAGATCGGCAGCAGGTTGGCCGGTAGGAGGAAAACCAGCGAGGCAATCAGCGCCGCCCAGCTGCGCTGCAGGCTCTGCGGCCGGCGATGGTGCAGCGGCGTGTGGCAGCGTCGGCAGCGGCCGCGGGCGTCGCGGTAGCCGGTGTAGTGGCAGCCGGTGCACACCTGCAGATTGTTATCGGCGCGGGTCGCCGGCCGTTCGGGATAGAAGCGCTCCCATAGCTCTTCGACGTTCATATGGATAAGCGTCAGGATGCTCAGCAGCGTCAGGGAGATAAACGCCACCAGGCCGATGCCGGGCTGCAGAAAGGCGTAATCCTGCACTTTGATGGAGGCGACGCCGATGCCCACCAGATAGATATCCAGCATCACCCACTCCTTGAGCTTATCGAGCATCAGCAGCACCGGGCGCAGGTTCATCCCCAGCACGTTGCCCAGCCACAGATAGCTAATCGAGACCACCAGCAG
The DNA here is from genome assembly GCF_040062415.1 of Klebsiella sp. GG_Kp173. Classification (NCBI taxonomy): domain Bacteria; kingdom Pseudomonadati; phylum Pseudomonadota; class Gammaproteobacteria; order Enterobacterales; family Enterobacteriaceae; genus Klebsiella; species Klebsiella sp. GG_Kp173. The sequence continues at coordinate 118,676 of NZ_JBEAFZ010000089.1, forward strand.
TACCGGGGCGACCACCGCGCAAAACAGCACCATCGCGGCGGTAAGCGGGTCGCCCTGCGCGGTCATCTGCCAAATCCCCTGCAGGACGTTGGCGTCAATGCGAACCCCCAGCAGGTGAAGGCGCAGTAGGGGTTCGGACCAGGCAAAGGGCATTAACAGCAGCATGGCCAGGGCCATGCTGCCCAGACGGGTCAGCGACCAGTCGCGGCCATCGCGCACCTTCGCGTTACAGCGTGGACACCAGGCGCTTTGGTTGCGTTTGAGCACCGGTAAGCGGAACAGCATGTCACACTGCGTACAGCGCTGATAATGCGCATAGGGAAGCGGCGTGCTGACGGCATGCACGACCATCTTATTCGCAGGCTTAAGGGTGGGTGTTTTTATCGGCATTTATTACGTACAGGAATGAATGTATCTCACTATCTTAACCTATGAATGAATTCATCTTGAGCCCAAGCGCATTTAATGCTTATTTTAGTAGGCTGTACGTATCAGGCAGTAAGACAACCAAGTGAAGATATAATGAGCAAAACAGAATTTTACGCGGATTTGAACCGCGATTTCCAGGCATTAATGGCAGGTGAAACCAGTTTTCTGGCGATGATCGCTAATACCAGCGCGCTGCTGTTTGAACGACTGGGCGAGGTCAACTGGGCCGGTTTCTATCTTCTGGAAGGCGATACCCTGGTGCTGGGGCCGTTCCAGGGCAAACTGGCCTGCGTCCGGATCCCGGTTGGGCGCGGCGTATGCGGCGCGGCGGTGGCGCAAGCCCAGGTGCAGCGCGTCGAGGACGTCCACGCCTTTGACGGCCACATTGCCTGCGATGCCGCCAGTAATTCGGAAATTGTCTTCCCCCTGCGCGTGAACGACCAGATTATCGGCGTGCTGGATATCGACAGTCCGGCTTACGGCCGCTTCACTGCTGAAGATGAGCAGGGGTTGCGCACGCTGGTCGAGCATCTGGAAAAACTTATCGCGGCCACTGATTATCAAAAAATCTTTACCCGTGTCGTGGGATAATCAACGGATAACGTAGCATTTAGCGAGGACGTCATTATAATGTCGCCTGTTCATGCCTGCGGCTTGTTGGCTACGTCCGTTGTAATCAGGAAATTTCATGGAAAATCAACCTAAGTTGAATAGCAGTAAAGAAGTTATCGCCTTTCTGGCCGAACGTTTCCCTCAGTGCTTCAGCGCTGAAGGCGAAGCGCGCCCCCTGAAAATCGGAATTTTTCAGGATCTCGTTGAGCGAGTGGGTGGTGAGATGAATCTCAGCAAAACCCAGCTTCGCGCTGCATTACGTCTCTATACCTCGAGCTGGCGCTATCTCTACGGCGTAAAAGCCGGCGCTATCCGCGTTGACCTGGACGGCAACCCGTGCGGCGAACTGGAAGAGCAGCACATTGCCCATGCGCGTCAGCAGCTGGAAGAAGCGAAAGCTCGCGTTCAGGCGCAGCGCGCTGCCCAGCAGGCGAAAAAACGCGAGGCCGCTGCCGCTGCAGGCCAGCCGGATGATGGCGTTCGCCGTGAGCGTAAACCGCGTCCTCAGCAGCCGCGTCGTAAAGAGGGCGCTGAACAGCGTAAACCGCGTCCTGTTGCGGCCAAAGCTCCGCGTGAAGAGCGTCTTACTCCGGTATCGGATGTTTCCGTTCTGACCGTCGGCCAGGCGCTGAAGGTAAAAGCAGGCAATAACGCAATGGACGCCACCGTTCTGGAAGTCACCAAAGATGGCGTTCGTGTACAGCTGACTTCTGGTATGTCAATGATTGTACGCGCAGAACACCTGGTGTTCTGAAACGGAGGCCGGGCCAGGCATGAACACATTTTTTAAAATCACCGCGCTTGCGGGCCTGCTGGCAATAGCAGGCCATGCTTTCGCTGTTGATGAAATAACCCGTGCAGATCAAATCCCCGTGCTGAAAGAAGAGCCGCAGCACGCGACGGTGAGCGAGCGCGTGACGTCGCGCTTTACCCGCTCTCACTACCGTCAGTTCGATCTCGACAACGCCTTCTCGGCAAAAATTTTTGACCGTTATCTGAACCTGCTGGACTACAGCCATAATGTGCTGCTGGCCAGCGATGTGGCGAAGTTCGCGGCGAAAAAAGACCAAATCGGCGACGAACTGCGCACCGGGAAACTGGACGTCTTCTACGACCTCTACAACCTGGCGCAGCAGCGCCGCTTCGAGCGCTATCAGTATGCTTTGAAGGTGCTGGAACGTCCGATGGACTTTACCGGCAACGATAATTTCAACCTTGACCGCTCCAAAGCGCCGTGGCCGAAAGACGAGGCCGAGCTGAACAAGCTGTGGGACGCCAAGGTTAAATTTGACCAGTTAAGCCTGAAGCTGGCGGGAAAAGACGATAAAGAGATCCGCGACACCTTAACCCGTCGCTACAAGTTTGCTATCCGTCGTCTGGCGCAAACCAACAGCGAGGATGTCTTCTCGCTGGCGATGACCGCCTTCGCCCGCGAAATCGACCCGCACACCAACTATCTGTCGCCGCGCAATACCGAGCAGTTCAACACCGAGATGAGTCTCTCACTCGAAGGGATCGGCGCTGTACTGCAGATGGATGATGACTACACGGTCATTAATTCGTTGGTGGCCGGTGGTCCGGCTGCGAAGAGCAAAGCGATCAGCGTCGGCGACCGCATCGTTGGCGTCGGCCAGACCGGGAAGTCAATGGTCGATGTCATTGGCTGGCGTCTGGATGACGTCGTAGCGCTAATTAAAGGGCCGAAGGGCAGCAAGGTTCGCCTTGAGATCCTGCCGGCCGGCAAAGGGGCCAAGACGCGTATCGTCACCCTGACCCGCGAGCGCATCCGTCTGGAAGATCGCGCGGTGAAGATGTCGGTGAAAACCGTTGGTAAAGAAAAAGTCGGCGTGCTGGATATCCCGGGTTTTTACGTTGGCCTGACCGATGACGTGAAGGTGCAGCTGCAGAAGCTGGAAAAACAGAACGTCAGTAGCATCGTTATCGATCTGCGCAGCAACGGCGGCGGGGCGCTGACCGAAGCGGTATCGCTGTCGGGGCTGTTTATTCCGTCCGGCCCGGTGGTGCAGGTGCGGGATAACAATGGCAAGGTGCGCGAAGACAGCGATAACGATGGCGTAGTCTATTACAAAGGGCCGCTGGTGGTGCTGGTTGACCGCTTTAGCGCCTCGGCGTCTGAGATCTTTGCCGCCGCAATGCAGGATTATGGCCGCGCGCTGATCGTTGGCGAGCCGACCTTCGGCAAAGGTACCGTACAGCAGTATCGCTCGTTGAATCGTATCTACGATCAGATGCTGCGTCCGGACTGGCCGGCGTTAGGTTCCGTGCAGTACACTATCCAGAAGTTCTACCGCATTAACGGCGGCAGTACTCAGCGCAAAGGCGTTACGCCGGATATCATGATGCCAACCGGCAATGAAGATCGCGAAACCGGCGAGCAGTATGAAGACAACGCGCTGCCGTGGGATAGCATCAACGCGGCCACCTATGTGAAGTCCGGGGATCTGACCCCATTTGGACCGGAACTGCTCAAGCGCCACGACGAGCGTATTGCCCAGGATCCTGAGTTCCAGTACATCATGAAGGATATTGCCCGTTATAACGCGATGAAGGACAAACGTAACATCGTCTCTCTGAACTACGCTCAGCGTGAAAAAGAGAACGAAGAGGATGATGCGATTCGTCTGGCGCGGATTAACGATCGCCTGAAACGCGAAGGCAAACCGCCGCTGAAAAAACTGGACGATTTGCCGAAGGATTACCAGGAGCCGGATCCGTATCTTGATGAGACGGTCCATATCGCGGTAGACCTCGCCCATCTCGAAAAAGCGCGCCCGGCGGTGGAACCCCCGGCCAGCCAATAAGTCGCCAACGGGCACCCTCAGAGGTGCCCGTTTTTTTTATGCCCTTTGTCATCGCCATTCAGCTCATCTAACAAAATGTCAACCTGCTCTGCCGCTGTCAGCAAGATGCTACAAAATGTAAAGTTGTGTTTTTATCGTGACTTAGCGGGGGCTGATGGTTGAAAATTGCAGCCTGACCCATACGATGTGGGTAATCGCATAGTGCGTTTTGTTAAATTGAGGTAAAAAGAAAATTATGATGCGAATCGCGCTTTTCCTGCTGACGAACCTGGCAGTGATGGTCGTGTTCGGGCTGGTGTTAAGCCTCACGGGGATCCAATCCAGCAGCATGACCGGTCTGTTGATTATGGCCCTGCTGTTCGGCTTCGGTGGTTCTATCGTTTCGCTGATGATGTCGAAATGGATGGCGCTGAAGTCTGTGGGTGGGGAAGTGATCGAGCAGCCGCGCAACGAAACGGAACGCTGGCTGATGAACACCGTTGCGCAGCAGGCGCAGCAGGCGGGCATTGCCATGCCGCAGGTGGCTATCTATCACGCCCCTGACATCAACGCCTTCGCTACCGGTGCGCGTCGCGACGCCTCGCTGGTCGCTGTCAGTACCGGGCTGTTGCAAAACATGAGCCGTGATGAAGCGGAAGCGGTCATCGCCCATGAAATCAGCCACATCGCCAATGGCGATATGGTCACCATGACTCTGATTCAGGGGGTGGTGAACACCTTCGTTATCTTTATCTCCCGCGTTATCGCGCAGATTGCGGCCGGCTTCCTCGGCGGCAACCGGGAAGATGAAGGCGAGAGCAGCAATGGCAACCCGCTGATCTACTTCGCCGTCGCCACGGTGCTGGAGCTGGTGTTCGGTATTCTGGCCAGCATTATCACCATGTGGTTCTCTCGTTATCGCGAATTCCATGCTGATGCCGGCTCGGCGCGTCTGGTGGGCCGCGAGAAGATGATTGCCGCCCTGCAGCGCCTGAAAACCAGCTATGAGCCGCAGGAAGCCAGCAGCATGATGGCGTTCTGCATAAACGGTAAAGCGAAGTCCATGAGCGAGCTGTTTATGACCCACCCGCCGCTCGATAAGCGTATTGAAGCGCTGCGTAGCGGAGAATATCTGAAATAGTCCGCCATCAGACGCTGAAAATAAAAATCCGCAGCCCGGAGGCTGCGGATTTTTTTTTGTCCTTAATCGTCAGGCTGCGCGCGGCTGAGTGACGCGCAGACCGCTAATCAGCGCAGCGACGGTCGCCAGGATGCCGGCCAGCAGCAGGGCGGTGTGGGTGCCGCTGTTGCCGAGCAGGTTGAATAGAAGGGCCACCAGCGCGGCGCCGGTGCTCTGGCCGAGCAGGCGAGCGGTACCCAGCATGCCGCTGGCGCCGCCGCTGCGATGGCTCGGGGCCGAGGCGACAATGGTGTGGTTGTTTGGCGACTGGAACAGCCCGAAGCCGGCGCCGCACAGCGCCATACGCCAGATAATATCCAGATCGCTGGGCGACGCCGGAAGCAGCGCCAGGCCGAACAGGCCGCAGGCCATAACCAGCAGCCCAATGGCCCCCAGCAACCCCGCATGGCATTTTTCAATTAAATAACCGGCCAGCGGCGCCATCACCATCGTTGCCAGCGGCCACGGCGTCAGCAGCAGGCCGGTCTCCACTTCGCTGCGCCCGATCATTGTTTGCAGGAAGAAGGGCAGAGAGACCATCGCCAGCATCTGCGCACAGAAAGAGCAGATGGAGGTGCAAATAGAGAGGGAGAAGAGCGGGATGCGCAGCAGATCGACCGGCAGCAGCGGGACGGGCATCGTGAGCTGACGGCGAACGAAGAAAAAGCCCACCACCAGCATAGCGGCGACCTCCGCCAGCACCAGCTGAGTGGACTGGCCCTGGGCGAAACCGCTCAGGGCGGTGATCAACAGCCCGAAGGTCAGCGCGTTCATGATGGCGCTCGGCAAATCGAAGCGGACGATTTTGCTGCGCGCGCTGTTGGGCGGCAGAAAGCGCATCGCCAGAAGTAAGGCGACGATGCCGAGAGGCACGTTAATTAAAAACAGCCATTGCCATGAGGCGAGGGAGAGGATCGCAGCGGCGATCGTCGGGCCTGCCGCCGAAGATACGGCGACGACAAAGGAGTTGATACCCATGCCACGACCGAGAAAGCGCTGCGGATAAATCAGGCGGATCAACGCGGTGTTTACGCTCATCAGCGCGGCGCCGCCCAGCCCCTGGGCGACGCGGGCGAAGGTTAGCATTTCGAGGCTGCGCGACAGGGCGCAGGCCAGCGAGGTAAAGATAAACACCACCAGGCCTATCTTATAGATACGACGATAGCCGACCATGTCGCCGAGGAAAGAGAGCGGTAGCAGGGCGATCACAATGGCAATTTGGTAGGCGTTAACGATCCAGATTGAAGCCGCCGGCGAGGCGTTAAGATCGCTGGCGATGGTCGGCAGCGCGACGTTGGCGATGGCCCCGTCGAGCACGGCCATGGTCAGCCCAAGCACAATGGTCAGAATGGCGCCATAGCGCTGCGGCAGCGGCACGCCATCGGAAGAGTTTTTATCCATGGTGAAAATGAGTCTTAAATGAAACGGTTTTTTGAATGATGAGTTTAGCATTGATTATTCCGCCGTATGTCGCAGATTTGTAACGAAGTGGCAGAAGAATGATTGCGGCGCAGAGGCGGCGAATTTATAATAAAAACCGGTTCTAAATTTTATAAAACAGTTACGACGAGGTGATAAATGGCAGGTGCAGATTTGGATAAACAGCCAGATTCTGTCTCTTCGGTATTGAAGGTTTTCGGCATCCTGCAGGCGCTGGGTGAAGAGCGTGAAATTGGCATTACCGAACTGTCCCAGCGCGTCATGATGTCGAAAAGCACCGTTTATCGCTTTTTACAGACCATGAAATCACTGGGCTATGTGGCGCAGGAGGGAGAGTCTGAGAAATACTCCCTCACGCTCAAACTGTTCGAGCTGGGGGCGCGCGCGCTGCAGAACGTCGACCTGGTGCGCAGCGCCGATATTCAGATGCGGGAACTCTCCCGACTGACGAAAGAGACGATCCATCTCGGCGCGCTGGATGAAGACAGTATTGTTTACATTCACAAGATTGATTCGATGTATAACCTGCGGATGTACTCTCGTATCGGCCGTCGCAATCCGTTGTACAGCACCGCGATTGGCAAGGTACTGCTGGCGTGGCGCGACCGCAGCGAAGTGGAACAGATCCTTGACGGCGTGGAGTATAAACGCAGCACCGAGCGGACCATCACCAGTACCGCTGAGTTGCTGAAGGTGCTGGATGGCGTTCGCGAGCAGGGATACGGCGAAGATAACGAAGAGCAGGAAGAGGGGCTGCGCTGCATTGGGGTACCGGTATTCGACCGTTTCGGCGTAGTCATCGCCGGGTTGAGCATCTCTTTCCCGACCTTACGGTTCTCTGAAGAACGTTTGCATGAATATGTGGCGATGCTGCACCAGGCGGCGCGCAAGATTTCTGAACAGATGGGCTACAACGACTACCCCTTCTGACCGCGCTGAAGTATTCGGCGACCGCGGCGCTATCGTCGCGGTCGCCGGTTCGATCTTAGCCGTTATCTACGACGGTTGCGCTTTTACGCAGCAGCGGGCAGCTGCTGACGCCGATCACGCCGCTATCGGAATGCACATAAAGTGCGGTACTGACCCCACGGGCGGTGAGATATTGACACTTCAGGCCCAGGCCGCCGACGTTTTCTTCACTGTGGAATAATACCCCGTAGCCGCTTAATAATACGCCAATCCATAAGATAGCCACGACCACAATAGTACGAATGATTAATCGCATTAATGCCTCATTATTTGTATGATCCTTGCCGTGATTTTGACACGAACACGTTTTGAAACAAGTCGATGATTCCTAAACTTGCCTTTCGTATTACAGTTAGCCGCGGTTTAAGAAGGCCGTGTTATCCTGGCGACATAAAGTACTGATGCGGAGAGTGGAGTGAAAAAATTACGGTGGGTTTTACTGATAGTCATCATAGCAGGCTGCCTGTTGCTGTGGACTCAGATGCTTAACGTAATGTGCGACCAGGATGTTCAGTTTTTCAGCGGCATTTGCACTATCAATAAATTTATCCCGTGGTAAGACATTTTTCTGACGACTGATTTCCTTCTGCGCCGCGGGTGGTAGAATGAACGCCTTCTCTTTGAGGTGGTGAAATGAGTGAGTTACTAAATCCTGGGATCTTAAATCTGGCATCGCTGGCCGTGTCTGTGGCGCTGCTGCTTGTCGGTCTGTTGTTATGGTTCTTCGTCAACCGCGCCAGCTCGCGGGCGAATGAGCAGATAGAACTGCTGCAGGCTCTGCTGGATCAGCAAAAGCGGCAGAATGCGCTGCTACGTCGCTTGTGCGAAGCCAGTGCGCCGGAAAAAGAGGACGTGGTCGAGCCGACCGTCGCCGGTAAGGCGAAAGGGGAGGATGAGTTTATCCGCCTGGTGGCAGAGCGCTAAGTACCTCGACAGGTGTGCATCATATGATGCGCACCTGCATGATAGCGGTCGGTAATATCTTATTCTTATTCCATTATTCCTTTCTCAATGCACTATCCTCTTTTTTACACGCTGTAAATAAAGTGATCCCCGCCGCGTTTATTGTCGGATAACGTGACGCTGTCATCTTTTTTTCATTATTAAGGTGCAGAATTAGCACTATTTTTAGCGAGACGACTGAAAGGATTTATTATCACTACACTGGCCTGGCTTTAGCGATTTTTCGTCTGGGGTTATAACGAATTTTGCGCATCAATATTCATCACGGCTCGTCAGTCGCCCGTATACTGGCAGTTCGTATACGGACATACCTGGACGAAGCGAAGTTGTTGAGCTATGGTAAAAAAGTTGCAGTTACAAGGCAGCGCTCCGGCGTTATTGATAAACGCCATAGCGCCTTGCCAGGGGCGGCAAAGACGCATAAATGTGCAGGCGATCAAAGGATTACCTTATAATTTGTGCGAACGATCGAGACACGTTTAAAAATGGCTTGCCATTATTTACGTAGTGTGTGATAACACCTTTCGGGTTAAACGAGGTACAGTTCTGTTTATGTGTGGCATTTTCAGTAAAGAAGTCCTGAGTAAACACGTTGTCGTTGAATACCGCTTCTCTGCCGAACCTTAAATTAGTGCCTCATGCAGTTATGTGTCAGTTTTATCTATGTAAACGCCAGCAGGCGAAGAAAACAGTCTAAGGAATTTTGCAAATGGCAAAGATTAAAGGTCAAGTTAAGTGGTTCAACGAGTCTAAAGGTTTTGGTTTCATTACTCCGGCTGATGGCAGCAAAGACGTGTTCGTACACTTCTCCGCTATCCAGGGTAACGGCTTCAAAACTCTGGCTGAAGGCCAGAACGTTGAGTTCGAAATTCAGGACGGCCAGAAAGGTCCGGCTGCAGTTAACGTAACTGCTATCTGATACAAGACCACTCTTCTTGTATAAAAGCCTCGCCTGTGCGGGGCTTTTGCGTTTTTATTGCAAAGCATGTCATTTTTCCCCCTCTCGTCGCGTCTTGTTGCAAATACTCAACTTTATTAGCATTGTGTAGCAGTCTGTTTTGCTAATTTTCTGTTAAATCAGTTGGTTGCAAAACAATGCCGGAGCTATGGTGCTAAACAAAAAAATGAAGTCCGCCGCCAGCTTTACCCCGATTCGCTTCGGGTTACTCTGTGTGGCCATACTCGGTTGTCTGGGACTGCTATTGGCCCGCGTGGGCTGGCTGCAGATTGTTTCCCCCGATAATCTGGTAAAACAAGAGGATATGCGTTCTCTGCGCGAAGAGCCCGTTGCGGTTGAGCGGGGGATGATCACCGACCGGGAAGGACGACCGCTGGCGGTGAGCGTTCCGGTTAGCGCGATCTGGATCGATCCGCAGACCACCATGGAGAAAGGCGGCGTCGGCTACGGCCCCCGCTGGCAGGCGATGGCCGAAGCGCTGCATCTCAACCTCGGGGAACTGGCCCAGCGGGTACAGAGCCATCCTCACGCCCGCTTTCTCTATCTGGCGCGGCAGATCAATCCCGAGCAGGCGGAGTGGATTGATAAACTGCATCTGCCTGGCGTCTACCTGCGTGATGAATCGCGGCGTTTCTATCCGGCAGGCCACGTGGCTGCCAATCTGCTGGGCTTTACCAATGTCGATAATCAGGGCATCGAAGGGGTGGAGAAAAGCTTCAACGCCCAGTTGACCGGTAAACCCGGGCGACGTCTGGTGCGTAAAGATAAACATGGCAATGTGATTGAGAATATTACCGAAGTACCGCCGGTGCCGGCGCATAATCTGCAGTTGAGTATCGATGAGCGCCTGCAGACGGTAACGGAAGATGCCCTCGATAACGCTGTTCGCTGGAATAAAGCCGAATCCGGAGCGGCGGTGCTGATCAAAATCGATACCGGCGAGATCCTGGCGATGGCCAGCTATCCCGACTTCAATCCAAACAATCGCGATGCCGCAACGCTGGATGATTTTCGCAACCGGGCCATCAGCGATACCTTCGAGCCGGGGTCGACCGTCAAACCGCTGGTGATCATGACCGCGCTGCAGCAGGGGATTGTCCAGCCGGACAGCGTCGTGGACACCCATCCGTTTGTCCTTGACGGCCACCGTATCCGCGATGTCGGCTATTATCCGGAGCTGAGCCTGACCGGGATCCTGCAGAAATCCAGCGATACCGGCGTGTCGCATCTTTCGCTGGCCATGCCGGTGCAGCATCTGATTGACACCTATACGGCTTTCGGTTTCGGCGAGCCGACGGGGCTGGGGTTGACCGGGGAAAGCGCTGGGCTGATGCCGCATCGTCGCTACTGGGGGCAACTGGATCGCGCCACCTTCGCTTTCGGCTATGGTTTGATGGTGACCCCGCTCCAGCTGGCGCATGTTTATGCCACCATCGGCGGCTTCGGCATTGAACGACCGTTGTCGATCACCCGCATCGACCCGCCAGTGATTGGCACGCGCGTAATGCCGGAGAATATTGTCCACAGCGTGGAGCATATGATGGAGAGCGTGGCGCTTCCGGGCGGAGGCGGCACCAAGGCGGCGGTGCGCGACTACCGGGTGGCGGTAAAAACGGGGACGGCGAAGAAGATCGGTCCGGACGGCAAATATATTGATAAATATGTGGCCTATACCGCCGGCGTGGCGCCCGCCAGCCGTCCGCAGTTCGCGCTGGTGGTAGTGATGAACGATCCGAGCAATGGCTCGTATTACGGCGGGGCCGTTTCCGCCCCGGTATTCAGCCAGATTATGGGCGACGTCCTGCGGCTGGAGAACGTCATGCCGGACGGTATGCCGCAAGGCGCGGAGAATCTGATCGTCATGCACGACAGCCACCCGCTGGCACCGGCGCTGTAACAGTGGTCTGCAAGGGCGAATAGCGCTACACTTTCGCCCTTTCAGCGACACCGGAGCCGTCATGTCATACAGTTGCCCCCTTTGCCACGCGCCGCTCAGCCGTAGCGACAACCACTATTCCTGCCCGCAGCGGCACCAGTTCGATCTGGCGAAAGAGGGGTACGTCAATCTGCTACCGGTGCAGTTCAAACGGTCGCGCGATCCCGGCGACAGCGCTGAGATGATGCAGGCCCGTCGGGCGTTCCTCGACGCCGGGCATTATCAGCCGCTGCGGGATGCTATCGCTGAGCGACTGCGGCACGCTGCCCCTCAGGCGTTACTGGATATCGGCTGTGGCGAAGGATATTACACCCACGCGTTTGCCGCCATCGCCAGCCGCAGCTGGGGGCTGGACGTGTCGAAGCCGGCAATCCGCGCGGCGGCAAAACGCTATCCGCAGGTGAATTTTTGCGTCGCCTCCAGCCAGCGTCTGCCGTTCTCCGATAACAGCTTCGATGCGGTAGTGCGCATTTACGCCCCCTGCAACGCCGGTGAGCTGGCGCGAGTGGTGCGGCCTGGCGGGTGGGTGATCACCGCCACGCCGGGACCCCGCCATTTGCTGGAACTGAAAGGGCTGATTTACGATGAGATCCGCCTGCATGAGCTGAAGACGGAAGCGATGCCGGGGTTCCGCCTGGCTGCTCAGCAGCAGCTGGCTTATCCGATGACCCTGACGGGAAGTGAAGCGCAGGCTCTGCTGCAGATGACGCCGTTCGCGTGGCGGGCCAAGGCCGACGTGCATGACGCGCTGCGTCAGCAGGCAACCTTTGGCTGCCAGACCGATTTTATGATCCATTGCTGGCAGCGCGAGGAGTAAAGCTTAACCGGCGAAATGGCTCCAGAGGATTTCGCTGCCGATGCCAATCAGCACGATACCGCCGAGAATTTCGGCCCGTTTGCCCAGCAGCGGGCCGATAAAGCGACCTACCATGATCCCCAGCGTCGACATGATAAAGGTGGCGCAGCCGATCGCCAGCGCGGTGGTGACAATGCTGACCTGCAGGAAGGCCAGACCGACGCCGACCGCCATGGCGTCAAGGCTGGTGGCGAAGGCGGTGGTGACCAGCAGCCAGAAGCCATGCCGGCGAGGCGCTTCACACGCCTCGTCGCTGTCGCCGCGAAACCCTTCGATGATCATCCGCCCGCCGAGAAACACCAGCAGAATAAAGGCAATCCAGTGGTTCCATTCGAGAACAAATTGACTGGCCAGCATGCCCAGTCCCCAGCCGACCAGCGGCGTCAGGGTTTCAATAGCGCCAAAAATCAGCCCGGTGCGCACTGCTTCTGAGAATTTGGGTTTGTGCAGGGTGGCGCCTTTGCCAATAGAGGCCGCGAAGGCGTCCATAGACATGCCGAAAGCGAGAAGAAGGGTTGCGGATAAATTCATGTGCCTGTCCTGACCGGGGATAATCCATATGACACATCGCTGCCCCCAGTAAATATACGCGGAGCCGCTCAATGGCTGAGCAATACGTACAGCAGTGATGTATCTATGGTCTCGCCTGATTGAATCACTTCAACCCGTACGTGCCACGTTTTGCAACGAGTATGTTGACACGTACATTTCCTGGCGGGCAGGAAATCGGCTACTCCCCAACGACGGGCGCAACCTTAACATATTTTTAGAATATAAAACAATAACAGAAGAGGGCTATTTTAATAACCAAATGATAACGATTTTCATTTGAATTTATAAGTAAATAAATAATTAATGAAAAACAGAAGAGCAGGTGGGGAAATATAGCCATGGCTATATAATCCCCCAGACAAAATCGGAAAAAACATAGCGCTGGCTATATTTTTAACTCATTGAGTTGAAACAAGAAGTTTGTATATTTTCTCCAGATCGTCGATATTTCGTACGCGAATCAGCAGCCGCCGTTGCTCTAATTGCATCACCAGCACGCCGTCTTCGGATAAATTCATCTCTTTAATTCGCTGATATTCTATCCACACGTTGGTGAAGAAAAAGCCGCGCGGTTTGAAAATGATTTTCGGCGTACGGATCCAGAATAAATAGAGTCCCATCAGCGCCAGCGCAGACAATAGCCAGGTGGTGATCGGGGTACCGTGCTGGGTGATGTTGTTATAGATCAGAATGGCGATGAGGCCGACAAAGATCAGGCCGTCAACGCGGCTGCGGCGAAGCAGGGGAATGGCCAGCAGCACCGGGCCGTTGCGCCTCGGCATAATAAACTGGTCATACACCGCGTAGGCCAGTAGCGCAAGGATGAACAGGATGATCACCAGGTCCGTGAATGTCATTGCTTTGCGTTCCTCCTGATAAAAAAAAGCCGGGGGCAAGCCCCCGGCGTACAACCTGGAAATTACAGACCCAGCAGGCCGACAGCGTAGCCCGCGATACCGATGACGAAGAAGCCAACGATGATCCACAGCGGGTTAACTTTCTTACGCAGCAGCCACATACAGGCGAAGGTCAGCAGCAGCGGTACCAGGCCCGGCATCAGCTGGTCGAGGATCGTCTGCACCGTAGTGACATGAACCTGTCCGTCAGAGCCGGTGATTTTTGACACCACCATCGGAATGTTCACATGCGTCCACTTGTTAACCAGCGCCCCCATGACAAACAGGCCGAGGATTGACGCCCCTTCAGTCAGTTTCTGCAGGAAGCCGCCGCCCATATCTTTCACGATGTCCACGCCTTTGCGGTAGCCGTAGGCGACGCCATAGTAGCGGGTCAGCAGTCGCACCGCGTTGAACAGGATAAAGAACAGCAGAGGGCCGAGCAGGCTTCCGCTCATCGCGATCCCGGCGCCTAAGGCCGCGAACACCGGACGCACAGTGCCCCAGAAGATTGGGTCGCCGACACCGGCCAGCGGCCCCATCAGACCGACTTTGATGCCGTTGATAGCGCCATCGTCAATCTCTGCGCCATTGGCGCGCTGCTCTTCCATTGCCAGCGTTACGCCCAGTACCGGAGCGGCAACGTAAGGATGGGTATTGAAGAACTCAAGGTGACGCTTAATCGCCTGCTTACGCGCATCGTTATTCTCCGGGTACAGACGACGAATCGCCGGAACCATAGAGAAGCAGAAGCCCAGCGCCTGCATACGTTCGAAGTTCCATGAACCCTGGAACAGGTTAGAACGAATGAACACGCCACGAATATCACTCTGAGTGAGTTTTTTCTCGGTGGTATTTTTAGTCATATCAACCATTTCGCTCACCTGTTAGTCCAGTTCGTTATCGAGATCGTTGTTACCAGCCGCCTGAGCCGGGGCACCGGCGACGCGGTTATATTTCGGGCTCAGCTGGATGTAGAGGATTGCCATGACCGCGCCAATCACGCCCAGGGCCACCAGGTTGAAGTTGGTGAAGGCGGCGGTGACGAAGCCGAGGTAGAAGAACGGCATCAGGTAGCCCGCGCGCATCATATTGATGACCATCGCGTAACCAACCACCACGATCATGCCGCCGGCAATGTTCAGGCCGCTGGTGACCACTTCAGGGATTGCGTTCAGCAGGCCCTGGACTTCGCTGGTACCGACGGAAATGGCCACGATGACGGCCGGGATAGCGATACGCATCGCCTGCAGGAACAGGGACGAGACGTGCAGCCACGACAGGGCGGTCAGGTTGCCATTCTCCGCCGCTTTATCCGCCGCGTGCTGGAAGGCTACGGTGATAGTACGCACGATGATGGTCAGCACCTGGCCTGCAGCCGCCAGCGGGATAGCCAGCGCGATGCCGGCGCCGATGCTCTGATGGCCGGCAATAACCAGAACGGTGGAAATAATGGACGCCAGCGCGGCATCAGGGGCAACCGCCGCACCGATGTTCATCCAGCCCAGGGCGATCATTTCCAGCGTACCGCCGATAATAATACCGGTTTTCATATCGCCGAAAACGGCGCCGATCAGCGTACAGGCGACCAGAGGACGGTGGAACTGAAATTCATCAAGCACCGACTCCATACCCGCAATACACGCGACGATGAACACCAGCACAATCTGAAGAAGGGTAATCTCCATTGTACTTCTCCTGTTGATTAAGTCTTAAAGTGAAAACTGGGGCGCGATCGTCCGGGTTATTTATCGACCTTGGCGATCAGATCCATCATTTTCAGTTTCGGGTCGGTGGACACTTTACGTGCCTCCAGCTCGATACCGCGTGCGTTCAGCTTGTTAAACGCCTCAATATCTTTGGCATCGACCGAAATCGCGTTGTTAACCTGGGTTTTGCCCTGGCGGAACGCCATACCGCCGATGTTGACGCTGGTGATTTTCACGCCGCCCTCGACGACGCGCTCAACGTCGGTCGGGTTAGTAAACAGCAGCATGACGCGCTGTCCGGCGTACATCGGGTTGTTGTAGACGCGGATCATTTTGGCGACGTCCACCACGTGGGCGGTGACGCCCGGCGGCGCAACCTGGGTCAACAGGGTTTTGCGCACGGTATCCGCGGCGACTTCGTCGCTGACGACGATGATGCGGGTGACGTTGGTCTCTTTGGTCCAACGGGTGGCGACCTGACCATGGATCAGGCGATCGTCGATACGCGCGAGGCCAATCACCATGTAGTCATTCGGGCCCATCGGTTTGGCCGGTGCGGCGGCTTTTGGCGCCGCGGCTGGAGCGGGCGCAGGGGCCGCTTTTTCCACCGGTTTGGCCTTCAGCGCTTTCACGCCTTCGCTGCCGGTCTCTACCGCTAAGGCGACCAGCTCATCAAAGGAAGGATCGTCATCGCGGGCCATGAAGGTTTCCACCAGCATCGGGATGTTGACGCCGGCGATAACTTCGTAGTGCTCTTTATCGACGACAATGCGGCTCGCAGCGTTGAACGGGCTGCCTCCCCATGTATCGACGAGAAACAGCACGCCTTTACTGGTATCCAGTTTTGCCAACTGGGCATTGTATTTCTCGATCAGCGTTTCGGCGTTTTCACCCGGAACGAAATCGATCCAGCCAACGTTTTCCTGCTCGCCCAACAGCATCTCTGCTGTTTTCAGCAGCTGTTCTGCAGCCCAACCATGTGTGCCTATTACAATAGCAATCGTCACTTGCTACCTCCTTTATTATCGTGAATGCATCATCTGCTTTGATACATCCTGAATCACTCTTGAGGACAAAATCGATTCAGTTAGGGTGTAAGATAGAAAATAGTTACTACCGCGAATTATTTTAGACAGTGAAAAAATAATTAATGTGATGAAGATCCGTTAATCAGGCATCGCCTGCTAATAATTTTGCAGCGCAAAAAATAGCCTTAGTTATTGCAAATTCAGGTAAATCTTTTCCAATTTCGCTCTATATTTTGCTATGTTTAACTTCCGTTTAATTACTCAGGAGTATAGGGCATAGCCCGCAGTATGGACCGTCATCGACGTCTTTTGACTTTCTGGCACCTGGTTGCCACCTCCACGCATCACGCTTATCTTTCAGCATCTATTGTCGCGTCCGTGCATGACATGGCGATGACTGACCTTGCCGCTAACCGGAGTCGCACATGGAATTGTTAATGGATCCCTCAATCTGGGCCGGCCTGTTGACGCTTATCGTTCTGGAAATTGTGCTTGGTATTGATAACCTGGTGTTTATTGCCATCCTGGCGGACAAACTGCCGCCGAAGCAGCGTGATAAAGCGCGACTGATCGGCCTGTCGCTGGCGCTGGTGATGCGCCTGGGGCTGCTGTCGGTGATCTCCTGGATGGTGACGCTGACGAAGCCGCTGATTACTATCGCCGATTTCTCCTTTTCCGGGCGTGACCTCATCATGTTGCTTGGCGGGATCTTCTTGCTGTTCAAGGCGACAACTGAGCTGCATGAACGGCTGGAAAACCGCCAGCACGATGCCGGTCACGGGAAAGGCTATGCCAGTTTCTGGGTGGTGGTACTGCAGATCGTCGTGCTGGATGCCGTCTTCTCACTGGACGCGGTGATCACCGCGGTCGGGATGGTGAACCATCTGCCGGTGATGATGGCAGCGGTCGTGATCGCGATGATCATGATGCTGCTGGCCTCCAAGCCGTTGACGCGCTTTGTCAACCAGCACCCGACGGTGGTGGTGCTCTGTCTGAGCTTCCTGTTGATGATCGGCCTGAGTCTGGTGGCGGAAGGGTTTGGCTTCCATATTCCGAAAGGGTACCTTTACGCGGCGATCGGTTTCTCGATCATCATTGAGTTCTTTAACCAGGTGGCGCGCCGCAACTTTGTACGTCACCAGTCGACGTTGCCGCTGCGCGCCCGTACCGCGGATGCGATCTTGCGTCTGATGGGCGGCCGTAATAAACAGGCCTCCGTCAACCATGACGCTGACAGCCCGGCGGCGGTGCCGGTACCGGAAGGCGCCTTTGCGGAAGAAGAGCGCTACATGATTAACGGCGTGCTGACCCTGGCTCAGCGCTCTCTGCGCAGCATCATGACGCCGCGCGGGGAAATCAGCTGGGTCGACGCCGAGCAGAGTGAAGATGAAATTCGCCGTCAGCTGCTTTCGTCGCCGCACAGTCTGTTCCCGGTCTGCCGCGGAGAACTGGATGAAATCATTGGTATCGTGCGGGCGAAGGAGATGCTGGTGGCTCTGGAGTCGGGCGAAAACGTCGCGGCGCTGGCCTCCGCCTCCCCGGCGATTGTGGTACCTGAAACGCTGGACCCGATCAATCTGCTCGGTGTCCTGCGCCGCGCCCGCGGCAGTTTCGTCATCGTGACCAATGAATTTGGTGTGGTGCAGGGATTGGTGACCCCGCTGGACGTTCTGGAAGCGATCGCCGGAGAATTCCCGGACGCCGATGAGACGCCGGAGATCGTTATCGATGGCGACGGCTGGCTTATTAAGGGGTCGACCGACCTGCATGCGTTGCAGCAGGCGCTGGGGCTGGATCCGCTGATCAATGACGATGAGGATATTGCTACGGTTGCCGGTCTGGTGATCTCCGCCAATGGCCATATCCCGCGCATTGGCGACGTGGTGTCATTGCCGCCGCTGCATTTCACTGTGGTGGAAGCGAATGACTACCGGGTCGATCTGGTTCGCGCGGTGGTCACCCGTCCGCCGAACGACGAAGAAGAGTAATCGTCCTGCGCGCCGGTCCCCACGGGGACCGGCGCGTTATTCTGTTGCCTCTCGACTGGCCAGCCACGCCGGGAATGCCTCCACCGGCATCGGCCGGGCATAATAAAACCCCTGCAGCACATCGACACCGTGGTCTCTGAGGTAGCTTTCCTGTTCCTGCGTCTCCACCCCTTCGGCAACGGTAATAATATTCAGCCGGTTGGCGAGGGCGATAATGATATCGGTCACCGTGGCATTGACGCTGTCTATCCCCACCGAGCTGGTAAACGAGCGGTCAATCTTCAGCACGTCCGGGCGCAGTGTTTCCAGCCACGACAGGGAGCTGTTGCCGGTGCCAAAGTCATCGATCGCCAGCTGGACGCCTTTCTGGTGCAGATCTTCGGCCATGTGCTGGTCGCCATCCTGCAGGACATCGCGTTCGGTCAGCTCGACCACCAGCTGCTGTACCGGGTTCATGCTGAACCAGTAATTATGCAGGTCATGCAGCAGTAAGCCGTTGGCAAAGTGGCGGGCAGCGACGTTAATCGCGATATGAAATTGGCGGTCGCGGGGAAAAGCATCCAGACGGCGGGCGGTTTCGGCAATCACGTAGCGGGTGAGGGGGATGATCAGATTGTCCCCTTCGGCGATGGGAATAAACACCTCCGGCGAAATCGCACCGCGGCGGGGGTTGTTCCAGCGCAGCAGGATCTCCACCCCGCAGCAGCGGCCGCTGCGCGCATCCTGCAGCGGCTGGCACCAGAGGGCAAACTCCCGGGCGGAAATACCGAGGCTTATCTCCCGCGAGAAGCTCATTCTGCCGGCGGTGGCCAGCCAGGCGATGCCGGTCATCAACAGGCTGAAGATCAGCGCCAGCGGTAGCTCGCCGGGCAGCTCCTCAAGCGCAATCGCCGAGGCGCCAGGGCCATTGATATTGACGATAAACGGAAACTCGGTAGAGCGCTGGCGATAAATCACCGTTCCCGGCGGGGTATGCGCTTTCTCGAGAAGCCCATGGCTGCTGCTAAAATAACGATCGCCAACCTGCAGGCTGACGTCGCTTATCAGGGATGATTTTTCGTTGAGAATTAAGGTCCCCAGCAGCTCGATATTGACAATCAGCATCACGCCGTCCACGCCTCTCTCCGAGGCTGGATACCACTGTATCAGCACCGGTGAGCCTTTGAGCAAGGAGCTGTCGTTCGAAAAGAGCAGCAGAGGACGGGGTGCAGGAAGCGCAGGCTGCAGGCGATGTAAATCCGCCTGTCGCGGCCCAAAAATACTCGAACAGTAAACGATACCTGACGTCACGAGCGCGACGGAACGAACGGTCTGCAACGAGGCCGCGATTTTACGCAGCGACAAATGGATATCCGGGCAGGGGTGACCCACCAGAGGAAGCAGGGTGGTTCGCTGCGCGCTCAGCGGACGCAGGATATTATCCAGCGCCGCCACCCGTTGGCTGGCGGCCATGCGAATATAGCCTTCATTTTCGCTACGCTGCGAAATAAATCGGATGGCTAAGGTGGTGCCCAGGGTCACCAGGGCTACCAGCAGGCAGACAATAATGCGTTTGCGACGATAGGCCGTAATGACTTTTTGTGCAGTCTGCATGTGCGACACCCTGTCGACAGGACGAGTGGTTAAGCGTGGCTTATTTAATAGAGCAATTGTAGTGGCAGAATATCGTCAGGTATAGAAAAAAGAAATGCGCCACAGAGGGCGCATCAGGAAGGCAGGGGGCTTTCAGTTCCCCTCGCTTCACGCCTGCGCACCGGGAGGGGGCAGGCGAAAGCCAACACTTTAGTCACACTGAACTTTAATCGCCAGTCCGCCGCGCGAAGTTTCGCGGTACTTGGCGTTCATGTCTTTGCCGGTTTCGTACATGGTCTCGATCACTTTATCGAGCGAGACGCGCGGTTCGCTGGTGCGGCGCATTGCCATCCGCGCGGCGTTGATCGCTTTCACGGAGGCGATGGCGTTACGTTCAATGCACGGCACCTGTACCTGGCCGGCGACCGGGTCGCAGGTCAGTCCGAGGTTATGTTCCATGCCGATCTCCGCCGCCACGCAGACCTGTTCCGGGCTGGCGCCGAGCAGTTCGGCCAGACCCGCCGCCGCCATCGAGCAGGCGACGCCCACTTCGCCCTGACAGCCGACTTCGGCGCCGGAAATGGAGGCATTCATCTTGTACAGCGCGCCGATCGCACCGCAGGCCATAAAGTAGCGGATATAGATCTCCGGGCTGACGGATTCGATAAAGTGATCGTAATAAGCGAGTACCGCCGGAACGATGCCGCAGGCGCCGTTGGTCGGCGCGGTCACCACGCGACCGCCAGCGGCGTTCTCTTCATTGACCGCCAGCGCGAACATGTTGACCCAGTCAACGACGTTCATCGGATCGCTGGAGAGCTTATCGCTGGCCACCAGCAGACGACGCAGCGCCGACGCGCGACGCGGTACGCGCAGCGGGCCAGGCAGCACGCCTTCGGTGTTCATGCCGCGGTCGATACAGGCGCGCATGGTCTGCCAGACATTAGCGAAATAGTCCTCGATCTCTTTTTTGCTGTGCAGCGCCAGCTCGTTCTGCATCACCATCCCGGAGAGCGACAGGCCGGTCTCTTTGCAGTAGGCCAGCATTTCCTGCGCCGATTTAAACGGGTAGGGCACCTGCAGTTCGTTGGCGTTCTCTTTGCCGAAGTGCTCTTCATCGACGATAAAGCCGCCGCCAATCGAGTAATAGGTCTTGCAGTAGATCTCTTTCTCGCCGGCCCAGGCATGAATGGTCATGCCGTTTTCGTGCAGCGGCAGATTGTCGCTGCGAAAACGCATGCCGTCATCCGCCGGGAAGTCGACTTCGTGCTGACCGTTGGCCAGCAGCAGACGGCCGCGTGTCTCGACGTCACGGATAAATGCCGGTATCGCGTCTATATCGACCGTATCGGGCTGATTGCCCGCCAGTCCCATGATAATGGCGATGTCCGTATGGTGGCCTTTGCCGGTTAATGACAGCGAACCGTAGACGTCAACCGCCACGCGGGTCAC
Source organism: Klebsiella sp. GG_Kp173 (assembly GCF_040062415.1). Taxonomy (NCBI): domain Bacteria; kingdom Pseudomonadati; phylum Pseudomonadota; class Gammaproteobacteria; order Enterobacterales; family Enterobacteriaceae; genus Klebsiella; species Klebsiella sp. GG_Kp173. The sequence goes on from NZ_JBEAFZ010000089.1 coordinate 140,017, forward strand.
TGCATTAAGCAATCCTTTTTCGACCAGGTCATCGACGAACTGTTTACCGGCCTTCATCGGGCCAACAGTGTGGGAAGATGAGGGACCAATCCCCACCTTGAACATGTCGAATAGACTAATCACGATAATACTCCTGACAGGGTTACCGCGGGTGCGGTAACGATGTAATAACTGCGCATAGTGTAAGAGGGAAGCGCCCTGTCAGTTCAACTATTCACATGAATTAAACTAATGGATAACCGCGATTTTACTAATAGTGAGAGCGCCCTCTCATAATCAGTATAGCTAAGGGCGCGCGCCTATCTGCAGCGCCAGCTCGCGAATGATCCCGGCGGTCATTCCCCAGACAAAATAATGCTGGTACCAGGAGAGCCAGACGCGGTGGTCGTTGCCCCGGCGGTGGATATCGAGCGGATGGTAGCGCCCGAGGCGCAGGGCTTCGGCGAGCGGCATTTCAAATACCGCTGAGACCTCGTCCTGGCTGGCGTGATAGTGCAGATCCGGCGGAATAATGCCCACCACCGGCGTCACCTGGAAGCCGGTGACACTGTCCACCGGCGGCAGAACGCCAATCACCTCAACCTTCTCTGGCGGGATCGCCACCTCTTCCTGGGCTTCGCGCAGAGCGGCGGCGATAAGCGTCGCATCGGTATTATCTACCGCCCCGCCGGGGAAGGCGACCTGGCCGGCGTGCTTGCGCAGCAACGGCGAACGCTGGGTCAACAGCAGGCCAGGCTGCGGCCGGCGTACGATCGGCACCAGCACCGCCGCCTGCCGCTGGTTTAGCGCCTGTGGCGAAGGCTGTGGACGCAGCAGCTGAAAGCGGGACAGAAAGTCATCCAGATTGAGGGCGCGGTCCGCCATGGTCTAGTTCTCCAGTTGGTGCAGGATACGATTAACTTTATCAAAAGTTTCCTGATATTCTGCGGCTTCCTCACTATCCGCCACAATCCCGCCGCCGGCGGAACAGTACAGTTGCCCCTGCCAGGCCGTTAGGGTGCGAATGGTGATGCTGGTATCCATATTGCCGCAATAGCTCAGATAGCCGATGCTCCCGCACCAGGCGTTACGTCGCTGGGGTTCCAGTTCATCAATAATCTCCATCGCCCGGACCTTCGGCGCGCCGGTGATCGACCCTCCCGGGAAGGCGGCGCGCAGCAGATCGCTGGCGTGCAGCGTCGCCGGCAGGCGGGCGGTGATGGTGCTGACCAGATGATGGACCGCCGGGAACGGCTCCACCACGAACAGCTCGGGGACCCGCACGCTGCCCGGGACGGCGACGCGGCCGATGTCGTTGCGCATCAGGTCGACAATCATTAAATTCTCGGCGCGATCTTTCGGCGAGTTCGCCAGCTTCTCCGCCTGCTGCGCATCCGCCAGCGGCGAATCGAGCCGCGGCAGGGTGCCCTTAATCGGGCGCGTCTGGATTTCCCCCTGGCGGAGCTGAATAAATCGCTCCGGCGACAGGCTTAAAATCGCCCCTTCCGCAAGGCGGATGAAGGCGCTAAAGGGGGCGCGGTTGGCGGCGTTCAACTGGCGGAAAGCCTGCCATTCATTCCCGACGTAGCGGGCCTGAAAACGCTGGGCGAGATTGACCTGATAGCAGTCACCGCTGCGCAGATAGGCCTGCACCTGACGAAATTTCTCGCCGTATTGCTGGCGGCTCATATTTGACTGCCAGGCAGAGGTCAGGGCGAAGGTTTCACCTGGCGCCGGCGTTTGCGCCTCCAGCCACTGCAGACGCTGCTGCGGGTCGTCATAGCTGAGCAGCGACACCTGCTGGTGCTGATGGTCGACGATCAGCGCCCAGTCATAAATCCCCACCGCCAAATCCGGCAGCGCGATATCGGCCTGCGCCACAGTGGGAAGTCGCTCAAAACGGCGGCCCAGATCGTAACCGAACAGCCCCAGCGCGCCGCCAAGAAACGGCAAATCCTCATGGGGCTGCGGCGTGAACGGCTGACGATCCAGCTGCTGCTGGAGTAGTTGCAGCGGATCGTCCGCCGAGACAAAAGTGGTCTCGCCGTCATCGACCCAAGTCTGTTCACCGCGCGTCAGCAGCGTGGCGCGCGGGGCAGCCACCAGAATATCAAAGCGGTTATGCGGATGGTCGGCAAAGCCGGAATGCAGCAGCATCGCCCAGGGCAGGGCGCTTAACGGCGTAAAATAGTGTTCGGCGGCATCCGGGCGCCAGGGCAGGGTAATAATCGCGGGGGACAACATCTTTCTCGATCCTGAACGTTACCGTCCCTCTGGCGTAGGCGGGGACGGCGTGAAATAATTACGCCCCACAATGTAGCAGGAGTACAAGATGTTTGCAGGTTTACCTTCGCTGAGCCACGAGCAACAGCAAAAAGCGGTCGAACGTATCCAGGAACTGATGGCCCAGGGGATGAGCAGTGGCCAGGCGATTGCCCTGGTGGCGGAAGAGCTACGCGCGACGCATACCGGCGAACGGATTGTCGCGCGCTTTGAAGATGAAGACGAAGACGAGTAATTACACCGCGGCGATAATTTTGATTTCAACCTTATACTGCGGGTTCATCAGCGTTGCTTCCACCGTGCAGCGCACCGGGGCGTGACCGGCTACCACCCAGGCGTCCCACGCTTTATTCATCGCCGCAAAGTCGCTTTTGTCGGCGAGGAAAATGGTGGCGTCAAGAATGCGCGACTTGTCGCTGCCCTGTTTTTCCAGCACCGCGTCAATCTGCGCCAGGGTGTTGGCGGTTTGCTCGAAGGCATCGGCATCAAGATTCGCCGGCACGCCGGTGTAGTAAAGGGTCTGATTGTGGATCACTACATCTGACCAGCGGGCTTCGGCATCAATACGCGTAATTGTCATTTCTCATTCCTCTCTGAGCATTCCATTTAGCTGCGGCAAGACTGCCATAATGTTCCGCTCGCGTCACTACCCGGACTGGCGAAACGCCGCCCTCCCTGACATAATCACTGTCCAAATAACCAGGGGGCAATGTGATCGACGATTTTGCAGCAGACGGCCAGCTAGCCAAAGCCATACCGGGATTTAAACCGCGCGAGCCGCAGCGCCAGATGGCGGTGGCGGTCAGCGAAGCGATTGAGGCCTCCCGGCCGCTGGTGGTGGAAGCGGGGACCGGAACCGGTAAAACCTACGCTTACCTGGCGCCAGCGCTGCGGGCGAAAAAAAAGGTGATTATCTCCACAGGGTCGAAAGCGCTGCAGGATCAGCTCTACAGCCGCGATCTGCCCACCGTCGCCAAATCGCTCAAATTCACCGGCAAACTGGCGCTGCTCAAAGGGCGCTCCAACTACCTGTGCCTAGAACGCCTGGAACAGCAGGCGCTGGCGGGCGGCGATCTGCCGGTGCAAACCCTCAGCGACGTGATCCTCCTGCGCTCCTGGTCGAACCAAACTCAGGATGGCGATATCAGCACCTGCGCCAGCGTGGCGGAAGATTCCCAGGCCTGGCCGCTGGTCACCAGCACCAACGATAACTGCCTCGGCAGCGACTGCCCGCTGTATAAAGATTGCTTCGTGGTGAAGGCGCGTAAAAAAGCGATGGACGCCGACGTAGTGGTCGTCAACCATCACCTGTTCCTTGCCGATATGGTGGTCAAAGAGAGCGGCTTTGCCGAACTGATCCCCGAGGCGGAGGTGATGATCTTCGACGAAGCCCATCAGCTGCCGGATATCGCCAGCCAGTACTTTGGCCAGTCGCTCTCCAGCCGCCAGCTGCTGGATCTGGCGAAAGACATCACTATTGCCTATCGCACCGAACTGAAAGACACTCAACAGCTGCAAAAATGCGCCGACCGCCTGGCGCAAAGCGCCCAGGATTTCCGCCTGCAGCTGGGGGACCCTGGCTACCGCGGCAACCTGCGGGAACTGCTGGCGGACAGCCACATTCAGCGGGCGCTGCTGCTGCTCGATGATGCGCTTGAACTGTGTTACGACGTCGCCAAACTCTCGCTGGGGCGCTCGGCGCTGCTCGATGCCGCCTTTGAGCGCGCCACCCTTTATCGCGGGCGCCTGAAGCGGCTGAAAGAGATCAATCAGCCGGGCTACAGTTACTGGTATGAGTGCACCTCGCGCCACTTTACCCTTGCGCTGACGCCGTTGACCGTGGCCGAGAAGTTTAAAGAGGTGATGGCGCAAAAGTCGGGGAGCTGGATCTTTACCTCGGCGACACTGTCGGTAAACGACGATCTGCACCATTTCACCGCCCGGCTGGGGATCGACGAGGCGCAGACACTGTTGCTGCCGAGCCCCTTTGACTATCAGCATCAGGCGCTGCTCTGCGTGCCGCGTAACCTACCGCTGCCGAACCAGCCCGGCGCGGCGCGCCATCTGGCGGCGATGCTCAAGCCGCTGATCGAGGCTAACGACGGTCGCTGCTTTATGCTGTGCACTTCGCACGCCATGATGCGCGATCTGGCGGAGCAGTTCCGCGCCACCATGACTTTGCCGGTGCTGCTGCAGGGCGAGACCAGTAAAGGCCAGCTTCTGCAGCAGTTCGTCAGCGCCGGCAATGCCCTGCTGGTGGCCACCAGCAGCTTCTGGGAAGGGGTCGACGTGCGCGGCGACGCGCTGTCGCTGGTGATCATTGATAAGCTGCCGTTTACCTCGCCGGACGATCCGTTGCTGAAAGCGCGGATGGAAGATTGCCGGCTGCGCGGCGGCGATCCGTTCGATGAAGTGCAGCTCCCGGACGCGGTGATCACTCTTAAGCAGGGGGTGGGCCGCCTGATCCGCGATATCGACGATCGCGGGGTGCTGGTGATCTGCGACAACCGGCTGGTGATGCGCCCCTACGGCGCGGTCTTTCTGGCCAGTCTGCCGCCGGCGCCGCGAACCCGCGATATCCGCCGGGCGGTGCGCTTCCTCGCCGTGCCGCCGGCAAGGTAATCCGCCCTGAAATGTGTTAAGCTGCGCGCCATTTTGTTAATTAGCGGTTCCCACTAGACTTCGGGCGGTGTGGCGACGGGTTGTCCGTCTGCCGGAAAACAGGCTGCCTGAAGGCCTGAACTATGTAACGAGAGCGTGACCACCCATGCGAATTTTGGCTATCGATACCGCCACAGAAGCCTGCTCCGCAGCGCTGTGGAATGATGGCACCCTTAGTGCTCATTTCGAAATTTGTCCCCGCGAACATACCCAACGTATCCTGCCGCTGGTGCAGGAGGTCCTCGCCGAGAGCGGCACCACCCTGACCGAGCTGGACGCGCTGGCCTTTGGCCGCGGTCCTGGCAGCTTTACCGGCGTACGCATTGGCATCGGTATCGCTCAGGGGCTGGCGCTGGGCGCGGAGCTGCCGATGATCGGTGTTTCCACGCTGGCCACCATGGCGCAGGGCGCGTGGCGCAAAACCGGCGCCACCCGCGTGCTGGCGGCGATTGACGCCCGGATGGGGGAAGTCTACTGGGCCGAGTATCAGCGCGACGAGCAGGGCGTCTGGCACGGCGAAGAGACGGAAGCGGTGCTCAAACCGGACGCGGTGGCCGAACGGCTGGCGCAGCTTTCCGGCGAATGGGCCACTGTCGGCACCGGCTGGCAGGCGTGGCCGGATCTGGCGAAAGAGAGCGGACTGACCTTAAGCAGCGGCGAAATTGAACTGCCGGCGGCAGAGGATATGCTGCCGTTAGCCTGTTATCTGCTGGCGGCAGGGAAAACCGTGGCCGTGGAGAAAGCGGAGCCGGTTTATTTGCGTAACGAGGTGGCGTGGAAGAAACTTCCGGGCCGCGAGTGAATCTCAGTAACAAGAAGACTGAGAAAAGGAGTCGCATCATGGCGGGTCAAAAACAGGGCGTTCGCTGGCTGCTGGCCGCGGCGGTTGCCGTTGCGCTGAGCGGCTGCGTATCGGTGCCGGATGCCATCAAAGGCACCAGCCCCACGCCGCAACAGGATTTAGTGCGGGTGATGAACGCCCCGCAGCTGTACGTCGGTCAGGAAGCGCGCTTTGGCGGCAAGGTGGTCAACGTGCAGAACCAGCAGGGGAAAACCCGCTTAGAAATCGCTACCGTGCCGCTGGACAGCGGTGCGCGACCGGAACTGGGCGAACCCTCGCGCGGGCGGATCTATGCCGATGTTAACGGCTTCCTCGATCCGGTGGACTTCCGCGGTCAGCTGGTGACCGTGGTCGGGCCGATTGCCGGGGTGGTCGAAGGCAAAGTAGGCAGCACGCCCTACAAATTTATGCTGATGAACGCCACCGGCTACAAACGCTGGAACGTGGTGCAGCAGGTGGTGATGCCCCCGCAGCCGATCGACCCGTGGATGCTGGGTCCGCGCCCCTGGGGTTACGGCTATGGCGGATGGGGTTGGTACAACCCCGGCCCAGCAGAGGTCAGAAACGTTGTAACCGAATGATTTTGTTGTTTTTGTTAGTTCAAAGAAACAGCGGCCGGTCCGCTGTTTCTTTGTTTTCAGTCGAATAAGAAAAAAAATAGTGACGCGCTTCGCAACCTGCTCATTGCCTAATTAATAAACTGGTACGCTGAGTTAATATAATGTTAACAAAATGTATTTTCCAGGGGCTGTGATGACGACGAATAACTATTTCAGAGGTGATGCAGTGAAAAAGGTTTGGCTAAACCGTTATCCCGCAGATGTTCCGGCGGAGATAAATCCTGACCGCTATCAATCCCTGGTTGAACTGTTTGAACATGCCACCACCCGCTACGCCGACCAACCGGCGTTTATCAATATGGGTGAAGTGATGACCTATCGTAAGCTGGAAGAGCGCAGTCGCGCCTTCGCCGCTTACCTTCAGGAGGGCTTAGGACTACAGAAGGGCGACCGGGTGGCCCTGATGATGCCTAACCTGCTGCAGTATCCGGTGGCCCTGTTTGGCATCCTGCGCGCCGGGATGATCGTGGTTAACATCAACCCCTTATATACCCCGCGAGAACTGGAGCATCAGCTCAACGACAGCGGCGCGGCGGCGATCGTCATCGTCTCCAACTTTGCCCATACCCTGGAAAAAGTGGTGGCGAAGACCCAGGTGAAACACGTGATCCTGACGCGCATGGGCGACCAGCTCTCCACCGCCAAAGGCACGCTGGTGAACTTTGTGGTTAAGTACATCAAGCGCCTGGTGCCGAAGTACCATCTACCGGATGCCATCTCGTTTCGCAGCGCGCTGCAGCACGGCTATCGCATGCAGTACGTGAAGCCGGAGATCGTTGCGGAAGATCTGGCGTTTCTACAGTACACCGGGGGCACTACCGGGGTGGCTAAAGGGGCGATGCTGACCCACCGCAACATGCTGGCCAACCTTGAGCAGGTCAATGCCACCTACGGCCCGCTGCTGCATCGCGGCAAAGAGTTTGTGGTCACCGCGCTGCCGCTGTATCACATTTTCGCCCTCACCATGAACTGCCTGCTGTTTATCGAGCTGGGCGGGCAGAATCTGCTGATCACCAACCCGCGCGATATCCCCGGGCTGGTGAAGGAGCTGGCGAAATATCCGTTTACCGCCATGACCGGGGTCAACACCCTGTTCAACGCCTTGCTGAACAACAAAGAGTTCCAGCAGCTTGATTTCTCCTCGCTGCACCTCTCCGCCGGCGGCGGCATGCCGGTGCAGCAGGCGGTGGCTGAGCGCTGGGTGAAACTGACCGGACAATATCTGCTGGAGGGCTACGGCCTGACCGAGTGTTCGCCGCTGGTCAGCGTCAACCCGCACGACATCGACTACCACAGCGGCAGCATTGGCCTGCCGGTGCCCTCCACTGAAGCCAAACTGGTGGACGACGACGATAACGAAGTGGCGCCGGGTCAGCCGGGCGAGCTCTGTATCAAGGGGCCGCAGGTGATGCTGGGCTACTGGCAGCGTCCTGACGCGACGGATGAGATTATTAAAGACGGCTGGTTGCACACCGGGGACATCGCGGTGATGGATGAAGAGGGATTCCTGCGCATCGTTGACCGGAAAAAAGATATGATCCTGGTGTCGGGTTTTAACGTCTATCCGAATGAAATCGAAGATGTGGTCATGCAGCACAGCGGCGTGCTTGAGGTGGCGGCCATCGGCGTGCCGTCCGGCAGCAGCGGCGAAGCGGTGAAGATCTTCGTGGTGAAGAAAGATGCCGCGTTAACCGAAGAAGCGCTGATTACGTTCTGCCGTCGCCATTTGACCGGTTACAAGGTACCGAAGCTGGTGGAATTCCGTGACGAACTGCCGAAATCCAACGTCGGGAAAATTTTGCGGCGAGAACTGCGTGACGAAGCGCGCGCTAAAGTGGACAATAAAGGCTAAGTAACGAATGAGTCGCCAGACGCCGGCTACGCCGGCGTTTTTTATGGGCGCAAGTTAAGAGAGTATGCTTTGAACTATCAGATGATCACCACCGACGATGGCCTGCGCGCTGTCTGCGAAGCGGCAAGCGCCGCCTCCGCCGTCGCTCTGGATACGGAATTTGTCCGTACCCGTACCTATTACCCGCAGCTGGGCCTGCTGCAGCTGTTCGACGGCCGCCAGGTCTCTCTGATCGATCCCTTAACGATTACCGACTGGGCGCCGATGCGCGACCTGCTGCTCAACCCGGATGTGACCAAATACCTGCATGCCGGCAGCGAAGATTTAGAAGTCTTTCTCAACGCGTTCAACCTGATGCCGCAGCCGCTGATCGACACCCAGATCCTGGCAGCCTTCTGCGGTCGGCCGATGTCCTGGGGCTTCGCCTCGATGGTGGAAGAGTATTCCGGGGTTGCGCTGGACAAAAGCGAATCCCGCACCGACTGGCTGGCGCGTCCGCTAACCGAGCGTCAGTGTGAATATGCCGCGGCCGACGTCTGGTACCTGTTGCCGATCGCCAGCCAATTAATGGCGAAGACCGATCGCGCGGGCTGGCTATCGGCGGCACTGGACGAATGCCGCCTGATGCAGCAGCGTCGCCAGGAGGTGGTCGACCCGGCCGAGGCCTGGCGCGATATCGGCAACGCCTGGCAGTTGCGTACCCGCCAGCTGGGCTGCCTGCAGCTGCTGGCGGAGTGGCGCCTGCGCAAAGCGCGGGAGCGCGACCTGGCGGTGAACTTTGTGGTGCGGGAAGAGCATCTGTGGAGCGTGGCGCGCTATATGCCCACCAGCCTCGGCGAGCTCGACAGCCTCGGGTTGTCCGGTAGCGAAATTCGCTTTCATGGCAAAACGCTGATTAGCCTGGTCGAGAAAGCACAGGCGCTGCCGGAGTCGGCCCTGCCGGCGCCGCTGCAGAATCTGATCGACATGCCGGGCTACCGCAAAGCCTTTAAAGATATTAAAGCGCTGGTGCAGGAAGTGAGCGCTGAGAAGGGCGTAAGCGCGGAGCTGCTGGCGTCGCGTCGGCAGATCAACCAGCTGTTGAACTGGCACTGGCAGCTGAAAACGCAGGCCGCTGAGCCTGAGCTGATTTCTGGTTGGCGTGGTGAGCTGATGGCCGAACGGCTGAAGAGGCTGTTAAGCGACTATCCGCGCTAGCGGACGGTCTGGTTCAGGCCATAAAAAAACCGGCGGCGCGTGGCGTAGCCGGTTTTTTTTCGGGATGGAACAGCAGGTCAGGGTTTCGACTCTTCCGTTTCGGGTAGGGTCACGTTCAGCTCAAGAATGGAAATATCACCGTCCCGCTGCTCCAGTTGCACGCTGACCATCTCCGGGTCGATCTGCACGTATTTACAGATCACTTCCAGGATATCTTTGCGCAACTGCGGCAGGTAATGCGGCTCCGCGTCCCCGCGGCGGCGCTCGGCGACGATGATTTGCAGGCGTTCTTTCGCAATATTAGCCGTGTTCTTTTTTCGCGAGAGAAAAAAGTCGAGTAAAGCCATAATTTATCCTCCGAACAGGCGTTTGAGGAATCCTTTCTTCTCTTCTTCAATGAAGCGGAAAGGGCGTTCTTCTCCGAGCAGACGTTCAACGGTATCGGCATAGGCTTTGCCTGCGTCCGACGCGGCATCGAGGATCACAGGCTCACCCTGGTTGGATGCGCGCAGGACTGACTGGTCTTCCGGGATCACGCCCACCAGGTTGATGCGCAGAATCTCCAGCACGTCTTCCATGCTCAGCATATCGCCTTTATTGACGCGGCCTGGATTGTAGCGGGTCAGTAGCAGGTGCTCTTTGATCGGCTCTTCGCCATTTTCCGCACGACGGGATTTGGAGGCGAGAATGCCAAGGATACGGTCGGAGTCGCGAACGGAGGAGACTTCCGGGTTGGTAGTGATAATGGCTTCGTCAGCGAAATAGAGCGCCATCAGCGCACCGGTTTCAATGCCTGCCGGGGAGTCACAGACGATGAAATCGAACTCCATCTTCTTCAGTTCTTCGAGAACTTTGTCGACGCCTTCGCGGGTCAGGGCGTCTTTATCCCGGGTCTGGGACGCCGGAAGAATGTAGAGGTTTTCCGTGCGCTTATCTTTGATCAGCGCCTGGTTCAATGTGGCATCGCCCTGGATGACGTTGACGAAATCATAAACGACGCGACGTTCGCAGCCCATAATCAGGTCGAGGTTACGCAGGCCGATGTCGAAGTCGATAACGACGGTTTTCTTTCCCTTCTGGGCCAAACCTGTAGCGATGGCCGCGCTGGAGGTGGTCTTGCCAACGCCCCCTTTACCCGAAGTCACAACAATAATGCGTGCCATAGAAATTCCTTGTTAAAAAGGGATTAATTTAACGGTTGAATTGTCAAAGCGCTTTCGCCTAAACGCAGGCGTGCCGCTTTGCCATAAAATTCGGCCGGGATGTTATCGCTCAGCCAATATTCCCCGGCGATGGAGACCAGCTCCGCCGCAAGGTGGGTACAAAATATCTGGGCGTCTCTGTCGCCACCGGCGCCTGCCAATGCGCGTCCTCGCATCATGCCATATACATGGATATTGCCGTCAGCGATAAGTTCCGCCCCGGCACTCACATGATTTGTAACAATAAGATCACAGTGTGGCGCATAAATGCGCTGACCGGAACGTACCGGCTGATCAATCAAACGCGTTTTTGTGATCTGACTAGCAACTGGCGGCGGCGGGGCGGGTTCGGACGGTGCCGGACGAGGGGCTTTTTCTTTCCCTTCGGTTAATAACGGGATCCCGGCGCGGTCGATTTCGGTTTTCAGGCGCGGGATTTTGCATCCGCTGACGCCCATAATGCGTAAACCGGTCGCGGCGATAGCCTCGTTGACGGCGCGCCATTCGACACTCTCCTCGACGCTGGCGATATTCACCACCACCGGAGCATGGCGTAAAAAGGCGGGAGCCTGGGCGATTTTGTCTTCTAACGCCTGACGAATAACCTCGGGATTTGCATCGTGCAAATGAACGACAGATAACGTGAAGCTACTGCCTTTAAGTTCGATTGGCGTATTTGACATCCTGGCCTTACTCAATTTGCTGTTTATCGACCGCCGAAGTGCGGTGATATTCCGAAGACTAAAAGGCATGTTATAGTCACTGATATATTGAGGCAAGTGACCACGGGTCTAATTCCGAGTAAAACTATGTTTTGTGTGATCTATCGAAGTACTAAACGTGAACAAACCTATTTATACGTCGAAAAAAAGGACGATTTCTCACGCGTTCCTGACGAGCTCATGCGCGGTTTCGGCACGCCGCAAATGGCGATGCTGCTGCCGCTGGATGGGCGCAAAAAACTGGTTAACGCCGACCTTGAAAAAGTGAAACAGGCGCTAAGCGAACAGGGCTATTACCTGCAACTTCCTCCGCCATCTGAAAATCTACTAAAGAAACACCTGGCGGAACAGGGGAAACAATCCGATTAACCCACGAGGGAAAATAATGTACCAACATCATAACTGGCAGGGAGCGCTCCTGGATTATCCGGTGAGCAAAGTGGTTTGCGTCGGCAGCAATTATGCAAAGCACATCAAGGAAATGGGCAGTGCGACGCCGGAAGAGCCGGTGCTGTTTATTAAACCTGAGAGCGCGCTGTGCGATCTCCGTCAGCCGTTGGTGCTTCCTGAGGGGCTGGGTTCGGTGCATCATGAAGTGGAGCTGGCGGTGCTGATCGGCGGTACGCTGCGTCAGGCGACGGAAGAGCATGTGCTGAAAGGGATTGCCGGCTATGGCGTCGCGCTGGATCTCACCCTGCGCGACCTGCAAGCTAAAATGAAAAAGGCCGGGCAGCCGTGGGAGAAGGCCAAAGGCTTCGATAACGCCTGTCCGATCTCCGGCTTTATTCCGGCGGCCGAGTTCCACGGCGACCCGCAGAATACGCCGTTAAGTCTGAAGATTAACGGCGAAGTGCGCCAGCAGGGCACTACCGCCGACATGATCCATAAGATTGTGCCGCTGATCGCCTATATGTCGCGCTTCTTTACCCTCAAAGCCGGGGACGTGATCCTCACTGGCACCCCGGAAGGGGTGGGACCGCTGCACAGCGGCGACGAGCTGGAGGTCGGTTTCAACGGCCTGTCGCTCACCACCCGCGTCCTCTAAGCGCGGTTTGCCGCCTTTTGGGGCGGCAAAACTTGCATCGTCGTGCCAGACTGGTTATAAGGTGCACCCTTAACTGGCAACGACGGACATTCCGATGAGCGAACAACCTTTCTGGCAACAAAAAACCCTGGATGACATGACCGACGCGGAGTGGGAATCGCTGTGTGACGGCTGCGGCCAGTGCTGCCTGCATAAGCTGATGGATGAAGATACCGATGAGATCTACTTCACCAACGTCGCCTGCCGTCAGCTCAATATCAAAACCTGCCAGTGCCGTAACTACGAGCGTCGCTTCGAATATGAGCCGGACTGCATCAAGCTCACTCGTGAAAATCTGCCGACCTTCGAATGGCTGCCGCCGACCTGCGCCTATCGCCTGCTGGCGGAAGGCAAACCTCTACCGGCCTGGCACCCGCTGCTGACCGGCTCAAAAGCGGCGATGCACGGCGAACGCATCTCCGTCCGCCATATAGCGGTGCCCGAGTCCACCGTTGTCGACTGGCAGGACCATATCCTCAATCTGCCTGACAGGGCGCGGTAAGCGCCGTCACGCTTTCTTCGCGTGAAACAGCCCGTTTTCACCGTCGGTTTCTTCCGCCACCCAGAAGTGAATATTGAAGCGGGCATCGTCGCTGAGTTCGACGCGGTGCCAGTACTGCGGCGGACTGGTGGCAAACTGCCCGGCATGAATCACGACTTTTTTCTCCGGCTCCGTTGCCTGTTCATTGGCAAAACCGTAATAGGTGACCGTACCTTCCATGACGCACAACTGACCAAAGACACCGGCCGCGGTGTTGTGGTGGCTCAGCAGGGCGGCGGGGACGTTCTCTTTGGTAAAGAACGGCGTGGAGCGTTTAACTTTCCAGTCTGCGGGGATCAGTAAAGATGACATGTGAGCTCCTGTGGGGTTATAAAAGATGTATTTAATATGCACCTTTTGGTGTCTGTGGTCAACCACGGACAGGAAACGATTCAGTGATGAACGGCAGGCACAAAAAAACGCCCCGTAGGGCGTTTCAGTGTGCGGTACTCACTGCGGCTTAGCGGCCAAACAGATCGCGCTTTTTCGCTTTAAAAGGCTGCGCAACGATCACCAGGATAGCGACCACCAGATAAGCCGCGAAAATCCCCACCAGCCATTGCGGCATCTCCAGCGACAGGAACTGCCACTGGCGTACCGAACAGTCGCCGGACGCGACAAACACCTGCGGCAACCATTTATCCAGCGGCAGCCAGCTCGGGAAACGGGCGGCGAAATCGCAGGTCTGGAACGGCGATGGGTGCAGCTGAATCATCGTATGTTCCCACGCCAGCTGTAGCCCACGTACCGCGCTGTACAGCCAAATCAGCATGGCGACATAGCGCAGCGGCGTTTTAGGGGCGATAGCGCCCACCAGCCCCGCGCCCATGATGCCAAACAGGGCGCAGCGTTCATAAATGCACATCACGCACGGCTGCAGCAGCATCACGTGCTGGAACCACAGCGCGACGAGTTCGAGAATGAACGCGGTCAATGCCATCAGCAGCCAGGCGCCGCGTCCCCGCGAGCACTGGTTTAAATATTGCAACATAATCATTTCCCTGGAAGATGCTAAATCATGGCAGTGTAAACGAAAACCGTACCGACGCCAGCGGCCCGGCGGAAAATATTACGTAACTGGTTATTGAATCGCCCGGGCGAACCCGGGCGACGCGTGGATCACGGCAGGGTGGGGGTAACCAGCCAGCCGTGAGCCAGCAACCATTCGGTGACCGGCATCAGGGTGAACTCGACGCACAGCAGGCCGACCAGCGTCAGTACGAGGGTGTAGGGCAGGGCCATCCACACCATGCGGCCATAGGAGAGTCGGATAAGCGGCGCCAGCGCGGAAGTCAGCAGGAACAGGAATGCCGCCTGGCCGTTCGGGGTGGCCACTGACGGCAGGTTGGTGCCGGTGTTGATTGCCACCGCCAGCATCTCAAACTGCTTCAGGCTGATGGCGCCATGCTCGAGGGCGGTTTTCGCTTCGTTGATGTAGACCGTGCCGACAAAAACGTTATCCGAGATGGACGACAGCAGGCCGTTAAACAGATAAAACAGCGACAGCTGCGCGTGCGGAGAGGCCTGCAGAACAAACTCGATGACCGGCGTGAACAGCTGCTGGTCGATGATCACCGCCACTACGGCAAAGAACACCGTGAGCAGCGCGGTGAAGGGCAACGCCTCGGTGAACGCTTTGCCAATCGCGTGCTCATCGGTCACCCCGGTAAAGGTGGTGGCGAGGATGATCACCGACAGGCCAATCAGGCCGACCTCAGCCAGGTGAAAAGCGAGGGCGACGATCAGCCAAACGCCAATGAGCGCCTGGGCAATCAGCCGTAGCCGCTCCTGACGACTGCGCTGGGCGCGGCTGCGATCGTCAAACTCCTGCAGCACCTTGCGCACCGTCGGCGGCAGCGGTTCGCCGTAGCCAAACAGGCGATACTTTTCCACCAGCAGACAGGTTAACAGACCGCAGACCATCACCGGCAGGGTGACGGGCGCCATGCGGAGAAAGAACTCGCCAAAATGCCAGCCCGCTGCTTTGGCGATAATCAGGTTTTGCGGTTCGCCGACCATGGTCATGACGCCGCCGAGCGCGGTCCCGACGCCGGCGTGCATCATCAGGCTGCGTAGAAAGCCGCGGAACTGCTCCAGCACCTCGCGGTAGTGCTGCTCGATATGGCTGTCGTCGAGCAGGTCGCTATCGTCCGGGCGCGCCGAGGCGACGCGGTGATAGATGCCGTAGAACCCGACGGCGACGCTTATCACCACCGCCACCACCGTCAGCGCATCGAGAAAGGCGGAGAGGAAGGCAGCGGCCAGGCAGAAGGACAGCGACAGCAGCATCTTGCTGCGGATCCCTAACAGCAGGCGCGTAAAGACAAAGAGCAGCAGCTGCTTCATAAAGTAGATGCCCGCCACCATAAACATCAGCAGAAGCAGCACTTCCAGGTTGCTGGCGATCTCTTCCCGCACGTGCGCTGGGCTGGTCATACCGATCAGCAGCGCCTCGATAGCCAGCAGGCCACCCGGCAGCAGCGGATAGCACTTCAGCGCCATGGCGAGGGTAAAGATAAACTCAACCACCAGCAGCCAGCCGGCGACAAATGGCGCCACGGCGAACACCAGCGGATTGATGATTAAGAAAATGATTAATGCCAGCTTGTACCAGTCAGGCGACTGGCCAAGAAAATTGCGCCACAGCGCGCGGCCATAAGAAATTTCCACGACAGAATCCTTCCCCGTCAATTAGTGCATGATTTTGTGCGTAACTATTGGCAAGAGTACCAGTTGAGCAAAATGAGAAGCAACTTTCTTCGCAGCGCTGCGGCGGTTACGGGAGATAAGGAAAAGCGTAAAGTAAAAACGGAAAATGAAACGGCGATCCCTTTTTAATTCACTTGCGATGCTATCTGCGCTATAGCGGCTCTGGTATGATGAGTGCAATTGCAACAATGTGTAATGGAAATATTATTATGGTCATTAAGGCGCAGAGCCCTGCGGGTTTCGCGGAAGAGTATATCATTGAGAGCATCTGGAATAACCGCTTCCCACCTGGATCGATTCTCCCCGCTGAACGCGAGCTTTCTGAGCTGATCGGTGTCACCCGCACCACGCTGCGCGAAGTGTTGCAGCGTCTGGCGCGTGACGGCTGGTTGACCATTCAGCACGGCAAACCCACCAAAGTGAACAACTTCTGGGAGACCTCCGGGCTGAATATCCTTGAAACGCTGGCGCGCCTCGATCACGACAGCGTCCCGCAGTTGATTGATAACCTGCTCTCCGTGCGCACCAATATTTCCACGATTTTTATTCGCACCGCGTTCCGTCAGCATCCGGATAAAGCGCTGGCGGTGCTGGACAGCGCCCGGGAAGTGGAAGATCACGCCGACGCCTTCGCCGATCTCGATTACAACATTTTCCGCGGTCTGGCTTTCGCCTCCGGCAACCCGATTTATGGCCTGATCCTCAACGGCATGAAGGGGCTATATACCCGCATCGGCCGCCACTACTTCTCCAGCCCGGAAGCGCGCAGCCTGGCGCTGGGCTTTTATCATCAGCTGGCGAAGGTGTGCGAAGGCGGCCTGCACGATCAGGTGTATGAGCTGGTTCGTCGCTACGGCCATGACAGCGGCGAGATCTGGCACCGGATGCAGAAATCGCTGCCCGGCGATTTAGCCATGAATGTGCGTTAAGCCGGCTATTCGCGATCGATAAACAAAATAAGGGGGCCGATGGCCCCCTTCGTCGTTTTAACGTCCCGCAATGCTATAGCGCGTTTGGCCGCGCCGGGCAGCGGTCCAGCAGCTCAATGCTGCCGTCGGCATTCTGCTGCTCCAGCAGCACATCGAACCCCCACAGACGATGCACATGTTTCAGCACTTCGCGCCGCCCTTTGTCCAGCGGGACGCGGTTGTGCGGCACATAGCGCAACGTCAGCGAGCGGTCGCCGCGCAGGTCAACGTTCCACACCTGGATATTCGGCTCGAGATTGCTGAGGTTATATTGCGCCGAGAGCTTGTTGCGGATTTCGCGATAGCCCTCTTCGTTGTGGATCGCCGAGATCTCGAGATAATTGTTGTGATCGTCGTCGAGCACGGTAAAGAAGCGGAAATCGCGCATGATCTTCGGCGACAGGAACTGGCTGATAAAGCTCTCATCCTTGAAGTCGCGCATGGCGAAATGCAGCGTTTCCAGCCAGTCGGAACCAGCGATATCCGGGAACCAGTACTTGTCCTCTTCGGTAGGCGACTGGCAGATGCGCTTGATGTCCTGGAACATGGCGAACCCCAGCGCGTAGGGGTTAATCCCGCTGTACCACGGACTGTTGTACGGCGGCTGGAACACCACGTTCGTGTGGCTGTGGAGAAACTCCAGCATAAAGCGCTCGGTCACTTTCCCTTCATCATAGAGATGGTTGAGGATGGTATAGTGCCAGAAGGTGGCCCACCCCTCGTTCATCACCTGGGTCTGTTTCTGCGGGTAGAAATACTGGCTGACTTTGCGCACGATGCGCAGGATCTCGCGCTGCCACGATTCCAGCAGCGGGGCGTTCTTCTCCATAAAGTACAGCAGGTTCTCCTGCGGTTCGGAAGGGTAGCGGCGGGCGGACTCAATCGCCTTCTCCTCTTCGCGCTTCGGCAGGGTACGCCACAGCATATTCACCTGGCTCTGCAGATACTCTTCCCGGCTTTTCTGCCGCGCCTTCTCCTCCTGCAGCGAGATTTTTTGCGGACGTTTATAGCGGTCGACGCCGTAGTTCATCAGCGCGTGGCAGGAGTCGAGCAGTTTCTCCACTTCGTCGACGCCATAGCGCTCTTCGCACTCGGTAATGTATTTGCGGGCGAAAATCAGGTAGTCGATGATTGAGCTGGCGTCGGTCCAGCTGCGAAACAGGTAATTGTTTTTGAAGAATGAGTTATGCCCGTAGCAGGCGTGCGCCATCACCAGCGCCTGCATGGTGATGGTATTTTCTTCCATCAGATAGGCGATGCAGGGATTGGAATTGATGACGATCTCATACGCCAGGCCCTGCTGGCCGTGCTTATAGGCCTGCTCGGTCTCAATGAATTTTTTGCCGAACGACCAGTGCGGATAGTTGATGGGCATGCCGACGCTGGAGTAGGCATCCATCATCTGTTCGGAAGTAATGACTTCGATCTGGTGCGGGTAGGTGTCAAGACGATAGAGCTTAGCGACCCGGTCCACTTCGGCCAGGTAGGTCTCCAGTAACTCGAACGTCCAGTCGGGTCCATCGCTTAAACGGGTGGTGTCCCTGTTCATGGAGTCAATCGTAGCCATTAGCGCGCCCTCGTTGTTGTTGGTTTTCTCTGAACGGAAAACCTCTAAACAAGCATAGAACACCGCACAGCAAACTGTGTTGTCAGCCAATCGCTTTTCTTCGCGATTTCCCCATCTCAAAGCCGTTTTTTGCGCTTATTTGCAGAATTAAATGCTGGGTAAAAATAAAGCGCAGCATGAGATCGTAAATCTTACAGCTCAGGACTGGTGCGGTTTGCTGTGAGTTAAGTCACCATAAATAAAGCGTATGTTGAATAATATTTTCAACTGAGTTATCAATTTGTAATTAGATGATTGTTCTTTAACTGTTACGGAGTTGCTATGCGTGTCGTCATACTGGGAAGTGGGGTGGTTGGGGTAGCCAGCGCGTGGTATTTGAGTCAGGCGGGTCATGAGGTGACGGTCATCGACCGTCAGCCCGGTCCGGCAGAGGAGACCAGCGCGGCCAACGCCGGGCAGATATCTCCCGGCTATGCGGCGCCGTGGGCGGCGCCGGGAGTGCCGCTGAAGGCGATCAAATGGATGTTCCAGCGCCATGCGCCGCTGGCGATCGGCCTTGACGGCACATCGTTCCAGCTGAAGTGGATGTGGCAGATGCTGCGCAACTGCGACACCCGCCACTATATGGAGAACAAAGGCCGGATGGTGCGCCTGGCGGAGTACAGCCGCGACTGCCTGAAGGCGCTGCGCGACACCACCGGCATTCAGTATGAAGGGCGTCAGGGCGGGACGCTGCAGCTGTTCCGTACCGCCAAACAGTATGAAAACGCCACCCGCGACATCGCGGTGCTGGAGGACGCCGGCGTGCCCTATCAGTTGCTGGAGGCGAAGCGGCTGGCGGAAGTGGAGCCCGCGCTGGCGGAGGTTAGCCACAAACTGACCGGCGGTCTGCGTCTGCCAAACGATGAAACCGGCGACTGCCAGCTGTTTACCACCCGTCTGGCGGCGATGGCGGAACAGGCCGGGGTCACCTTCCGCTTTAACACCGCGGTGGACGCCCTGCTGCAGGAGGGCGATCGCATTGCCGGGGTGAAATGCGGCGATGAGATTATCAAGGGCGACGCCTATGTGATGGCCTTTGGCTCTTACTCGACGGCGATGCTCAAGGGGCTGGTGGATATTCCGGTCTACCCGCTGAAAGGCTATTCGTTAACCATCCCGATTGCCCAGGAAGACGGCGCGCCGGTTTCCACTATCCTTGATGAGACCTATAAAATCGCCATCACCCGTTTCGATCAACGCATTCGCGTCGGCGGTATGGCCGAGATCGTCGGTTTTAATAAAGCGCTGCTGCAGCCGCGTCGCGAAACCCTGGAGATGGTGGTGCGCGATCTGTTCCCGCGCGGCGGCCACGTTGAGCAGGCCACATTCTGGACCGGCCTGCGGCCGATGACGCCGGACGGCACGCCGGTGGTCGGGCGCACGGCGTTTAAAAACCTGTGGCTCAACACCGGCCACGGTACCCTCGGCTGGACCATGGCCTGCGGCTCCGGGCAGCTTATCAGCGATTTGATCTCCGGCCGCACGCCGGCGATCCCTTACGACGATCTGGCTGTCGCCCGCTACAGCCCCGGGTTTACCCCGGCGCGTCCGCAGCATCTGCATGGCGCACACAACTAAGGAGCTTGCATGACCCGTCCGGTAGTGGCCAGCATCGACTTGCTGGCCTTGCGGCAGAATTTACAGATAGTGCGTCGCGCGGCCCCCGGGTCGCGCCTGTGGGCGGTGGTCAAAGCAAATGCTTATGGCCATGGCGTGGCGCGGGTATGGAGTGCGTTAAGCGCGGCGGATGGTTTCGCCTTGCTCAACCTGGAAGAGGCGATCCTGCTGCGCGAGCAGGGCTGGAAAGGGCCGATCCTGTTGCTGGAGGGCTTCTTCCATGCCGATGAGCTGGCGGTGCTGGATCAATATCGCTTAACCACCAGCGTCCACAGCAACTGGCAGATTAAGGCGCTGCAGCAGGCGAAGCTGCGCGCGCCGCTGGATATCTATCTCAAGGTGAACAGCGGTATGAACCGGCTGGGCTTTATGCCG
Organism: Klebsiella sp. GG_Kp173; assembly: GCF_040062415.1. Classification (NCBI taxonomy): domain Bacteria; kingdom Pseudomonadati; phylum Pseudomonadota; class Gammaproteobacteria; order Enterobacterales; family Enterobacteriaceae; genus Klebsiella; species Klebsiella sp. GG_Kp173. The sequence goes on from NZ_JBEAFZ010000089.1 coordinate 160,277, forward strand.
GAGCGGGTGCATACCGTCTGGCAGCAGCTGCGGGCGATAAGCAACGTCGGCGAGATGACGCTGATGTCGCACTTCGCGGAGGCGGAGAACCCGCAGGGGATTGTTGAGCCGATGCGCCGGATCGAACAGGCGGCGGAGGGGCTGGATTGCCCACGCTCGCTGGCCAACTCGGCGGCGACGCTCTGGCATCCGGAAGCGCATTTTGACTGGGTTCGTCCCGGGATCGTGCTGTATGGCGCATCGCCCTCCGGGCAATGGCAGGATATCGCGAACACCGGCCTGAAGCCGGTGATGACCCTGCGCAGCGAAATCATCGCCATGCAGAACCTGCGCCCCGGTGAGGCGATTGGCTATGGCGGCCTGTATCGCACCACCCAGGAGCAGCGGATCGGCATCGTCGCCTGCGGCTATGCCGACGGCTACCCGCGGGTGGCGCCGAGTGGCACGCCGGTACTGGTGGACGGCGTACGCACCACCACCGTCGGGCGCGTGTCGATGGATATGTTGGCGGTCGATTTAACACCCTGTCCGCAGGCCGGGATCGGCGCGCCGGTCGAACTGTGGGGCAAAGAGATTAAAATCGACGACGTGGCGGCCAGCTGCGGCACCGTCGGCTATGAGCTGATGTGCGCCCTGGCGCCGCGGGTGCCGGTTGTGACCCTGTAACCTGTTCCGGGGCGGATCACTCCGCCTCGTCTTCCGCGACCCGTACCCCTACCTTCAGCACGTGATCGTTCTCTTTTTCCGCGACTGTCCATACCATCCCGGCGAACTCCACCTGGTCGCCCACCACCGGCGCGGCGCCCAGCAGCTGCTGCACCACTTCCCCCAGCGACTGCTGATGTTCGCGGAACTCCTCTCCGCCGTCGAGGCCGTAGATTTGCGCCACATCGGCGAAGCGGGCCTCGGCATCAAGTATAAAGTCGCCGAAAAAACGCTGATCGAGCGCCACCGGCGGCGACTGGCTGAACATTTTGCCCAGCGCCGGCAGGTCGTGCTCGCGGCCAATGACGCACAGGATATCGCCTTCCCGCAGGCGGGTGCTGCCGGTGGGGTGCAGCAGGGCATTGTTGCGAAACAGGGCGGCAATCCGCGTCTCCGGCGGCATATGCAGGTCGCGCAGCGCCGCGCCGATGCACCATTTATCGGCGCCCAGCTGGTAGACAAACTGCTCCCACGGGTTTTCCGGATGAATATCCAGCCCGACGCGGGAGATAGGCCAGCTGACGGGCGGCACCACCACTTTGGCTTTTTTCGCCGCCCACGATAGCGAGGTGCCCTGGAGCAGAAGTGATACCAGCACCACGAAGAAGGCGACATTGAAGAACAGGCGGGCGTTGTCCAGGCCGGCCATCATCGGGAACACCGCGAGAATAATCGGCACTGCGCCGCGCAGGCCGACCCAGCTGATAAATACCCGTTCGCGGAGGTTGAACCCGCGGAACGGCAGCAGACCGGCAAATACCGACAGCGGACGGGCAATGAAAATCATCCACATCGACAGCAACAGCGCCGGGATAGCGATCGGCAGCAGGTCGGAGGGCGTCACCAGCAGGCCCAGCACCAGGAACATGGCGATTTGCGCCAGCCACGCCAGACCGTCGAAGTTCTGCAGGATACCGTGCCGGTTGCGGATAGGCCGGTTGCCCAGCAGAAAGCCGCAGAGATAGACGGCGAGGATACCGCTGCCGTCGAGGGTAGTGGTGACGGCGAAAATCATGATCCCGCCGCTCAGCGCCAGCAGCGGATAGAGCCCGGCGGGCAGCACGATGCGGTTGATCATCTGCAGCAGCAGGTAGCCGCCGCCGAGGCCGATGGCGATCCCGAGACCGAACTGTTGAATGATATGCACGGCGAACATCCAACTGAGGCCGGTCTGGTGCTGCTGGATCATTTCGATCAGGGTGATGGTCAGGAAGACCGCCATCGGGTCGTTACTGCCTGACTCAATCTCCAGCGTCGAGCCGACGCGCTCGTTGAGCCCCTTGCCGCCGAGCAGCGAGAAGACCGCCGCGGCGTCGGTGGAGCCGACAATGGCGCCGATCAGCAGGCCTTCGATCATATCCAGTTTGAACAGCCAGGCCGCCATCATCCCGGTCAGCGCCGAGGTGATCAGCACCCCGACCGTCGCCAGCGACAGTGCTGGCCACAGCGCGACGCGAAAGGAGCTGGCCTGGGTGCGCATCCCGCCGTCCAGCAGGATCACCGCCAGCGCCAGGTTACTCACCATGTAGGCGAAGGGGTAGTTGTCGAAGGGGATGCCGCCGATGCCGTCAATGCCTGCCAGCATCCCGATGGCCAGAAAGATGACCAGAATCGGGATGCCAAGGCGCGAAGAAAAGGAGCTCAATAAGATACTGCAGGTTACTAAAACAGAACCCAGAATAAACAGACTAATGACCGCAGCGGCGTCCAATGTTCACGTACTCCCTGACTGGCGTGAAAAAATGGCTAAAAGTGACACTATTTTAACAATTCGCAGGGAATCCGCCTATGCGTCTGGGAAATTTATTCTGCCAGCACCGGGTGGCCGCTGATTGTCAGGGTGGTGGCTGATGGCTGGTTGACCAGCCGCGCGCGCGCGCCCAGCGGCAGGGTCACCGTGCGCTGCTCGTGGCCAAACTCCAGTCCGCTTATCAGCGGTACAGAGAGCTGCTGGCGCAGATAATCAAAAACCTGCGGCAGGTCATATCCCACGTCATAGTCGTTCGGCGTGCCGCCGGTGAAGCTGCCGAAGATCACCGCCTTCTGCGCCGCCAGTACGCCGCTGTGCAACAGCTGAAGCAGCATGCGTTCGACGCGGAACGGGTGCTCATTGATATCCTCTACCACCAGGATGCCGTCGCGGATCGCCGGCAGCCACGGGGTACCGATAAGCGAAGTCAGCATCGCCAGATTCCCGCCCCACAGGGTGCCTTCCACCCGGCAGTTCGGCCCTTCGCCCGGCCATTCGAGGGTGAATTCAGGCTGGCGCAGCGCCTGCCAGAAATGCTGTTCGGTAAACGGATCGAGAGTCTCCGCGCCGAAGTTCCCTGCGAGCATCGGCCCGCTGAAGGTGACGACGTTGCCCATGGCCAGCAGGCCCGACTGGATGACGGTGAAATCGCTGTGGCCGCAAATCAGCAACGGGTCACGCTGCTGGCGGGCAATCAGCCCCTGCCAGTCGATATGCGGCAGCAGGCGGCTGGCGCCGTAGCCGCCGCGCACCGCGAGAACGATCCGGTTGCGGCCAGGCAGCTGGGCAAGCTGGTTAATATCGGCCAGCCGTTCATGTTCAGTCCCGGCGAAACGCTGCTGCCGACGGGGAATGACCTGCTGGTGGGCCACCTCGTGCCCGGCCTGCTGCAGACGCTCGACGCCGCGGGCCGCCGCCTGCTGGTTGATGCAATAACCGGATGGCGCGACCAGATAAAACTGAGACATGATAATTCCTTGCTATGAATGAAAGGGTTATGATGCCGCCTGGAATGGCGATTGTCATCTCCAGGTGGATAACTTCAATCCGCACCCGTCATCCATCAGGCTGTCGGCGGGCGGGGGACGTACCGCTGCCGTCGTTCTGCAGCATGATGGCGTTTGGGTAGATAAGGATAGATGTGTGAAATTGAGATGGTTGCTTATTTTAGTCGTTTTTCTGGCCGGTTGTAGTTCGAAACATGATTACACCAATCCACCGTGGAACCCCGAGGTCCCGGTGAAGCGGGCGATGCAGTGGATGCCGATCAGTGAAAAAGCCGGCGCCGCCTGGGGCGTGGATCCGCAGCTGATCACGGCGATCATTGCCATCGAGTCGGGCGGTAACCCTGCGGTAGTGAGTAAATCCGGCGCCGTCGGGCTGATGCAGCTTAAGCCGTCGACCTCCGGACGCGATGTTTACCGGCGGATGGGCTGGCGCGGCGAGCCGTCGGTCAGTGAGCTGAAAAACCCGGAACGGAATATCTCGATGGGGGCCGCCTATCTGAGCATTCTGGAGAATGGTCCGCTGGCGGGGATCAAAGACCCGCAGGTGATGCGCTATGCGGTGGTGGTCTCCTATGCCAACGGCGCTGGCGCGCTGCTGCGCACCTTCTCGTCAAACCGGCAGGACGCCATCGAGGAGATTAACGACCTCGACGCCGATGAGTTCTTCGAGCATGTGGCGAAAAAACACCCGGCTCCGCAGGCGCCGCGCTATATCTGGAAGCTGCAGAAAGCGCTGGACGCCATGTAACCTTAACTTCGCCCCGCCGGTCTGGCGGGGTCCTAATCCTCTGTGCGCAGCGACGTGATAACGCTAATCGGCGCTATTAACGCTTTATATTCCCGGTAGCGCTCGGGAAGCGATTCCACGCCGTTTACCGCCACGCAGAGCATGGCCGTCGCGTTATCCTGAGCGCCTTTCTGCGCTAACGCTTCTCGTAACGCATTGATGCAGGCATGGGCGTCATGATGCGAAATGCCGTTGATATCGAGACGAATGGTTTTGCTAATGGCCTCTATCCATAATCCGCCCCACAGAACGCAACCCGAGGGCATGAGCAGGCAACTGAAGATGCTGTAAGCGGTGAGGTCGAGCCAGATAAAGGTCTTACTGACAACGATAACGCCGAGGGCGACCGAAGGGATGCTGATGGCCAGCATATTCCATCCGCGGCGCAGCGGACTTAAGGCTAAACCCGCGCTTGCTATCTGTTCCTGCCAGAGGTTACGTCCGGCGATACTCAGGCTGCAGGGCAGATCTTCATGACACGGCTTTCGCACCGCAAAATGGTCAAATAGTATGCTTTCAATGACGTTCATTTCGTGGTTTGCATAGCGTCCGTTAGCCAAAACCTGCCCGGGCTCCGGGATCCACAGATGTTTATTACTGAGTAAGCTGAACATTGCCAGCTGAATCACCCGGGTCCCTTCTCCGGTCAGCCACGCCAGCAGCCAGGGGCTAACCTCCATCGCGTGCGGCTGGGGCTGAGCCGCTGGCCTCGACAGGATAATCATTATACCGATAGCAATATAGATACCCGGGACGATAAGTATAAAACCGCCGAGAAACAGCAGTGGATGCAGATGCATTATAAAATTCCACATACCATCCCCTCGTTAATCCAGCCTCTGCAGACAAAAGGGATACTTAATAAGGTTGATGATTTTTACATATTCACCATATCTTTCGGGAAGCAGGGCGGTTTTACCGATCGCCACGCAATAATCGGCGTTTTCATCGGTCAGGGTATCTGCGTCAGCAATAAGCGTCTCCTTCAGGGTATCAATATAGTGATGAAAGATATTAACGGCGATCCCTTCCCGGTCCAGCCGGGTGGCATTTAAGGTGATGCATAACAGCCACAGCCACCACAGGCCGGAAACCATCCCCATTGTCAGCCAGCTGAATACGCTGGAGTGAATTATCGCCTGATTATCAAAAAGCGTTTTCCAGGCGAGCGCGGCGATTAATAGCAGGGAGGGCGCGGCAATCAATATCATATTCCACGTTTGGTGCGTCGGGCTGAGCCGCAGCCGTTGGCAGTGAGGATCGGTCGCCCAGTGGTTCTTTTCGGCGACGTGCAGAGAAAGCGGCAGATCCTGGTCACTGGATTTTGGCGTAGCGAAATGGTCAAACAGTATTTTTTCCACACAGGTCATTTTGCATTCTGCGTACTGCTGATTGGCGCAGAGTTGAATATTGTCCGCAGAATGGATGAGAGTGACATAGTTTTTTCTTAACAGCCGGAACATGGCCAGCTGAATGACGCTGGTGGCGCTATTACGTAGCCAGGCTAAAAAAGAGGGAGGCAGGGAATAGGGGGGTGGAACAGGCATGCTTTTTTCAGTGGCGCGGGTTTTCGCAATAATTATATTTACCAGAATATATATCACTGTGGTGGATAATATATGGTAACCCATAAATGATAACGGATGTAAATTGGCGAGATAGCTAATGACAGGGTTCACTTTTATTCCTTGTGAGCGTCCTAACCTGTTTTCGCCAGCATATTAAGTCCTCTCATCATCGGGGGGCAAGTGAAATAATGGCCTGGCATCTTTAAGTTAATATTAGCCATCAAAGCGTGACGTCACCTGTTAACGAAAGCCTCCGTCGTCACGGGCGGAGGCTTATCTTTACGCTGTCAGTTAAAAGTCGTAGCCCACGGTGGCCATGACGCTGCGCTCTGCTCCCCAGTAGCAGTTGCCGGTGCCGTAGCAGCCGGAAACGTATTCACGATTGCCGATATTGTTGGCGTTGACCTGCACAAAAGCGCCTTTCAGCCCCGGCGACCAGACGCCGAGGTCGGCCCGCATCATGGCGTCCATCAGCGTGACCGACGGCAGCCGCGCGGTGTTGGCATCATCCGCCCACTGTTTACCAATGTAGCGGACGCCGGCGCCCAGCGAGATCCCCGCCGGGAATTGATAGCGCGCCCAGAAGGAGGCCATCTGATCCGGGGTCAGCTGCGGCGTGTTGTTGTCGGTACCGTCCTTAGTGTCCTGGAAGCGCAGACGATTCCAGGTATACGAGGCGAGGGTGCTCAGCTGCGGGGTGATCTGGTGGTGCGCTTCCAGCTCAACCCCCTGGGAATGGACCTTACCCGCCGGAATATAGGTGGCGGTGGCGATGTTGGGGTCGCGGGTGGCGACATCCTTTTGCATCAGATCGTAAATCGCGATGCTATAGAGGTCGCTGCTGCCCGGCGGCTGGAACTTCAGGCCGGCTTCGACCTGTTCGGCGGTGGTCGGTTTCAACGGTTTGCCGTCAGCGCCGGGCAGCATCGCTGGGGTAATCGCCTGGCTGTAGCTCAGGTAGGGCGAAAGACCGTTGTCCAGGGCGTACAACAGCGAGGCGCGGCCGCTGATATGGTCGTCTGAACGGCGGTTTGAGGTGCCGAAGGTATCGCTGACCTGCTGGGAAACGATGCGGTCATAGCGGGCGGAAACATCCACATGCCAGCGGTCCCAGACCATCTCATCCTGCAGATACAGCCCGGTCTGGTAATAACGGCGATTATTATCATCGCTGTAGGTCACGGTATGCCCGGTCTGGGCGGTATAGCCGGTAAACGGGTTAAGGGGCGCCGCGCCGCCGGCGCCGGTCCACAGATCGTTGCGGAAGCGATGGTATTCAGCGCCGAGGATCAGGGTATGCGCCAGATCGCCAGTATTGAAATCGGCGCGCAGGCGGTTATCGGTTGACCAGCCGTCCAGCGAACCGCGCGAGCCGCTGTAGCCGCGAGCCAGCATGTCGCTGTCATCTATCCAGCCGACCTGGTAGACCTGATCGAGGGAGACGTTGGTGTGGGTGTAGCTTCCGGCGGAATAGACCGACCAGACGTCGGTGAACTGGTGGTCAAACTCATAGCTGTAGATCTGCTGGCGGCGTTGATAGCCATCTTCCGGATCGCCCTCGTTGGTGCTGGTGGAGAGCTTACGGCCATTGTGCGCGTAGCGGGTGCCGTCCAGCGGCAAAGAGCCATGATAGCCACCGGAAGGATCTTTTTGCAGATAGGCGCGTAGCAGCAGCGAGGTATCGCTGTCCGGCTGCCACAGCAGGGAAGGTGAAATGGCGTAGCGCTCTTCGCGGGTATGGTCATACTGCGTGTCGCTGCTGCGGGTCATACCGATCAGCCGCCATGCCCACTGCTCATTGATGGCGTCGGTGTAATCGAAGGCCGCACCTTTGGTATTTTGCGTCCCGCCAGTCAGGCGGACGTGGCCCTGCTGACTGAACTGCGGGCGCTTGGAGGTCAGGTTGACCACGCCGCCCGGCACGCTCTGCCCGTAGAGCGCGGAGGAGGGGCCGCGGATCACATCGACGCGTTCGATAAACCACGGGTCGATCTGCACCACGTTATGGCTGCCGCCGTCGCTCATCAGACGCATGCCGTCGAGGAACAGGTTATCGACGTCGCCGCCGTGGTAGCCGCGCAGGGAGATAGCGTCAAACCGGGTGGCGCCACCGCCGAAGCTGGAGTAGACCCCCGGGGTATATTCCAGCGCCTGGCTGATGGTATTCGCCCCCTGATCCGCCATCTGCTGGCGGGTGACAACCGACACCGACTGGGCGGTGGTGATTAACGGCTGGTCGGTTTTCGTCGCCCCGAGCGAGGTGCTGGCGCTATAGCCCTCAGTCGGCGCGCTGGCGGATGCCGGCGGGCTGGCCGTTACCACCACCGTCTCTTCGGCCTGCGCGGTGAAGGGAAGTGCGATCGCGAGGGCGTACAGCAGCCCCGGGCGTTTGCGAGAAATAGCCACGTTCATAAGATCATCCTGAACCTGCGCGGTCTGGTACTCCTGTACGCCGCCGCGGGAAAAACGAATCTGTCATTATTCGTTAAAAAGTAATGCGAATTATTATTGTTTGTATTTATGCGATCAAGCGAAAAGGTGATCTGTTCAGCGCGAGGGGATGGAGAAGGGTTTCCCGCGAGCCGCAGAATGGGCCTGCGCGGGACGGTAGTGAGCAGGGAGACCGCTTCCCCCTACCGATTTTGGTAGGGGGGCGGCAAAGCGTCAGGAGCCGGTCTTTTGCGGTTCCGCAGGGGCGGGGTCGTTAGCCGCGGGCGCCGCAACAGGTTTGTCCTGCGGTGAAGGCGTTGTCGCCGGACGGGTAGCAGGCAGCGCATCGCAGGGTTTCTCCTGCGGGCAGATCAGATCCAGCATCTTAAGGGTGACGCCGTTGGTCCAGCCAAAGCCGTCCTGCAGTGGATATTCCCCACCGCCGCCACCGGTGCCGGTTGAGCTTACGTCATACTTCTCCACCAGCTTTTGCTTGCTGTCATAGGTATGCTGCACATTGGTCAGGAAGCGCCAGGTGACCTCCATGGCGATCTTCTGCTGACCATAGTTTTGCAGCCCCTCGACGGCCACCCACTGCAGCGGCGCCCAGCCGTTGGGGGCGTCCCACTGCTGGCCGCTGTTGACGGTGGTGGTGGTCAGCCCGCCGGGTTTGAGCAGCCGCGACTCGGCGGCGGCCGCCACTTTCGTCGCCCGCTCGCGCGACGCGGCATTGACGTACAGCGGGAACAGCGCCGCGGCGGTCAGCTGATTGCGCACCTTGTGGGTTTTCAGATCGTAATCGGCGTACCAACCCTCTTTTTCATTCCACAGGTATTTCTCGATAGCCTGCTGGCGGGCGTTGGCCAGCGCGTCGTACCGGGTAGCGCCGGCGCTGTCCCCCGCTGCTTTACTGGCGCGGGCGAGGGTTTTCTCCAGATGGAACATCAGGGCATTGAGATCGACCGGGATAATCGAGGTGGTGCGAATGGTGGCGAGCTGCTGCGGATTGTCCATCCAGCGGGAGCTGAAATCCCAGCCGGAAGCGGCGGCGGAGCGCAGGTCGCGATAGATCTCGGTGGCCGGACGATTCGGGTTGCTTTTGGCGGTTTTGACGTCGTCAAGCCAGGACTCGGGGCGTGGGGTGTCATTATCGTCCCAGTAGCGGTTGAGCAGCGCGCCATCCGCCATCCGCACCGCCCGTTTGTCGGCGCTGCCGGGTGCCAGCGCGTCCGCCCCGGCCATCCAGTAGCGATACTCTTTCTCCAGCTGCGGCTGGTAGGTTTTCAGCACCTGGTCGCCATCGTGCGTCGCCAGCAGGCTTACCATAAAGGAGAAGAAGGGGGGCTGCGAACGGCTGAGGTAATAGGTGCGGTTACCGTTGGGGATATGGCCCCAGGTGTCAATTTCCGCAGCGAAGTTGGCGACCATATCTTCGACTTTATCCCAGTGACCGCTTTCGGCAAGACCCAGCATGGTGAAATAGCTGTCCCAGTAATAGACTTCGCGAAAGCGTCCTCCGGGGACCACGTAGGGCTTAGGCAGCGGCAGCAGCGAGTCCCACTTTTCCACCTCGACGGTGCTGCGGGTCAGGACCGGCCACAGGCCGTCGATATGCTGACGCAGGGTTTGCCCTTTGGGCGGCACATAGGCGTCGTTCTCTTTCGGCAGCGTGAAGTTCAGCTCAACGAAGTGACGCAGGTCGAAGCTGGCCTGGTTTTTTTGCATCCGGTAATCGGCAAGGATCATCAGCGGATCGCTGTTCGGAATGGCGTCAGCGAACGTTTTCTGATCAGAAAACAGTTTCGCGCTTTGCACATCATTAAACAGCGGACCGAGCAGGATATCGGGTGATTGCGGGATTGGACGGGTTTCTTCAGCCTCAGCGGTCAGCGTCGCCAGGGCGATAAACGCACCCCCTAGCGCCAGACGAAGAGCATAAGGCAGGGTAGCGGGGCGACGGGAAAAGGGACTCGTCATGGATTGTTCTCCTTATCATTGCAGACTCATGTGCCACTGCATTTGGCCATCAGAAAACCATAGACGAATATCCGCCGCTGCGCGTGTCGAAGCTAACATTTTGCGCTAAAACAGAGAATTTACCGCTCACCGGGTGCTATCCAGGCGGCACTCTTCTGCTCAGCCGAATATTATATCCTTAATTATATAAATGCTGGCTAGTGTTATTTTTGCTGTGAATGTTTCTGGGTAGATAATAAGCGTCATTCGATAGCGGCATCCGAAAAAAGAACGGATGTTTATCTGTAACAATAAGGTTCGTATTTATCGCATTTTAAAAATTGCGCAACGGATGAAGGCTGTGATCTGTCAGGCAAAAATACCGGGGTTAATATGACTGAAGGTCGGCAGGATCACATAAATTAAAAAACATAAATAATTAATAAAAAAACATAATGGCGCCGCGCATAGCGGATAAGTAAAAAATGCAGACACTACAGAAACCGGTTTCATTTTGCATAAAGGAGTGGTGTATGTCTGCTGGCGAAAAAATTTCTGTCAGAGAGAAAATAGGTTATAGCCTGGGGGACGCAGCCAGTCACATCGTATTTGACTCGTCTGTGGCTATTCTGGCTTATTTTTATACCGATATTTATGGCCTGCCGCCCGCCGTAATGGGGACGATGTTTTTGCTGGTGCGTCTGCTGGATGCGATTACCGATCCGATTATGGGCGCGATTGCTGACGCCACCTCAACCCGCTGGGGCCGCTTTCGCCCCTGGCTGTTGGCGATCTTCGTGCCCTTTGCGGTGAGCTGCGTGCTGGTGTATTCCATTCCCTCCTTTTCCGACTCCGGAAAAATTGCCTACGCTGTGGCGGCTTATATATTTATGACACTGATGTATACGGCGATTAATATTCCGTACTGCTCGCTGGGCGCGGCGCTGACCTCCGATCCGCGCGAAAGCCTCTCGCTGCAGTCCTGGCGTTTCGCTATCACCCCAATCGGCGGCGCGCTCGGTACTGCGTTTATTTTACCGCTGGCTGATTTTCTCTATCCCGGCGATCGCGCGACCGGTATTCAGGTCTCGATGGCCCTGTTTGGCGTTATCGGCTGCCTGATGTTTATCACCTGTTTCGCCACGACTAAAGAACGCGTGCAGCCGATTAAAGAACAGAACCTGAACATCGCGCGGGACGTGAAAATACTATTTCGTAACGATCAGTGGCGTATTCTTTCCGTTTACAATTTTATGATGCTGGTCGCCGTGGTAATTCGCGGTGGCGCCGTCGGCTATTATGTTAACAGCGTCCTGCATAAAGGCGCCGACGTGATTACCATATTCATGCTCGGCGGTATGTTTGCCTCCATGCTGGGTTCGGTGCTGGCCAAGCCCTTTGGGACGCGCTTTTGTAAGGTCCGATTCTCTTTCTGGATTAATCTTCTCACCGCCGCGCTGGGCGTGGTCTGCTTTATCGTCCCGGTACAATATTGGATTGCGGTGCTCGGCGTGCATATTCTGATTTCTATCATTCAGGGCGGCAACGGCGCGTTGCAGTGGTCGATGATTACCGACGTGAATAACTATGGCGAATGGAAAACCCAGCGGCGTATTACCGGTATGAATGTCGCAGCAAATATCTTTGTCATCAAGCTGGGCGTCGCCGTCGGCGGGGCCATCCTCGGCTGGATATTGGCCTATTTCCATTACGCCGCTAACACCACGGTGCAGTCGGCTTCAGCGGTGCAGGGCGTGGTGCTGTTGTTTACTCTGGTCCCTTCCGTGTTTTATGTGCTTACCGCCGTCTCGATTAAATTCTACGGCTTAACGGAAAACAGAATGAACGGCATCGTTGATGATTTAAAACACGGCACTTTCGCCGAATCCTGATTATTCCACGCTGTATTAAGAGGGCTATGCAGGTAATTCCCTGGATAGCCCGGCTATACCCTGGATGAAACATATAACAATGTAATTAGGGATGTTAATAATGAAAGTAAACTATATGGCTCTGATTATGAGTGGTCTGTTCTCCTCTGGCCTTTGGGCCGCGGCGAATAATCACCCGACGGATATTGAAAAACGTTTAGCGCAGCTGGAACAGCGCGTAATAAATGCTGAGCAACGAGCGGCCGATGCGGAAGCGAAAATCCAGACCTTAACCCGACAGCAGAACGTGGTGGCGAAAAGCACGCCAACTGTCAAAGTGGAGTCCGCCGAGCCCGTGGCACCGGGCGCGGAGCCGACAACACTAACGCTGTCCGGCTATGGGGATATCAAATTTTATGGTGATGTCGAATTTAACATGGATGGCGCCAGCAGCAGCGGGAGCCTGACTTCGGTAAAAACCACGGCAAATAAAGACTGGGCGCCGGGCAATAATGAACGCTGGGATATTAATGGCCGCCTGCTGTTAGGTTTTGACGGCATGCGCAAAATGGATAATGGCCGTTTTGCCGGTTTTTCCGTCCAGCCGCTGGCCGACCTGAACGGCAAAATGAATCTTGATGATGCGGTATTCTTTTTTGGCCAGGAGAACGACTGGAAGGTGAAGGTTGGTCGTTTCGAAGCCTACGATATGTTCCCGTTGAATCAGGATACGTTCGTGGAATACTCCGGGAACACCGCCAACGATCTGTACAGTGACGGCTACGGCTATATTTACATGATGAAGGAAGGGCGCGGTCGGAGCAACAGCGGCGGCAACTTCCTGATGAGCAAAACCCTTGATAACTGGTATTTCGAACTGAATACCCTGCTGGAGAACGGCAGCACGCTATTCCAGGACCAGCAGTATCATGGCACCGCACTGGAAAATGAGAAAAATGTGGCCTATTTGCGCCCGGTTATCGCGTGGAACAGCGGGCGTTTCTCCACTGCCATCGCCATGGAAAGCAACGTGGTAAATAACGCCTATGGCTATCACGATGCGAAAGGACGCTGGGTCGACCAGTCCAGCCGTACCGGCTATGGCTATACGATGACGTGGAATGGGCAAAAAACCGATCCGCAGGACGGCGTGGTGACCAACCTTAACGTCGCTTATATGGATGCCGAAGATGAGACTGACTTTACCGCGGGCGTTAACTCCCTGTGGCACGGTTTTGAGCTGGGCTACATTTACGCGCATAACAAAATCGACAGCTTTAACACCGCTGATTTTATCGCTAACTGCGACGATAATTGCTGGATCGCCGATCCGGGCAACTATGATATCCACACAATCCATGCGTCGTACCTGTTTCCGAACGTAATGAATATGAAGAACTTCAACATCTATCTTGGGGCCTACGCATCATGGATTGAATCCAACCCAAACAACGGCGACGGCCAGGAAGACTCCCGCTATGGCGGCCGGCTGCGCTTCAAGTATTTCTTCTGAGCAACACAGAGCCTGCACAGCGCAGGCTCTGTGCTATTCAGCCGCCTGTCGCTACGCGGCGTAGCTCGCGAAGCCTCAGCGTCCCGTGAATCCACTTGCCCCAAACTGGTGCGTTTAACGCTAACAACCGCCCACAAATAAGCAAAGTGTCTGGTTGTTTTTTAATCAACTCAAAGCCATGGCCTCACAGCGTAACGCTGCGCCGACGCGCTGTGTGACCTGGCATAATTAATGCTTATCTCTTATCGGGATTACCACAAAGTGAGTACAACCGGAGGAGACGGCCATGATAAAAATAACGCTTCCTGACGGGCATTATTATGACGAGATGCTGACCGCCCAGGGTGAGCAGCGGCCGCACTATAATGCCTGGTGGCAATGGTTTCGCAACACCGATCAATTCTCTATCCGGCAGAAAAAAGCGCAAGCGGAACTGCTTTTTCACCGTATCGGCATCACCTTTAACGTGTATGGCGAGGATGAGGGAACCGAGCGGCTGATCCCGTTTGATAGCGTGCCGCGGATCATACCCGCCGGGGAGTGGCAGCGCATTGACCGCGGCATTCGCCAGCGGGTGAAAGCGCTGAACGCTTTCCTCTATGACATCTATCATGAACAGAATATCCTGCGCGCGGGGCTGATACCGGCCGAGCAGGTGCTGGCCAACGAGCAGTATCAACCGTGCATGCAGGGCATCAACCTGCCAAACAACACCTATGCCCATATCACCGGCGTCGATATGGTGCGCAATAACGACGGCCAGTACTACGTGCTGGAGGATAATCTGCGCACGCCGTCCGGCGTCTCCTACATGCTCGAAAACCGTAAGATGATGATGCGCCTCTATCCGGAGATGTTCGAGCAGCATCACATTGCGCCGGTGGAGCGCTACCCGAGCTACCTCCTGCAGACCCTGCGCGAAAGTTCGCTGGTGGATGATCCCTGTGTCGTGGTGATGACCCCGGGTCGCTTCAACAGCGCCTACTTCGAGCACAGCTTCCTGGCGCAGCAGATGGGGGTCGAGCTGGTGGAAAGCGCCGATCTGTTTATTAAAAACGGCGCGGTGTATATGCGCACCACCGAGGGGCCGCGGCGGGTGGATGTGATTTATCGCCGCATCGACGACGCCTGGCTCGACCCGCTGGCCTTCCGCGCCGATTCGATGCTCGGCGTCCCGGGGCTGCTGTCCGTCTATCGCGCCGGCGGCGTAGTGCTGGCCAACGCCATCGGCACCGGGGTGGCTGACGACAAATCGATCTATCCGTACGTCCCGGAGATGATCCGCTTTTACCTCGGCGAACAGCCGATCCTCAGCAATATCCCCACCTGGCAGTGTCGGAAAGCGGAGGACCTGCGCTACGTGCTGAGCAATCTGGAGCTGATGGTGGTCAAGGAGGTCCATGGCGCCGGGGGCTACGGCATGCTGGTCGGCCCGCGTTCCACCAAAGAGGAGCGGGAGGCCTTCCGCCAGCGCCTTCTGGCCAATCCGGCCAACTATATCGCCCAGGACACCCTTGCGCTGTCGACCTGCCCAACCTTCGTTGATGAAGGGCTGTCGCCACGGCATATCGATTTACGCCCCTATGTGCTTTCCGGACAGGAGATGCGCCTGGTGCCCGGCGGCCTGACCCGCGTGGCGCTGACCGAAGGGTCGCTGGTGGTCAACTCGTCGCAGGGCGGCGGAACCAAGGATACCTGGGTGATGGAGGATGACGCATCATGCTAAGTCGTACGGCGAGTGAACTGTTCTGGATGGCCCGCTACCTTGAGCGGGCGGAGAGCTACGCCCGGGTGCTGGACGTGACCTGGAAATTATCAATGATCCCCCGCCACAGCCAGCAGTCGCGGGATCTGGCGCTACCGCTGAATTTGTCAATGACCCACGAGCTGTTTCAGGCGCGCCATGCCCGCTTTACCATGAGCAATCTGCTCAACTTTTTTGCCCTCGATGGCAACAACCCCTGCAGTATTTACAGCTGCGTGGAGATGGCGTGGAACAACGCGCACGCGGTGCGCGGCAGTCTCTCGGCCGAAGTGTGGGAGAGCATCAATGCCACCCGCATCGAACTGCGGACCCTCCGCCAGCAGGGGCTGGGCGAACTGGGGAGCGACGGCTTTTTCGAGTGGGTGAAAGAGCGGGTGCATCTGTTTCGCGGAGCGGTGATAGGCACGCTGCTGCGCAACGACGCCCTGAGCTTTATCGG
Source organism: Klebsiella sp. GG_Kp173 (assembly GCF_040062415.1). Taxonomy (NCBI): domain Bacteria; kingdom Pseudomonadati; phylum Pseudomonadota; class Gammaproteobacteria; order Enterobacterales; family Enterobacteriaceae; genus Klebsiella; species Klebsiella sp. GG_Kp173. The sequence continues at coordinate 176,068 of NZ_JBEAFZ010000089.1, forward strand.
TATCGGCACGCTGATCGAGCGCGCGTTCGCCACCACCCAGCTGCTGCTGATTAAGGATCAACAGCTGACCAACGATCCGGATCCGGTGCGCGAATACTACCGGCTGGATACCCTGCTCAATGCGGTCAGCGCCCGCGAGGCATACAACAGCCTCTACCGCCAGCCGGTCAGTCGCGAAACGGTGATGGACCTGCTGATCTTGCGTAACGATATTCCACGTTCGCTGCGCGCCAGCATTGCCGACCTGGTGGGCGAACTGGAGAAGATCGCCAACGATCGCTCTTATCAGCCGCTGCGCCTCGCCCATCAGCTCAACGTTGACCTGCGCTTCAGCACCCGTGACGACCTGGCGCAGGCGGACCTGCAGACCACGCTTAACGGACTGCTGGGGAGAATTAACGCCCTGTCCGACAGCATCAGACAAACCTATCTGGAGGCCTTATGAAACTGGTCATCGATCATCTCACTCGCTATGGCTACGATGAAGAAGTGAAGTTTTCCACCCAGTATCTGCGCCTGACCCCGCGCAGCACCGGACGGCAGACGATCACCGCCTGGACGCTGACCCTGCCGGACGGCGCGGCGGTGACCACGACCGACGGCTGGGGTAATGTGCTGCATGTGCTGACGCTGGATAACCCGCATAAAGAGATCACCATCCGCGCCAGCGGGATTGTCGATATCGCCGACGAGGGGGAAGAAACGCGTGATGAAGAGGCCGAGCTGCTGTCGCCGCTGGTTTTTCTGCGCAGTACGCCGCTGACCCGCGCCGATACGGCGATCCGTGAGTTCGCCCAGCGCCTCTATCGTCCCGATGCGGCGGAAGAGAGTTTGAATCAACTGATGGCGGATCTGCTGTTAAGAATGCCATACTCCCCCGGCGCGACCCAGGTCCAGGACTCCGCTGCCGACGCCTTCGCCCGGGCGAAGGGCGTGTGCCAGGATCATACCCATGTTTTTCTCGCCTGCTGCCGGGCGCTGGAGATCCCGGCGCGCTACGTCAGCGGCTATGTCTACAGCGATAACGCCCAGCATGTCGCGATGCATGCCTGGGCGGAAGTGTGGCTCGACGGCCGTTGGCTGTCGTTTGATATCACCAATAATACCCGTCGCCTGAATCAGCATCTGCGGCTGGCGACCGGACTGGATTATCTCGACGCCTGCCCGGTACGGGGCACCCGGCTGGGCGGCGGCGGGGAGATTATGTTAACCAACGCTGAAGTGCGCGAACACAGCCAGCAGGCGCAGCAGCAATAATACGGGAATAACCGCAATGACCTACTGTGTGGCCATGTGCCTGGTGGATGGACTGGTGTTTGCTTCCGACTCCCGCACCAACGCGGGCGTCGACCATATTGCCACTTTTAAAAAGCTGCACGTTTTCCATCAGGAAGGGGAACGGGTGCTGGTGCTGCAATCCGCCGGCAACCTGGCCACCACCCAGAGCGTGATAAGCCTGCTCAGCGCGCGGATCCGTACCCAGCAGGAGCCGAACCTGATGCAGGTAACTTCCCTCTACGACGCCGCCATGCTGATCGGTAAAACGCTGCTGGAGGTGATCCAGCGCGACAGCAGCAACCAGCAAAACTGCAGTAACACCAACTTCAACTGCAACCTGTTGCTTGGCGGCCAGATCGCCGGCGAAACCCATCGTCTGTTCCATATTTATCCGGAGGGCAACTTTATTGAAGCCACCCGCGACACGCCTTATTTCCAGATTGGCGAAAGCAAGTACGGCAAGCCGATCATCGATCGGGTGCTGACCATCGATACGCCGCTGGAGCAGGCGATGTGCTGCGCCTTGATCTCCATTGACTCGACGCTGCGCAGTAATCTGTCCGTTGGCCTGCCGCTGGATACGCTGCTCTACCGCAGCGGCAGCCTGAGCAGCGCCGGGCAGCATCGCATCACCGACAGCGATCCCTACTTCAACCGCATCCGCAAGGCGTGGTCCGAGGGGCTGTTGCACACCTTCCAGACTCTGCCGGCCTGGACGCCAGCAGAGCGGGAAGAGGAGTAGTTTCTTTGATGCGCTACAACTAACCTCGACGCGAAGATGGATAAGGCTATGGAGCCCTTAAGTGTCCTCGACCTGGCGGTAAAGTTACAGCGGTGTCGAGGCTGCCAACAGCGAGTTTCAACAAGAATGGTGAATTAATTAACGACAGGTCGCACGGATGGTAGGCCGGGCAAGGTGCCGTCGCCGCCCGGCACAAAAGCGACTCTACTGTTTTTGTCCGGCGGGGCTGCGCCTGCACCGGCCTGGATGGAGCGGGGGTGGGGATCATCCCGTAGGCCCGGCAAGCGCAGCGCCGCCGGGCAATGGATCTGTTTAAACGCCGCCAGCCTGTTGCGCCATGGACGGTATTTTTTGCCGTGCTCAATACAAACGCGCTTTTTGGCAAAGCTAAGTAAATTAAATACTTTGTTATTTAACGTGTTATCTCACATCTTCGTGGGGAATGAGGCAACACGGCAAGGTATCGGAAGTGACGGAAAAGAAGACGGCTGTCTATGTGGATGACCAACAGCGCATCCTGATCCGCCAGCTGGCGCGCAGCTGGCTGTGGCGCAGCGAGCTGCCGACCTGGCTGCTGTTGGTGACGGTTTACGGCGGCTGGTTTGCCTGCGTGGCGGGCTGGCGGACGCTGGGCCTGTTTCCGGCCACGCTGCTGCTGATCTGGTTTACCGCCTGGTATATGTCCTTACAGCATGAGCTGATCCATGGACATCCCACCCGGCTGGCATGGTTTAACCAGCTGCTGGGGACGCTGCCGCTGGCGGTCTGGTATCCCTATGGCGTCTATCGCGACAGCCATCTGGCGCACCATCGCAACCATCTGCTGACGCACCCCGAGGATGATCCCGAATCGTACTACGTGACCGCGGAAAGCTGGCAGCGCTTCTCAGCCTGGCAGCGCCGCCTTATCCACCTGCGCAATACCTTCTGGGGGCGTCTGCTGCTGGCGCCGCTGATGGATATCGTTCACACCCTGCGCAGCGCGCTGCGGGCTTTCCGCGAGGGCGACCGCCGCGCCATCGCCATGTGGAGCCTGCATCTGTTGCTGCTGACGGGCCTGCTGGCCTGGATGGCGGCGCAGGGTTTTTCCCCGCTGTGGTTTGTGCTGGCGGTGAGTTACCCGGCGCTGGCCCTGACCAAAGTGCGCTCTTTTCTCGAACACCGGGCCGCGGATGACCCGCTGGCCCGCTCGGTGATCAACGAGGCCGGGCTCCCCTGGCGAGTGCTGTTCCTCAATCTCAACTACCATGCGGTGCATCATGACCTGCCAGGGGTTCCCTGGTACGCTTTACGTCAGCTGTATCTGCATCGCCAGACGGCCTATCTGCAGCGTAATCAGGGGTTCCTGGTGCGTGGGTACGGTGAGTGGCGACGCCATTTTAGCCGCCGGGCGGTGGCGGTGAACGCCCATCCGGGCTTTGGCGAACAGGCGCAGGCGGGAGAAGAACATGGCTGAACGCATGACCTTTCCGATGTATGCCATCCACCGTCAACAGACCCAGGCTCTGTGGCAGGCGGTACAGTCGCTGCTGGCCGAACGCGGCGTGATGGTGGCGGGGGACCCGCCGGCGGATGACCCCGAGGATCTGCTAGCCCACTGGCGCCAGCCGAGGCTGTTGCTGAGTCAGACCTGTGGCTATCCGCTGGTGACCCAGCTGCCGGAGGTGCAGACGGTGGGCTGCTTCCACTACGCCGCGCCCGGTTGCGAAGGGCGCCGCTACCGCAGCCTGCTGGTGGTCCGCGAAGCGGATAGTCACCGGATGCTGGCGGACTTTTTTGGCCGCCGGGCCGTGTGCAATGCCGAGCACTCGCAGTCCGGTTACAACGTGCTGCGCAAAATGGTCGCGCCGCTCTCGCGGGAGGGGCGATTTTTTTCGGCTGTGGTGTTTAGCGGCAGCCATCGGCAATCGCTGCGCGAGCTGCAGCAGGAAAACGCCGATATCGCCGCCATCGACTGTGTGACCTACGCTCTGCTGCAGCGACATCAACCGCAGGCCCTGGCAGGACTGGTGGCGATCGGCTGGAGCCCGGATGCGCCAGGGCTGCCGCTGATCACTGCCGGCGCCACCCCGGCTTCGACGCTGAACAGCCTGCGCGAAGCGCTCCAGCAGTTAGTGAGCGATGCGCGCTATCGTTCCCTGTGCGACGCCTTGCTGATCTGCGGCTATAGCGATATGTCGCGGGAGGCCTATGCTCCGCTGCTGGCGTGGCGGGATGAGGCCGCGGCGCAGGGAGTCAGCCAGCTATAGGTAAAATGCTCCGGCCAGCGATCTGCGCCGGGGCGGGTCATGGCAGACTACGGCGTCGGCGGTAACGCGGGGCGGGAAGGGGCGGTAAAGCGGTTTGCCACCGCCGGCAGACCGAGCTTTTCACGCAGGGTGCCGGGCGGATAGCGGTCACGCATGACGCCGTTACGCTGCAGAAGCGGCACCACCTGGTCAACAAAGCGGTCAAAGTCTCCCGGCAGCAGCGGGAACATCAGGTTGAACCCATCGGCGGCGCCCGCCTGCCAGGTCTCCGTTAAGGTGGCGGCAATCTCCTCGGCGCTGCCCAGCAGCAGCCAGCTATCAGAACTCTGTAATAACAACTTCCCCAACTCCAGCAGAGTGAGCCGCGGATCGTACTGGCGGATAAGCTTCAGCGCGGTACGGATGCCGTCAAAGCTCTCTTCATCAGGGAGCGGCGGCAGGGGCTGGTCCCTCGGCAGGGCGCTGAGATCCATTCGAAGATAAGAGGAGAGCAGATCGATAGCCATCTGGTCACTCATCAGTTGCTCGTTAAGCTGCTGGCGGGCCGCCTTCTCCTCGTCGGAGTTCACCACCACCGGCAGGACCCCGGCGATGATTTTGAAATGGGCCGGATCACGCCCGTGCTGGCGCAGCCGCTGATTCATCTCTTCGCGATAGGCCAGCCCCTCGGCGATCGAGTGAATAAACACGAAGTGCATATCGGACCAGGCGGCGGCCAGCGCTTTCCCTGCTTCCGAAGAGCCGGCCTGCACCAGCAGTGGATGGCCCTGCGGCGGGCGAGGGACGTTGAGCGGGCCGCGCACGCGAAAGTACTCGCCCTGATACTCGAGATGATGCACCTTGTCGGCATCGGCAAATAATCCGCGCGCTTTATCGAAGATCGCCGCGCCATCTTCCCAGGAATCCCACAGACGAGTGACCACGTCGATGAATTCATTGGCCCGCTGGTAGCGCGTGCCGTGGCGGGGAAGCTGCTCCAGACCGAAGTTTGCTGCTTCTTCTTCCAGCCACGACGTGACCACATTCCAGCTTGCCCGGCCATTGCTGAGGAAATCCAGCGAGGCAAAGTAGCGAGCCAGGTTATAGGGTTCGTTATAGGAGGTGGACGCGGTGGCCATCAGGCCGATATGCTCCGTCACCGCGGCGAGGGCGGAGAGCAGCGTCAGGGGTTCAAGCCGGGCGTTGGCGTAGTGGGTCAGGCCGCTGGGCACCGTATCCCACACCGCGATATGGTCGGCGACAAAGATAGCGTCGAGGGTCGCCGCTTCGGCCTTGCGCGCCAGACTGGCGTAATAGTTGAGGGTAAATATGTCCGCTTCAGGCGCGTCAGGGTGACGCCAGGAGAAACGGTAATCCCCCTGTGGGTTATAAAAGAACAGGTTCAGGATCATGTGTCGGGTAGACATAGCGTGGACTCGCGGCTGAACGCCATCCGTGGCGGAGTGAAGGTCAGTGTTGGGATAGGTTGGCATTAACCCACTGGTCGGCGACGGCCGCTGGATCTTTATGCTGAAGATCTACCTGCTGGTTGAGGGCGATCAGCGTGGCATTGTCCAGTTTGCCGGAGACCTCATTGAGCACGGCGCCGATCTCCGGCGTCAGACTGGCTTTGCGCACCAGCGGCACCACGTTCTGACTCGGTTGCTCATGTTTATCATCTTCCAGAACCACCCATTTCTCTTTCGCCAGATTGCCCTGGGTGGAGACGACCGTCGCGACGTCGATTTTGCCCGAATTGAGCGCCAGCCGGGTCAGCGGCCCGCCCATGTCCAGCGATTTCACCGCTTTGAACTCAAGACCATAGACGCGTTTCAGCCCCGGCAGGCCCAGGGCGCGTACCGCCAGCTCCGGCGGTCCGCCGATCACCAGCTGCGGGGCGACGGGCTTCAGGTCGGAGAGGGTTCGCAGATGGTATTTCTCCGCGGTCTCGGCACGTACCGCCCAGGCGGTGATCGAGGTGGCCGGGGCCGGGTTCAACAGAGTGAAATCGGCAGGCAGGACCTGAGCCAACTCAGCGCTGACGTCCTGCTGGCTGGTGGCCTCGGTTTTGCCGTTATAGAAATTGAGCAGGGCGCCAAGATATTCCGGAACGATATCGATCTCACCGCTCTGCAGCGCCGGAATAATAATTTCCCGGTTGCCGAGGTTGAGACGGGTGTTGGCCTCGATATGATTTTTCTTTAGCGCGCTGGCGTAGATGTTGGCGAGAATGGAACTTTCGGTAAAGTTGGCCCCGCCCACCGTGACGCTGGCGGCATAGGTGTAAACGCTCAGGCTGAACAGCCCGGCGGCCAGCAACGAGAGACGAAATCGACGGGCGGTGACGGCCTTGCCAAATAATTGCTTCATAATACCTCTTTTATTTTCAGGTTAATCAGCGCCAGGCGCTGGGGTCATGTCAGTGTCACGCTAATAAGGCGCGGCAATACGGCGATGAACCAGGCGGCCGGCGCAGCGGGCGAAAAGCAGTTCGCCGCCTATCGCCAGCAGGGAAACCACCAGCGAGCCGCCGATCACCTGCGGGATATCCCGTTGCCCGAGTCCGTCGATCAGAAATCGTCCCAACCCGCCCAGACCGGCATAGGCTGCGACCACCGCTGTGGCGATAAGCTGAACCAGCGCGGTGCGCACTCCGGCGAGGATCAGCGGCGCCGCCAGCGGGATCCGCACCTGCCACAGGCTTTGCCAGGGGGTCATGCCCAGCGCGATGGCCGCATCGCACAGCGGGCGGTCGGCGTGATAAATCCCCACCCAGGTGTTAGTGAGAATCGGCGGAATAGAAAGCGCGATAAGCGCTGCCAGCACCGGGATATCGTTAAAGCCAAAAACGATGATGCATAATAAAATCAGCCCTAACGAAGGGATGGCGCGGCCAAGATTAAACAGGTTGATCACCACGAAGGCGCCTTTGCGCCAGTAGCCCAAGGCGATACCAAGCGGCAAGGCAATGGCGCAGGCCACGGCCATGCTGACCAGCACGTAATAAAGGTGTTGGCCCAGGCGCAGCAGGATGCCCTCGTCGCCCAGCCAGTGCTCCGGCTGGGTCAACCAGTGAAAGGTGGCGAGAAGCAGTGTCATCATTTCGTCCACGGCGTTAGCCAGTCCCCGAGACGGGCGATCAGCCCGTCAAAGACCAGCGACAGCAGCAGGCTCAGGACCAGGCTGACGATAATCGGCGTCAGAAAGTCCTGATTAAAACCCGCCAGCAGCAGCTGTCCCAGCCCGCCCTGGCCGATCAGCGCGGTGACGGTGACCAGGCCGACCAGCGTTACCGAGGCAATGCGCAGCCCGGCAAACAAGGAGGGCAGCAGCAGCCACAGCTCGATATCGAAGAAGCGGAATCCCCGGGTGTAGCCGAGCGCCCGCGCCGACTCCAGCGCCGCCTGTGGCAGCTTTTCTATGCCGGCCAGCATATTGCGCAACAGGATCAGCAACGAGTACAGCGTCAGGCCAATCAGCGAGGTAGTCAGCGACAGCCCGGTAAACGGCAGTAATAAAATAAAGAGCGCCAGCGAAGGAATGGTAAACAGCACGCCGCAAAGGGTGATGAGCGGCTGCGCCGTCGCGGGCCAGCGCAGGGTAATGGCTAACAGGCCGCCGGTGAGCAGGGAGCCGAAAAGTAGCGCCAGTAGGACCATCCGCGCATGCTGCCAGAGGAGATCGCCGATCATCGCGCGGTTATCGATAACCCAGCCCCAGTCAATCATGAGGTCTCACTCCCACCGCGCCGTCGAGCACTTGCTGCAGCAGGGCGTGAGACACCGCCCCCTGGTATTGTCCTTCGCCATCCACATGCACCAGCACGCCGGTCGCCACGTCGAGCAGCGCGCTATAGGCAAAACGCAGGCTGTGGCTGCTGGCGAGCGGGCGCTCCACCGGCAGGGTGAGACCCCGCTGCGGATCAAACCAGTGCAGCGGGCGTCGCTGGCGGTCAAGCACCAGGCGCAGCGGGCTGGCCAGCGGTGGATGGGCGCTGGCGATCGGCGTTAGCGCTTCGTCGAGCAGGGGGACATCGTGACGCGGCAGCTGGCCGACCTGTATCATGCCCAGCCGCTTCAGATTGGGTTCCGGGCCAATAAAGCGGCGCACGAACTCGCTTGCCGGGTGGGCCAGAATACGGTCGGGGGTATCAAACTGCGCCAGCACGCCGCCTTCTTGGAAAATGGCGATTTTATCGCCGAGACGGATCGCTTCATTGATGTCGTGGGTCACCAGTACAATGGTTTTCTGCAGCCGCTGCTGCAACAGCAACAGCTCGTCCTGGAGGCGTTCACGGACCACCGGGTCGATGGCGGCGAAGGGCTCATCCATCAGTAAAATCGGCGGATCGGCGGCGATGGCGCGGGCGATGGCTACGCGTCCCTGCTGGCCGCCGGAGAGCTGATGCGGATAGCGGTGCAGCAGATGGCTGTCGAGCGACATCAGCGCCACCAGTTCGTCAATGCGCGCGCGGATCCGCGCTTTGCTCCAGCCCGCCAGCCGCGGTACGGTGGCGATATTTTGCGCCACGGTACGATGGGGAAAGAGCGCGGCGCTTTGCATCACGAAGCCGATCTGGCGGCGGACCTGGATAATATCAGCGTCAGCGAGGCGGACGCCCTGAATATAGACGTCGCCGCTGTCGGGAATATCCAGCTGATTAATCATGCGCAGGATAGTCGTTTTTCCGCAGCCGCTCGGGCCGACGAAGGTGCAGAATTCGCCATGATCAATATCCAGACTGAGGTCGCGAATGGCCGGCTGGGCGCTGCCTGGATAGGTTTTGCAAAGATGCGTTAATTTAATCATGGTGGAATTCAACACTCTGAATAATAAAGTCCTGACCCGGATAAAGTAGCGCCGGGATCCTGGCTCAAACTACAGAGCGCCTGCGGGGAGGGCAAATACGTTATTTGCATTTGCATAGTGAAAAGCTGGTTAATCAGTTGCGGTGGAAGAAAAGCCGGAAGGTTGTTTTATGGATTTGTGATCGGCAACACAAATGACTCTCAAGCGGCCACCGTAAAAAATAAATTACCAGGGTTGATTTTAATCAAAGTATGACCGCCTGCGATAGGGCGGAAAAAGCCGCACCGTCCGCCGCACAAGAAAAACCAAATTGTGAATATAATGTTTCTTTGATGTAAATAATGCCTGTGCCCTTTTCCCGCCCGCCGCAGATAAAATGTGATGCCAAACCGACTTGTCGCTAAATAAGGGCGTTGATTACGTCTGCTTTTTATTCTTTACAGCATTAATTTAATTTTCGGCTTTCTTCTCATCCTGACAATGTTGGTCAAATAGCGTGCAAAAGGCGTATTTTTTATCGCCATTTTGCCGTCGATGTTATTGCCATCAATTATTTTTATCCCCGCATTCGGTCACGGCAAAAGACGTGCAAATATCGTTTGTGGTGCTTGTAATGTATTGATTTTAATTTATTTATTCTGACTTGTGACGCCTGCTCATCCGCCGCGGCAGAGCCTTTGTGAGAGCTCTCACATAACCCGGCGATCGCGATTTGTTACACTTTCCGCCGTCAACAAAGGAATGAAAGTGAGACGTGATGAATACTTTTTCTCTGCCTAAAACTCAGCATCTGGTGGTTTTCCAGGAAGTGATCCGCAGCGGGTCAATCGGGGCTGGAGCAAAAGCGTTAGGACTCACTCAGCCGGCGGTCAGTAAAATCATTGGCGACATGGAAAGCTATTTTGGCAGCGAGTTAATCGTTCGGCGAAATACCGGCGTCTCGCTCACCGAGGCCGGGCAGGTATTTCTTAACTGGTCAGAGACAATCACCCGTGAAATGAAAAATATGGTCAATGAAATGAATGCCCTGACCAACAGCACGGTAGTGGATGTCTCCTTTGGTTTCCCCTCGCTGGTGGGGTTTACCTTTATGTCGGAGATGGTGCATCAGTTCAAAATGACCTTCCCCAAGGCGCGGGTCTCAATGTATGAGGCGCAGCTCTCCGCCTTTTTGCCGGCAATCCGCGACGGCCGCCTCGACTTCGCCATCGGGACGCTGAGCGATGAGATGAAGCTGCAGGACCTGCACGTCGAGCCGCTGTTTGAGTCTGAGTTTGTGCTGGTGGCGAACCGGGCGCGGATCGGCAACGGCACCGTCCGCCTGGCCTCGCTCCAGCACGAGCAGTGGGTGCTGCCGGAGACCAATATGGGTTACTACAGCGAACTGCTGACCACCCTGCAGCGCAGCGGCATCCGCCGCGAAAATATTGTCAATACCGATTCGGTGGTGACGATCTATAACCTGGTGCTCAATGCCGATTTTCTGACGGTCATTCCCTGCGACATGACCACGCCGTTCGGCTCGAGCCAGTTTGTCACCATCCCCATTAAAGAGGCCTTGCCGGTGGCGCGCTATGCGGCGGTGTGGTCGAAAAATTACCGGCTGAAAACCGCGGCGGCGTCGCTGGTGGAGATGGCGAAACAGTATTCATCGGGGCAGGGCAACCGCCACTGGCAGCCAATAGAAATTGCCTGACTGATAGTTATTAAATAACCCAACACCCATCCTCGCTGTTATCAGCAGGATGACGCCCGGTTATTGACTTTATCTTAAGAAACAGAGGCCATCATGCATATTACCTACGATCTTCCAGTATCGATTAACGATATTCTCGAAGCGAAACAACGCCTGGCAGGAAAAATATATAAAACGGGTATGCCGCGCTCGAATTATTTTAGCGAACGCTGCAAGGGGGAAATATTTCTTAAATTCGAAAATATGCAGCGCACGGGCTCATTTAAAATTCGCGGCGCCTTTAATAAGCTCAGCGGGTTAACCGCGGCGGAAAAACGCAAAGGGGTGGTGGCCTGCTCAGCGGGCAACCACGCCCAGGGCGTCTCGCTCTCCTGCGCCATGCTCGGCATTGACGGGAAAGTGGTGATGCCGAAAGGGGCGCCGAAATCGAAAGTCGCCGCCACCTGCGATTATTCGGCGGAGGTGGTGCTGCATGGCGATAATTTTAACGATACCCTCGCCAAAGCCAGCGATATTGTTGAACTTGAAGGCCGTATCTTTATTCCCCCCTATGACGACCCGCAGGTTATTGCCGGGCAGGGCACCATCGGTCTCGAAATATTAGAAGATCTGTATGACGTGGATAATGTCATCGTGCCGATTGGCGGCGGTGGCTTAATTGCCGGCATCGCGATTGCGATTAAATCCATTAACCCGACGATCCGTATTATCGGCGTGCAGTCGGAGAATGTTCACGGCATGGCCGCCTCCTGGTACGCCGGAGAGATCACCAGCCATCGCCACGCCGGCACTTTAGCCGATGGCTGCGATGTCGCCCGCCCGGGGAAACTGACCTATGAAATCGCCCGCCAGCTGGTGGATGACATCGTCCTCGTCAGTGAGGACGACATTCGCCAGAGCATGGTCGCCTTAATTCAGCGCAATAAAGTGATCACCGAAGGGGCCGGGGCCTTGGCCTGCGCCGCGTTATTAAGCGGCAAATTAGACAGCTATATCCAGAACCGCAAAACGGTCAGCCTGATTTCCGGCGGCAATATCGATCTCTCGCGGGTCTCGCAAATTACGGGTTTTGTTGACGCTTAATTCAATACAGAAGTGAGGACAGGATATGAGTACGACTGAGAGCATTGCATCCAGCCAGACAAGCCTTTCGTCCTGGCGTAAATCTGACACCACCTGGACCCTGGGCCTGTTTGGCACCGCTATCGGCGCCGGGGTACTGTTTTTCCCCATCCGCGCCGGCTTCGGCGGGCTGATCCCGATCCTGGTGATGCTGGTGCTGGCCTATCCCATCGCCTTCTATTGCCATCGGGCGCTGGCGCGGCTGTGCCTGTCGGGGGCTAATCCCTCCGGCAATATCACCGAAACGGTGGAAGAGCATTTTGGCAAAACCGGCGGGGTGGTGATCACCTTTCTGTACTTCTTCGCCATCTGCCCGCTGCTGTGGATTTATGGCGTCACGATCACCAATACCTTCATGACCTTCTGGGAGAACCAGCTACAGATGCCGGCCCTCAACCGCGGGGTGGTGGCGCTGCTCCTGCTGCTGCTGATGGCGTTTGTCATCTGGTTTGGTAAAGACCTGATGGTCAAGGTGATGAGCTATCTGGTGTGGCCGTTTATCGCCAGCCTGGTGGTGATCTCCCTGTCCCTGATCCCTTACTGGAATAGCGCGGTGATTGACCAGGTGAACCTCAGCGATATCGCCTTAACCGGTCATGACGGCATTCTGGTGACAGTCTGGCTGGGCATCTCCATTATGGTGTTCTCCTTCAACTTCTCGCCGATCGTCTCCTCGTTTGTGGTCTCCAAACGCGAAGAGTATGAAGCGCAGTTTGGCCGGGAGTACACCGAACAAAAATGTTCGCAGATTATCTCCCGGGCCAGCATGCTGATGGTGGCGGTGGTGATGTTCTTCGCCTTCAGCTGCCTGTTTACCCTCTCGCCGCAGAACATGGCGGACGCCAAGGCGCAGAATATCCCGGTGCTCTCCTATCTGGCGAATCACTTTGCCTCGATGTCGGGCACTAAATCCACCTTTGCCACCCTGCTGGAATATGGCGCGTCGATTATCGCCCTGGTGGCCATCTTCAAATCGTTCTTCGGCCACTATCTCGGCACCCTCGAGGGGCTGAACGGGCTGATCCTGCGCTTCGGCTATAAAGGGGATAAAACCCGCGTCTCCAGCGGCAAGCTCAATACCCTGAGCATGGTGTTCATCATGGGCTCGACCTGGGTGGTGGCGTATGCCAACCCCAATATCCTCGACCTGATTGAGGCCATGGGCGCGCCGATTATCGCCTCGCTGCTGTGCCTGCTGCCGATGTACGCCATTCGTAAAGCGCCTTCGCTGGCCAAATACCGTGGACGTCTCGACAACCTCTTTGTGACTGCTATTGGTCTGCTGACCATCCTCAACATCGTTTACAAACTGTTCTAATCCGGCTCAGGCCACGCGGAGTACAACATGACTGAATTTCCGGTAGTTCTGGTGATCAACTGCGGCTCGTCGTCGATCAAATTTTCCGTGCTGGACGCCGCCAGCTGCGACTGCCTGCTCAACGGCGTGGCCGAGGGCATCAACGCAGACCAGGCGTCTCTCTCGCTTAACGGCGGCAAACCGGTGGCGCTGGCGCCGCGCGGCTACGAAGGCGCCCTGCAGGCGATTGCCGGGGCATTAGCCCAACGCGACCTCATCGGCAGCGTGGCCCTGATTGGCCACCGCGTCGCCCACGGCGGCGACCTCTTCACCGAGTCGGTCATTATCAGCGAGGAGGTTATCGACAATATTCGCCAGGTGTCGTCCCTGGCCCCCCTGCATAACTACGCCAGCCTCAGCGGCATCGCCTCGGCGCAGCGGCTGTTCCCGGAGGTGATGCAGGTGGCGGTCTTTGATACCAGCTTTCACCAGACCCTGGCCCCGGAAGCTTTTCTCTATGGTCTGCCGTGGGAGTATTACCAGAACCTCGGGGTGCGCCGCTATGGCTTCCACGGCACCTCGCACCGCTATGTCTCCCGGCGCGCCCTGGCGCTGCTCGGGTTGCCGGAGCAGGAGAGTGGTCTGGTGATCGCCCACCTGGGCAATGGCGCTTCGGTCTGCGCAGTGCGCAACGGCCGCAGCGTGGACACCTCGATGGGGATGACGCCGCTGGAGGGGCTGATGATGGGCACCCGCAGCGGCGATGTCGACTTCGGCGCCATGGCGTGGATTGCCGCGGAAACCCGGCAGACCCTCAGTGACCTGGAGCGGGTGGCCAACACCGCCTCCGGCCTGCTGGGGATCTCCGGCCTTTCCTCCGACCTGCGGGTGCTGGAGCAGGCCTGGCATGAGGGCCATGCCCGCGCCCGCCTGGCGATCAAAACCTTCGTCCATCGCATCGCCCGCCATATCGCCGGCCACGCCGCCGCGCTGCAGCGTCTCGACGGCATTATTTTTACCGGCGGGATTGGCGAAAACTCGGTGCTGATCCGCCGGCTGGTAAGCGAGCGGCTGGCGGTCTTTGGCCTTGAGATGGACGCCGCCCGCAACCAGCAGCCCAATTCGGACGGCGAGCGTCTGATCTCCGCCGACGGCAGCCGGGTGCGCTGTGCGGTTATCCCCACCAATGAAGAGCGCATGATTGCCCTCGATGCGATCCGCTTAGGCCGGATCCATACCGCGGCGGCGCTGGCCTGATTTTTTATTCTGTAGAGAGACGATGTTCATGAAAGTAGATATCGACACCCACGACGCACAATACGCCGACGCCTGGCAGGGCTTTCGCGGTACGGCGTGGCAAACGCAGATTAACGTTCGCGACTTTATTCAGCATAACTACACCCCTTACGAGGGCGATGAGTCTTTCCTCGCCGACGCGACGCCGGCCACCACCGCCCTCTGGGAGCAGGTCATGGCCGGGATCCGCGTCGAGAACGCCACCCATGCGCCGGTGGATTTCGACACCAATGTCGCTACCTCCATCACCGCCCACGCGGCGGGCTATATCAACCAGCCGCTGGAAAAGATCGTCGGCCTGCAAACGGACCAGCCGCTGAAGCGCGCTCTGCATCCCTTTGGCGGCATCAATATGATCAAAAGCGCCTTCGAGGCCTATGGTCGCGAAATGGATCCTGACTTTGAGTATCAGTTTACGGCGCTGCGCAAGACCCACAATCAGGGCGTTTTTGACATCTATTCCCCGGATATGCTGCGCTGCCGTAAATCCGGGGTGCTGACCGGGCTGCCGGACGGCTACGGTCGCGGACGGATCATCGGCGATTACCGCCGCGTGGCGCTGTACGGCATTCGCTTTCTGGTCCGCGAACGTGAGCTGCAGTTTGCCGACCTGCAGCCGGCCCTTGAACGCGGCGAGGCGCTGGAGGCCACCCTGCGCCTGCGCGAAGAGCTGGCCGAACAGCGGCGCGCGCTGCAGCAGATGCAGGAGATGGCGTCCCGCTACGGCTGCGATATTTCCCACCCGGCGCGCACTGCCCGTGAGGCGGTACAGTGGCTCTACTTCGCCTACCTGGCGGCAGTGAAGTCGCAGAACGGCGGCGCCATGTCGCTGGGGCGCACGGCCACCTTCCTCGACATCTATATTGAACGCGATCTGCGCGCCGGCTTACTGAATGAGGAGCAGGCCCAGGAGCTGATTGACCACTTCATCATGAAGATCCGCATGGTGCGTTTCCTGCGCACCCCGGAATTTGATTCGCTGTTCTCCGGGGATCCCATCTGGGCGACGGAAGTGCTGGGCGGCATGGGGCTGGATGGTCGCACCCTGGTCAGCAAAACCACCTTCCGCTATCTGCATACCCTGCACACCATGGGCCCGGCGCCGGAGCCCAACCTGACCGTGCTCTGGTCGCAGGCGCTGCCGGTGGCGTTTAAAAAATACGCCGCCCGGGTCTCTATCGCCACCTCGTCGCTGCAGTATGAGAACGACGACCTGATGCGCAGCGATTTCCACAGCGACGACTACGCCATCGCCTGCTGCGTCAGCCCGATGGTCATCGGCAAGCAGATGCAGTTCTTCGGCGCCCGCGCCAATTTGGCCAAAACGTTGCTCTACGCAATTAACGGCGGGATGGATGAGAAACTGAAGATCCAGGTGGGGCCGAAAACCGCGCCGCTGCGCGATGAGGTGCTGGACTACGACACCGTGATGGCCAGCCTCGACCACTTTATGGACTGGCTGGCGGTGCAGTACATCAGCGCGCTGAACATCATCCACTGCATGCATGATAAATACAGCTACGAGGCGGCGCTGATGGCCCTCCACGACCGCGACGTTTACCGCACGATGGCCTGCGGCATCGCCGGCCTGTCGGTGGCGGCGGATTCGCTGTCGGCAATAAAGTACGCCCGGGTGAAGCCGGTACGCGACCATCACGGGCTGGCGGTGGACTTTGTCATTGAGGGGGATTATCCGCAGTATGGCAACAACGACGATCGCGTCGATGCCATCGCCTGCGACCTGGTGGAGCGCTTTATGCGCAAAATTCAGGCGCTGCCCACCTGGCGCCAGGCGGTGCCGACCCAGTCGATCCTGACCATCACCTCCAACGTGGTGTACGGGCAGAAAACCGGCAACACGCCGGACGGACGTCGGGCGGGGACGCCGTTCGCCCCGGGTGCCAATCCGATGCATGGCCGCGATCGCAAAGGGGCGGTGGCGTCGCTGACCTCGGTGGCGAAACTGCCGTTTACCTACGCCAAAGATGGCATCTCGTACACCTTCTCCATCGTGCCGGCGGCCCTCGGCAAAGCGCCGTCGGCGCAGGAAAACAACCTGGTGGGGCTGCTGGACGGCTACTTCCATCACGAGGAGACGGTGGAGGGGGGACAGCATCTCAACGTCAATGTGCTGAACCGGGAAAAGCTGCTCGATGCGATAGAACATCCGGAGCAGTATCCGAATCTGACGATTAGGGTCTCTGGCTATGCGGTCCGCTTTAACGCGCTGACCCGCGAGCAGCAGCAGGATGTGATCTCCCGAACGTTCACCAGCCAACTCTGAGCGGCCGCCGGGCCACAGGGGAGCCCTTAACGGGCTCTCCTGTTATCATCTTCACATTACCGCAACAAAATAATCACCACTGTTGATCATATTCGCATTTTTGCACCACGCTGGCGCGCAGCGAGCGCTAACTGCATCTATGTTTAGCTCACGGGCCGGTACGGATACCGCGTTGTCCGGCTCGCCACGTGATGGCAACCGATCTCCTGACCTGAAAGGGAATGCGCCCTTGCCGGATGCGGCACGGGTTGCCGTCGCGTGCGCACCGACCGGGGCGTCCGCTCTCCGGCGGGCCCTCTCTACCTGGCGGGATTTTTGCTTCTTCCACCCTGGCCGTCCTGGCGCTGCGCCTGCGTCGGCACCACACGGTAAGTGATATTTTCTGCGTCATTCCATGACGCCAGGCTCTAAATCGCTGAGGAATATCCGAATGTCTTTGAAACTGAAAACAATGACGCTTCATGTTGTGATAGCAGGTTGTATGAGCATGGCCTTTTACGCCCAGGCTGACGTGAAGATCGGCGTCGCCGGGCCCTTCACCGGCCCCAACGCTACCTACGGCGCCCAGTACTGGAAAGGGGCCTCGCAGGCGGTAGCTGATATCAATGCCGCCGGCGGCATCAAAGGCGAAAAAATTGTGCTGGTGCAGGGGGATGACGCGTGCGAACCGAAACAGGCGGTAGCGGTGGCTAACCGGCTGGTGGACGAAGCGAAAGTCTCCGCCGTGGTGGGGCACTTTTGCTCTTCCTCAACGATGCCGGCCTCCGAGGTGTATGACGAAGCCGGGATCCTGACCATTACCCCCGGCTCCACCAACCCGCAGATCACCGAGCGCGGCATGAAGGATCTCTTCCGCATGTGTGGTCGCGACGATCAGCAGGGGGCGATTGCCGCCAACTATATGCTGGACGTGCTGAAGGCGAAGAAAATTGCCGTCATCCATGATAAAGACACCTATGGCCAGGGGCTGGCCGATGCCACCCGCGCAGCGCTGGCGAAGCGGGGCACCAAAGAAGTTTTGTACGAAGGCCTCTCCCGCGGTGAAAAAGACTTTAACGCCCTGGTGACCAAGATCGGCGCCCTCAAGCCGGACGTGGTCTACTTTGGCGGCTGCCACCCTGAGGCCGGCCCGCTGGTGCGACAGATGCGCGAGCAGGGGGTGCAGGCGAAGTTCTTCTCCGGCGACTGTATCGTCACCGAGGAGCTGGTGACGGCCGCCGGCGGGCCGCAGTTCACCAACGGCGTGCTGATGACCTTTGGTCAGGACCCGCGCACCCTCCCGGAAGGCAAAGCGGTGATCGAGAAGTTCCGCGCCAGCGGCTTTGAGCCAGAAGGCTATACCCTCTACGCCTACGCCTCCATTCAGGCTATTGCCGCGGCCTGGAACGCCGTCGGCACCGATAACGCCAAAGCCAGCGACTGGCTGAAGAACCACGACGTCGAGACGGTGATGGGCAAGAAAGCCTGGGATGGCAAAGGTGACCTCAAGGTGTCCGACTACGTGGTCTATCAGTGGGACGACAAGGGCAAATATCACCAGCTCTGATCGGCCACGACCTGAGGACGCTCTGTCCTTTTGACTTGCGAATCGTCACATGACGGCGGTCGACCGGGTACCCATCCCGGCGGCCGTCGGCCTGGCGGCTGGAGGGGCTATGACGGCGTTTTTTCTGCAACAATTGATCAATGGGCTGACGCTGGGGGCGGTGTACGGCTTAATCGCCATCGGCTACACCATGGTGTAGGGGATCATCGGCATGATCAACTTCGCTCACGGCGAGGTGTATATGGTCTCCGCCTACCTGTGCGCCATCGGCCTGGCGCTGCTCTCTTTCTTCGGGATCCACTCCTTTCCGCTGCTGATTTTCGCCACCCTGGTGTTCACCATCGTGGTCACCGGCGTGTACGGTTGGGCGATCGAGCGCATCGCCTACCGGCCGCTGCGCAACTCGACGCGCCTGGCGCCGCTGATCTCGGCTATCGGGATGTCGCTGATCCTGCAGAACTATGTCCAGCTGAGCCAGGGGCCGAACCAGCAGGGGATCCCGACGCTGCTCAGCGGCGCGCTGCGGATGACGGTGGGCGATGGGGTGGTGCAGATCACCTGGACTAAGGTGTTTATTCTCGTCGCGGCGCTGGCGGGGATGCTGATCCTGACCTGGATTATTCAGTACACCCGGCTGGGGCGCATCTGCCGTGCCACCCAGCAGGACCGGCGCATGGCGGCGATCCTTGGCATCAATACCGACCGGGTGATCTCCCTGGTGTTTGTCATCGGCGCGGCGATGGCCGGCCTGGCCGGGGTGCTGGTGACCATGAACTACGGCACCTTCGACTTCTACATCGGATTTATTATCGGTATCAAAGCCTTCACCGCCGCGGTGTTGGGCGGGATTGGCTCGCTGCCTGGCGCGATGCTGGGTGGTCTGCTGCTTGGGGTGGCCGAAGCCCAGTTCGCCGGGCTGGTGAATTCAGATTACAAAGACGTTTTTTCCTTTGCGCTGCTGGTGGCGATCCTGATTTTTCGCCCGCAGGGGCTGCTGGGTCGTCCGCTGGTGGCCAAGGTCTGAGGGGGCTCTATGGGTGAACTGACGCGCCAGCCTGCGCGGGAAATCAAAAGCGCGCTGATCGACAGCGTGCTGGCCGGTCTTTGCGCATTAATTGTCTTTGGCCCGATCGTCGGCGTGGTGCTCAAAGGGTATGGCTTTACCCTCGCGCCCGCGCGGGTGGCGATTCTGGTGGCGGTGGTGATGGCCGGCAGGCTGGCGCTCAGCCTGCTGCTGCAGAGCCACAGGGGAAAAGCCTTTATTGCCCGCTTTGAGGGGGCGGATGACGGGGTGTACGTCCGGCCGCCGGGCTACCGCTCGCGGCTGCGCTGGATAATGCCGATGCTGGTGGGCCTGGCCATTGTCTTTCCGTTTCTCGCCACAAAATATCTGCTGACCGTGGCCATCCTTGGGCTGATCTACGTTCTGCTTGGCCTGGGGTTAAATATTGTGGTGGGCCTCGCGGGGCTGCTCGATCTGGGCTATGTGGCGTTTTACGCCATCGGCGCCTACGGCCTGGCGCTGGGCTACCAGTACCTCGGGCTCGGCTTCTGGGCGATGCTGCCGCTGGGGGCGGTGATGGCGGCCCTCGCCGGGGCGTTGCTCGGCTTTCCGGTGCTGCGTATGCATGGCGACTATCTGGCCATCGTCACCCTCGGCTTTGGCGAAATTATCCGCCTGGTGCTCAACAACTGGGTGAGCTTCACCGGCGGTCCCAACGGCGTACCGGTGCCGTCCCCTACGCTGTTTGGCCTCGAATTTACCCGCCGGGCTAAGGATGGCGGCATCCCCGTCCATGAGTTCTTCCACGTCAGCTACAACCCCAACCTGAAATTCATCTTTCTCTACGCCGTGCTGTGCCTGGTGGTGATGCTGGTGCTGCTGGTGAAGCATCGCCTGACGCGGATGCCCATCGGCCGCGCCTGGGAGGCGCTGCGCGAGGATGAGATCGCCTGTCGGGCGATGGGGCTCAACCACGTGCTGGTCAAGCTTTCGGCGTTTATGCTCGGCGCGTCGACCGCCGGCATCGCCGGGGTGTTCTTCGCCAGCTATCAGGGATTTGTTAACCCGACGTCGTTCACCTTTTTTGAGTCGGCGCTGATCCTGGCGATTGTGGTGCTGGGGGGAATGGGCTCCACCCTGGGGGTGGTGCTGGCGGCGTTTGTCCTGACGGTCACCCCGGAGCTGCTGCGCGGGTTTGACGAATATCGCGTGCTGCTGTTTGGCGTACTGATGGTGATGATGATGATCTGGCGGCCGCGCGGCCTGGTGCGCACCAGCCGCAGCGGGGTTGCGTGGCGAAAAGGAGTCGCGCCATGACCGACAGCATCTTACGCGTTGAGCATCTGATGATGCATTTCGGCGGCATCAAAGCGCTGAATGACGTCAATCTGGAGGTGGAGCGGGGGTCGATCACCGCCCTGATCGGCCCCAACGGCGCGGGCAAAACCACGGTATTTAACTGCCTGACCGGCTTTTACCGGGCGACGGGGGGGAGCATCGTGCTGCGGGCGCGGGAAAAGGTCACCGATGTCATTCAGGTGCTGGGGCAAAAGCTTCACCCGGACGATTTTCTCCACCCGGCGCAGCTGGGGCGGCGGATCTATTACAAGATGTTCGGCGGCACCCATCTGGTGAACCGCGCCGGCCTGGCGCGTACCTTCCAGAATATTCGCCTGTTCCGCGAGATGTCGGTGATTGAGAACCTGCTGGTGGCCCAGCATACCCAGGTTAACCGCCATCTGCTGGCCGGGATCCTCAATACCCGCGGCTATCGGCAGGCGGAGAGTCAGGCGCTGGATCGCGCTTTTTACTGGCTGGAGGTGGTGGAGATGGTGGACTGCGCCAACCGTCTGGCGGGAACGCTTTCCTACGGACAGCAGCGGCGGCTGGAGATCGCCCGCGCCATGTGCACTCGCCCGGAGATGATCTGTCTGGAGGAGCCGGCGGCCGGACTCAACCCGGTGGAAACCCAGGCGCTGAGCCGGATTATCCGCTTTCTGCGTCAGCAGCACGGCATCACGGTGCTATTGATCGAACATGATATGGGGATGGTGATGGAGATTTCGGATCATATCATCGTCCTCGACCACGGGGACGTCATCGCCCGCGGCGCGCCGCAGGCGATCCAGGCCAACGCCAGCGTGATTGCCGCCTATCTTGGCGCTGAGGAAGAGGAGACCCGCCGATGAGCCAGCCACTGCTTGCCTTTGATGAGGTGGATGTCTTCTATGGGCCGATCCACGCCCTGAAGCAGGTCTCCCTCACCGTCAACGAGGGGGAGACGGTGGCGCTGATTGGCGCCAACGGCGCCGGTAAATCAACGCTGCTGATGTCGGTCTTCGGCCAGCCGCGCATTGCCGGCGGGGAGATTTACTATCGCGGGGAGGCGATCAGCCGGAAATCGACTCACTTTATCGCCAGCAACGGCATCGCCCAGGCTCCGGAAGGGCGGCGCATTTTTCCCGATATGACCGTCGAGGAGAATCTGCTGATGGGGACCATTGCCATCGGCAACCGCTATCAGGCCGAGGACAAGGCCCGGATGTACCAGCTGTTCCCCCGGCTGGAAGAGCGGCGGGGACAGCGGGCGATGACCCTCTCCGGCGGCGAGCAGCAGATGCTGGCCATCGCCAGGGCGCTGATGAGCCGGCCGCGCCTGCTGCTGCTGGATGAGCCGAGCCTGGGTCTGGCGCCGCTGGTGGTGAAGCAGATATTTCAGATCCTGCGCGAGCTGACGGCCCAGGGAATGACGCTGTTTCTGGTGGAGCAGAACGCCCGCCATGCCCTCAACCTGTCGGACCGCGCCTATGTGATGGTGAACGGCCAGATCCGCCTGAGCGGTAGCGGCCAGGCGCTGCTCAACGACCCGGAGGTGCGTATGGCGTATCTGGGGATCAGCGGCGGAGAGAGTTAATCCTGCGCTTCGTTACGGGTTTTAATGTGCTGCCAGAAACGTTCGGCGGCCTGGTTAAGCCGCGAGCCGGAGCGGTAGAGCCAGGCGCCGATCGGCAGCGACAGGCTCTCATCGAGGATCGTCAGACGGCCTTCGTCCAGCTCGCGCTGAATAGAGTACTGCGGCAGCCAGCCCACGCCGTCGCCATTGAGGATCATGCGCTTGAGCAGCTCGCTCATGGAAGAGACAAAGGTAAGGGAGAAGGTGATCTCCGGCGTGCGGTCGATAACCTGGTTCACCTGGCGCCCCATATAGCTGTCGTTGGCGTATTTCATCAGCGGCAGCACGCCGCGATGTAAATGAAACAGCGGCCGGCCATGTTCGTCGCAGGGGGAGACCAGGTGCAAGTAAGAATCAAAAATTTTATGATTAATAAACGGATAGTTCATTAATTCTTCATTATAGAAGGAGAGGATAAAATCGCTTTTACCTTCTTTCAGGTTAAATACGGCGTCGTTGACGTTAATCGATTCAACATGAAAAGTCTTATTTTTACGGTCGGTGTAACCGGCGATAATTTCCGGCAGCAATAACACCGACAGCGAAGGCGCGGCATCGATTCTTATTTTTTGCGTGGTGTTATTTAAGCCTTTAATTCGGCTGATCTGAAAATCCATATCGTCGAGCATATTTCGCGCATAGCCGACAAAAATCTTCCCGCGATTGGTCAACTGCAGGGGGTTGGCGCTGCGGTCGAAGATGCTGAATCCGAGGGAAGCCTCCAGCGACTGGATGCGTCGGCTGAACGAGGACTGGGAGATATTGCGGGCTTTGGCCGCCAGGGTAAAGCTGCGTGACTCCTCGAGAGCAATCACATCATACAGCCATTTAACTTCCAGATTTGCCAACACCGATCCAGTCCTCAAAAACGCAATAAAGGCTATGCAATTTTAGCATAGCGCATAGAAACTATGCAATTAACATAATTATCGACAGGTGTTAACATTTTTTGGAAAGTTGAGATTTATGAATGCGTATCGGCGACCCTACATGAGCACGATATGAAATCGCGACTCCCAGTTATTTATTGCTTTATTTCATTGCCCCGGAATTATCTTATTCAATAGCGGGCGACGAAGATGAAAGCAATGAATAACCCAGGCCTCTTACCTTAAATAGTTTTTCAGGAGTTCCATGTCACAACAAATTGAATCAGTAAAAATGGCTCTGCAGGAGCTGGGGATTAATGCAAGCGGCGAATTGTTTTACAACCCTGATTACGATTTGCTTATTGCACATGAAACCTCCCCTGAGCTGACCGGCGCGGCCCGCGGCGTGATGACCGACTCTGGCGCTGTGGCAGTGGATACCGGTATCTTCACCGGCCGCTCGCCGCGCGATAAATATATCGTCAGAGACGAGCAGACGCGCGACACCGTATGGTGGGCTGACTCCGGCCTCGGCCGCAATGACAATAAGCCGTTATCGCCAGACGTGTGGCGCAGCCTGAAAAGCCTGGTCGCAGGCCAGCTGAGCGGCAAAAAACTGTACATCATAGATGCCTGGTGCGGCGCCAGCCCGGACACCCGCCTTGGCGTACGCTTCGTCACCGAGGTGGCATGGCAGGCCCACTTTGTCAAAAACATGTTTATCGTGCCGAGCGCCGACGAGCTGGCCAGCTTTACGCCAGACTTCGTGGTGCTCAACGGCGCCGGCTGCACCAATGCCAACTGGCAGGCGCAGGGCATGAACTCCGAGAACTTCGTCGCCTTTAACCTGAGCGAGCGTATTCAGCTCATCGGCGGCACCTGGTACGGCGGCGAAATGAAAAAAGGGCTGTTCTCGGTCATGAACTACCTGCTGCCGCAGAAAGGCATCGCGTCGATGCACTGCTCGGCCAACCGTGGCGAAGCAGGGGACGTCGCGCTGTTCTTCGGCCTCTCCGGTACCGGCAAAACCACGCTGTCCACCGATCCGCATCGTCAGCTGATTGGCGATGATGAGCACGGCTGGGACGATGACGGGGTGTTTAACTTCGAAGGCGGCTGCTACGCCAAGACCATTAATCTCGACCCGCAGGCGGAGCCGGAGATTTATGGCGCCATCCGCCGCAATGCGCTGCTGGAAAACGTGGTGGTGCGCGCCGACGGCAGCGTGGATTATGCCGACGGCAGCAAAACCGAGAATACCCGCGTCTCCTATCCGCTGTCGCATATCGACAATATCGTCAAGCCGGTGTCCCGCGCAGGCCATCCGTCGAAGGTCATTTTCCTTGCCGCTGACGCGTTTGGCGTCCTGCCGCCGGTCTCCCGTCTGACCACGGAGCAGATGCAGTACCATTTCCTGTCGGGCTTCACCTCGAAGCTGGCGGGCACCGAGCGTGGCATTACCCAGCCGACGCCGACCTTCTCCGCCTGCTACGGCGCGGCGTTCCTGCTGCTTCACCCGACCCAGTACGCCAGCGTCCTGGCGGCGAAGATGGCGGAATCCGGTGCGGAAGCCTGGCTGGTCAACACCGGCTGGAACGGCGAGGGCAAACGCCTGTCGCTGCGCGATACCCGCAGCATCATTAGCGCAATCCTCAACGGCACCACCGGCCCGCTGCGCGATGAGGCGATCCCGGTATTCAATCTTGCGATCCCGCAGAGCATTCCGGGAGTCGACAGCGCGGTGCTGGATCCGCGTAATGGCTGGAGCTCAGCGGATAAGTGGCAGGAGAAGGCGGAGAGTCTGGCTCAGCTGTTTATGGATAACTTTAAGCAGTACAGCGATACCGAAGCGGGCGCGCGTCTGGCGCTGGCCGGTCCGCAGCTGCAGAATAGCGCGGTCGAAGCCTGATCCGCGGCCAGCAGGTCGACGCCTGGCGCCGACCTGCTGGCGAGCCGCTTTACTCCGCAAAGGCCCGCAGCGCATCGCCCGTGAGGCGATAACGCACCCACTCATCCTGCGGCAGCGCGCCAATGCTCAGATAGAAATCAATCGCCGGCTGGTTCCAGTCGAGCACGCTCCACTCCAGACGCCCGCACTGACGCTGTACAGCATATTGCGCGATGGTTTTCAGCAGCGCTTTTCCGGCGCCGATCCCGCGATAGTCGGGGGTCACGTACAGATCTTCCATATAGATGCCATTGCGGCCAAGCCAGGTGGAGTAGCTGGTGAAGAACACGGCGTAGCCCACCGCTTTGCCCGCCACTTCGCAGATCAGCGCCTCAGTTTTGCTGCTGCTGGCAAACAGCGTCTCTCTGATCTCCTCTGCCGTCGTCACCACCTCTTCGGGGGCTTTCTCGTAGACCGCGAGTTCATAAATCATGTCGTAAATGGCGGTGGCGTCGTCCGGGGTGGCCTGGCGGATCGTGATGCTCATGGGTCGTCCTGTCTGAATGGTATCAAGGAAAGCAACATTGCTGACCCAGAGCATAAGCGGTATTGTGAAAAGAATTAAGTGCAATGAAATCAGCAAATGATGAATATTATGCATCCAGTCCTGCGCCGGATTGACCTCAACCTGCTGCCGGTCTTTGACGCGGTCTATCGCTCCCGCTCGGTGCGCCTGGCGGCGGAAGAGCTGGCGATGAGCACCTCGGCGCTGAGCCATGCGCTTTCCCGGCTGCGCAGCGCCCTCAACGACCCGCTGTTCTATCGCGAAGGCCACCGGATGTGTCCCAGCGTCTATGCCAGCCAGCTGGCGCCCTCTATCGCTTCGGCGCTGAAATTTCTCAATCAGGAGCTGACGCCGCCGGCGGCGTTTGTGCCGAGCGCCAGCACCGACTGCATGCAGATTGCGATCACCGATTTCACCGCATTCTGCGTCTTTCCGACGCTGATGCACCGCCTGCAGCGGGAGGCGCCCGGGCTGCGGTTTGAGCTTCGTTATCTGCCCCATAGCCCGGCGCTGACCGAGCTGCTGGCGGGCGAGGTCGACCTGGCTCTCGGGTTCAACACCCCTGACGAGCCAGCCCATCCCGATCTTGAGGAGATCAACTGGCTGCGGGACGAATATGTGGTCATCAGTCAGGCTGACCGCACGGCGCTGACCCTGGACGCCTATCTTGCGGCCCGTCATCTGGTGGTAACCCCGTGGAATGAGCGGCAGGGGGTGCTGGACTGCGAGCTGGAGCGGCAGGGCTATTCGCGGCAGGTGGCGATGAAAACCCCCTCGATGCTGAGCGCGCCCTTTATTATTGAGCAGAGCGACCTGTTGATGGCGCTGCCCCGGCGAGCGGCGGAGACGATGGCCCGCGCCGCCCGGCTGACCATTTTCCCGCTGCCGTTTCCGGTTCCGCCGTTTGACGTCAAGATTTACGCCCATAAACGCAGCGGGAAACGCGAGGCCACCCGCTGGCTGATCTCCCTGCTGCAGACGCTGGGGAACGTCGCCGCGGCGCCGGCACCCTGAGGTCACGTCCGGGTTATTAACCTGTCGCCGCTGCGTATCGCGTTAACCGTCCCGGACCGGGCATGTCTTATACCGTCTGGGGCGCAACCGCGTACCCTGGCCTCGGTCACAAAACGGAAAACTCACATTTTCATCTCCACCACCGATGCTGAGGGTACAGAAAGTGTTAAATGATTGTATATAAAAGTAATGTTAATTAGCTAAATGTTATTTATGCGTAAATTGCATCAATGGATGCGTTTATTACGCTTATTTCATACCGGGTTCTGTTTCAGTCTTCAGCAACAGGCGCGCGACAACGCGTGGATAACAAACTGGAGACCTGCATGCATTCGACAACCTCACTGATGAGTACCCGTGATCGGCTCGGCGCCATTCTGCGCGTCACGTCCGGTAACTTTCTCGAACAGTTCGACTTTTTCCTGTTCGGGTTTTATGCCACCTACATCGCACATACCTTTTTTCCGGCCAGCAGTGAATTCGCCTCGCTGATGATGACCTTTGCGGTCTTTGGCGCCGGCTTTCTGATGCGGCCCATCGGCGCCATCGTGCTTGGCGCCTATATCGACAAGGTTGGGCGGCGCAAAGGGCTGATTGTGACCCTGTCGATCATGGCCACCGGCACCTTCCTGATCGTGCTGATCCCCTCTTACCAGACCATTGGCCTGTGGGCGCCGTTGCTGGTGCTGATCGGCCGTCTGCTGCAGGGCTTCTCCGCCGGCGCTGAGCTGGGCGGGGTATCCGTCTATCTGGCCGAGATCGCCACCCCGGGCCGCAAAGGGTTTTACACCAGCTGGCAGTCGGGCAGCCAGCAGGTCGCCATCATGGTGGCGGCCGCGATGGGCTTTGCCCTCAACGCCGTGCTGGAGCAGAGCGCCATCAGCGACTGGGGATGGCGTATTCCGTTCCTTTTCGGCTGCCTGATCGTGCCGTTCATTTTTGTGCTGCGCCGTAAGCTGGAGGAGACCCAGGAGTTTACTGCCCGCCGCCATCACCTGGCGATGCGTCAGGTGTTCGCCACCCTGCTGGCGAACTGGCAGGTGGTCATCGCGGGGATGATGATGGTGGCGATGACCACCACCGCGTTCTACCTGATCACCGTCTATGCGCCGACCTTTGGCAAAAAAGTGCTGATGCTCAGCGCCTCTGACAGCCTGCTGGTCACGCTGCTGGTGGCGATTTCCAACTTCTTCTGGCTACCGGTGGGCGGGGCGCTGTCCGACCGCTTTGGCCGCCGGCCGGTGCTGATTGCCATGACGCTGCTGGCGCTGGCTACTGCCTGGCCTGCGCTGACCATGCTGGCGAACGCGCCGAGCTTTTTGATGATGCTGAGCGTGCTGCTGTGGCTGTCGTTTATCTACGGCATGTACAACGGGGCGATGATCCCGGCGCTGACCGAAATTATGCCCGCCGAAGTGCGCGTGGCAGGCTTCTCGCTGGCCTATAGCCTGGCGACCGCGGTGTTTGGCGGCTTCACGCCGGTGATCTCCACGGCGCTGATCGAATATACCGGTGATAAAGCCTCCCCAGGCTACTGGATGAGCTTTGCCGCCGTCTGCGGTCTGCTGGCCACCTGCTACCTCTATCGCCGCAGCGCCGTCGCGCTGCAGACGGCACGTTAATCAGGGAGAGGATGATGCGTAAAACGACAGGAACCCTGCTGGCCACGCTGCTGCTGGCCGCCACCGGCGGCAGCGCGCTGTCCGCTGAGGTCACCGTGATGATCTCCGGCGGCTTCAAAGCGGCGCTGGAAAAGCTGGCCCCGGCGTGGGAAAAACAAACTGGCAACCATCTCGTGGTGATCCCCGGCCCGTCAATGGGGAAAACGCCGCAGGCGATCCCTAACCGCCTGGCGCGGGGCGAACACGCGGACGTGGTGATTATGGTCGGCGACGCGCTGACCAGCCTCGAGAAAGCGGGCCGAACGCAGCCGGATTCGCGCCGGGAGCTGGCCGACTCGCCCATCGGCGTGGTGGTGAAAGCGGGAGCGCCGCTGCCGGCCATCCGCAGCGCAGACCAGCTGCGGGCGGCGCTGCTGGCTGCCCCGTCGGTCGCGTACTCCGACAGCGCCAGCGGACGCTATGTCAGCTCGACGCTGTTCCACCGCCTGGGCATTGATGAGGCGATGCAGAGCAAAGCGCAGATGGTGGAGCGTATTCCGGTGGCCTCGGAAGTGGCGAAGGGACGTTATGCGATCGGTTTTCAGCAGGTGAGCGAACTGCTGCCGGTGCCCGGCGTAACCTTCGTCGGCGAACTGCCGGATAACCTGCAGTACATCACCCGCTTTGCCGGGGCGGTGACCGTCAGCGCCGACCACCCGCAGGAAGGAAAGGCGCTGCTGACCTATCTGGCCTCACCAGCGGCGCAGGAGACCATCCACGCCACCGGTATGCGAAGCGTGGTCGCCGCTGCGCCGGTCAGCCAGAAGGATACTGTTCAATAATCAGCTTCTCCAGCTCTGCCGCTACGTAGGACTGAATACGGCCGCTGAGGCGGATCAGGCCTACCGTGCGGGTGACCACCGGGTCGGTGAGCGGCACGGCGCGGAGAACGGAATGCTCCCCAGCGGGCATTGACATCGCGGGTACGGCGGCAATGCCGATGCCCGCTTCCACCATCCCCAGCATCGTGGTGACGTGGCGGGTTTCGCAAATGCTTGGCCGCGCCGGCGTCAGATGCGCCAGCTCCCGGTCGAGCAGCGTCCGGTTGCCGGAGACCCGATCGAGGCCAATATAATCCTGTTCAAAATATGCCTGCCAGCTGAGGTGCGTCCTGCCTGCCAGCGGATGATCATGCCGACAGGCGGCGACATAGCGGTCGTCGGCCAGCGGGGTGAATTCGATGCTGGCCGGCAGGTTTTTGGCAAAGCAGAGCCCAAAGTCAGCCTGTCCGCTGCTGACCGCCTCGATCACATTCCCGACGCTGCTGTCAATCAGCCGGATACGCACCTGGGGATAACGCGCCTGAAAGCTGCGGATGATGTCCGGCATAAAGTAGTAGGCGGCAGAGGGTACCGTCGCCACCGTCACCAGCCCGGTGCGCGCCTTGCTGACCTGGCTGATATCCGCCAGCACCGTCTCGACGTGGGCCAGCAGCTGCTCTGAACGTTCGGCAAAATTCTGTCCATACAGCGTAAGGGTCACGCGTCGGGTGGTGCGCTCGAACAGCCGGTTGCCCAAGGCGGTCTCCAGCTTTTCGATGCGCCGGCTGAGGGCCGACTGCGACAGGCAAATGGATTCTGCGGCCAGCCGAAAGCTGCCATACTCCATCAGGGCGCGAAAGGCATAGAGATCGTTGAAGTCAAAATTTACGGGCATGGCGGCGGCATCCTTATCGGCTGTCTGACGCCTCGCCCCGTCCGGTGAGGGGCGATGGCGACGAAAATCGGCTCGGCAGGTGACTGGGCGCGCGGCTGACCGCACGCCGGGTCGTCAAACCTTGAGCAGTTTTACCGTGGCATCGATATCGATTTCGTCTTCCGAGAAGATCAGGGTTGTCCCCTGAAAGGTGGTGATCGCCAGCTTTTTCACCGAGCGCATCTCTCCCGGCTGCACCGTGGATTTTGGCCGGATGCTGTTCATCAGCAGCCCGACCGACAGCACTGCGTTTTCTTTATCCACGCGGGTCTCGACCGGCTCTTCTTCCCGGTAAACCACATAGGACTTAATGGAGGTCAGCTTCAGCCGCTCGCCGGCGATATAGATATATTTGCTCTCCGGAATGACCTTCACCGCGTAGGCCGACAGCCCTTTATTGTTGGTGGTTGGTTCGAAAGTCACCGCCGCGTCTTTCTTGATGAGATCGGGATTGGCGACCTTAATCACATGAAAATACCGGTTTTCGCCGTTTTCATCTTTGATAAATCCAAAACCTTTATCTTTAAACCACGTTGTGATTGTTCCGTTCATCGCCATTACCGTTCTTACTCGTTGGTTAACTCAAATTTTGCAGCGCGCAGTGTAAAGCACATTGCCTGCGCAGACCATGCCTTTACGATAAGTGTGGGTGATAAATGACACCGCCGCGAGGGCGGATCGTGCGCCAGCATCGTACCGGCGGACAAAATGGGGTACTATCGCCAGCCACTCCTTCTTCGGGCCGCCTGATGTCCACCATTATCGATACCTTTGTCGCGCCGCCGTGCCGCGACCAGATCACCCTCTTGTATCAGGATGAACACCTGCTGCTGATCAATAAACCGGCCGGGCTGCTGAGCCTGTCAGGCAAAGATCCGCGCAACCTCGACTCTGTCCATCATCGACTGGTCCAGCGCTTTCCGGGCTGTACCCTGGTACACCGCCTTGACTTCGGCACTTCCGGTCTGATGGTGGTCGCCCGCAACAAGGGGATTAACGCTGCGCTGTGCCAACAGTTCAGCCAGCGCACGGTGGGTAAGGTCTATACGGCGCTGCTGTGCGGCCATCTGCCGGAAGACGAGGGGGTCGTGGAGGCGGCGATCGCCAAAGACCCGGCCCGTTTCCCGCGCATGTCGATCAGTGTCCGGCACGGCAAACCGGCGCGTTCGCGCTACCGGGTTATTGACCGCCTGTACCAGACGCGGGAAGGGGAGAGGGCGCTGGCGCTGACGAGGGTGGCGCTTAGCCCGGAGACCGGGCGCACCCATCAGCTGCGGATCCACTGTCAGCTGCTGGGCTATCCGATCCTTGGCTGCGATCTGTATGGCGGCCGGGAATTGCCGGGCACGGAACAGGCTCCGCGGCTGATGCTGCACGCCAGCGAGCTGCGCTTTGTCCATCCCGTCAGCCGCGAGCCGATGCATATCCAGCAGGCAAGCTCGTTCTGATCGCCTGCCGCCGGAAGCCCGCGATCACCACATCAGGTCGTCGGGCACCTTAAAGTCGGCGTACGGATCGTCTTCATCCTGTTCATCCTGACTCAGGGCGCTGTGCAACACGATGCTGCTGGCATCGCGCTGGGCAATTTTCTCTGCCACGACCGCCGGAATAATCGCATATTCCCCTTCAGGTTTGTTATCCACCGCCAGGCGGGCAATCGCCAGGCGGCCGTTAATCAGCTGGGTTTGGGTGGTCTTGTCGACCATGATTTTTTTGATCAGATTATTATCGGTAAAGTTAAAGCCGATATCGCCCCGGGCGACCGTAATGCGGTTCATCTCAATCAGCTGCTTGACCTGGGCTTTATACTCTTTCGCCAGCACCGCCTGCTTTTGCTGCTCGCTGAGCAGTTTATCGCGCTCCAGCTGGGCTTTTTTATTCTCTTCCACCGCTTCCCGGGCCTCACGGGCCTGCACGCGGGATTTTTTCGCCGTTCTCTGGACTTTGGCCATTTTTTTGCTGCTGACCAGGCCGGCTTTGAGCATCTGCTCTTGTAAGGTAAGTTTTGTCATTTGCGTATCTGAAGCTTAGGAAACATCTGGCCAGTATACCTGCATTGGCGGAAACGACGCCAGACCCGCGGACGTGCTGGGCCGCTGTGGCCAGTAGCGCGAGACTGGCGGGGGATTACTCCCGGGGCTGGAGCTGATAAATCCAGGCGCTGACCTGCTGTCCATCGTCGGTGGTCACCTCAACCGACACCCGATCGTACCCCTCCTCAAACTCGTCCAGCATGGGCCAGTGCGCCGCCAGCCGGTCGGACAGAAACAGATAGCCGTTGACCCGCGGGCCGTTGGCGTCAAGGACGATCCCCGGAAAATCAGCGGCAGCGCCCCAGCCGCGCGCGTAAAAGGTGCCAGTGACGTAGCCCGGACGCCACTCGCCCCCGATCGTCTCCAGAATATGCGCATTGCTGCGACCGGGACAGAGCGTCCCATAGACAAATAACGGTTTCATTGTTCCTCTCGCGATCGTGACTTCACCCGCCCACAGCGGAAACCCAAAATACGGGGTAATGTAGCGCCTGGCAATGGCCGGGTGTTGATCCGCCACCTCAACCGCCAGCAGTACCTTGACGCTCGCTCCGCCCGCTAATTCTCGCGCTGACAGACATCATGATGACTACACATACAGACCTCCGCTATTAAACCAATGGCGACCCGCGCACCCTGGCCGACTTTATTGCGCTGCGTTCAGAAATGAACAAGCTCAACCACCCGGCGCGGCCGAATATTAACTGGCCGTATGCCGAGCAGCTTGCCCGCGGAACACCTCACCGGCTGGGCGGAGGGCATGCGGCAGCTGCAACGGCTCGCCGGTCAGCTCAATGCCCTCGACGAGCAGAAGGGGAAGCACCTGACGGTGAGCGAACTGAAAACGGCGGTGTTTGCCATCATGCAGTCGCTTAACCGCGCCGTTCCGCTGGAAGAGCAATTGCGCGAGCTGGCCGCGCTCCCCGTGGGTCAACCCTGGTCTGCCGCCCGCGGCAGCCTCGCCGAACTGCATTTGCAACAGCCGATCGTGGAGTATGCCCTGCTGAAGCGAAATCAGCCGGCCTCGCCGCCCGCTGCGCTCCCCGAAACCGGTGAGGCCTTGATGAGTGAGGCGGTGAAATAAAATGTGCGCATGGCAACATTTTCTTTACATCATGATTGCAAGAACCGAACGCCCTTCGTAGTCTGAAAATGATTTAAATATACCGTTTGTGTTTATATTGAAAATTTTATTTCGACCTCTGAGGGCATGCTATGAAGCACTGTAAAATCATCCTGTTAGTAGGCCTTCTGGCCAGTTCCGCTTCGGCGTTAGCGGAGAAGATCGGCGTCTCGATGGCTTACTTCGATCAAAACTTTCTCACCATTATCCGTCAGTCCATTGAGAAAGAAGCTCAAGCCCGTCACGTCGATGTGCAGTTCGAAGACGCCCGCGGCGACACCGGACGCCAGGCCGATCAGGTGCAGAGCTTCATCGCCTCCGGCGTGGACGCCATCATCGTGGACCCCGTGGACTCCGCCAGCACCCCGCAGCTGACGAAGATGGCGCAGCAGGCCAGAATGCCGCTGGTGTATGTGAACCGGACGCCGGGGGATAAAACGTTACCGCCTGGCGTGGTGTTTGTCGGATCGGACGAGCGGGAGTCCGGTACATTACAGATGGAAGCGCTGGCGAAGCTGGCAAACTACAAAGGCAACGTCGCCATCATGATCGGCAATCTCACCGATGCCGGCGCGCTGCAGCGCACCAAAGACGTAGAGCAGGTGGTGGCCAAATACCCGGCGATGAAAGTGGTGCAGAAACAGCCGGCCAACTATTCCCGCAGCGAGGGAATGGATCTGATGCAGAACTGGGCAGGTAACGGGGAAGAGATTGATATTGTGGCGGCGAACAACGATGAGATGGCGATTGGCGCGGCGATGGCGCTGGAGAAGAGCCAGAAGAAGTTGCTGATCGGCGGGATCGACGCCACGCCGGATGGGCTAAAAGCGTTGGCCAGCGATAAGATCCAGGTAACAGTCTTCCAGGATGCCGTTGGTCAGGGCAAAACGGCCTTAGCGGTGGCGCTGAAGCTGATTAAAGGAGAAAAAGTCGAGTCCCATGTCTGGATCCCGTTTGAGTTAGTGACCAAAGAAAATATGCAGACCTATGTGGAAAAGAGTCATTAACGGCAAGGCGGAAGTGTTCGAACTTTGCTGATAAAACCGGGCTGAGAATGTGTCGCCCGGGCAATGAAACCGGAGGATAAGACATGGCAATGGCAAAAAGCGGTTATACGCTGCAAGTGATAAAGGCAGGGCAGCAGGGGCATGTTGAAATGAGGTGGGGGCATCTCGCGGAAGTCGATACACGCGCGGCGGCGGCGACCATCGCGCAGCATATCGGGCGACCCTCGTCTGCGGCGGATCCGCAGGAGATTAGCCTGTCGCTGACCAATGCTTCCAGCGGCATCTCGGTGGAGCTTCATCACCCGGCCTCAGGGGAAAGCGCCACCCCGGCTTTTATTGAGGACGAGTTAAAAAAGATTGTGCAGATCGTTGATGGCTACGAAGCGGCAGAAGAGACCCATATCGTGGAGTAGCGCGCCGCCTGGCGCACGAAAAAAAATCCACGCCGGAGCGTGGATTTTTTATTACTCGATGGCGGCAGAAACGCCAGCCAGCGGGATCAGACGTTGAACAGGAAGTTCATCACATCGCCATCTTTGACGATGTAGTCTTTACCTTCAGCGCGCATTTTACCGGCTTCTTTCGCGCCCTGTTCGCCTTTGTAGGCGATAAAGTCTTCATAAGCGATGGTCTGCGCGCGGATAAAGCCTTTCTCGAAGTCGGTGTGGATCTTACCGGCTGCCTGCGGCGCGGTCGCCCCTACCGGGATGGTCCATGCGCGCACTTCTTTCACCCCAGCGGTGAAGTAGGTCTGCAGGTTCAGCAGGGCGTAACCAGCGCGGATCACGCGGTTCAGACCCGGCTCTTCGAGGCCCAGCTCAGCCATAAACTCGTCACGTTCTTCATCGTCCAGCTCGGCGATGTCCGCTTCAACCGCGGCGCACACCGGCACCACCACAGACCCTTCCTGCTCGGCGATGGCGCGAACCTGATCGAGGTACGGGTTGTTCTCGAAACCGTCTTCATTGACGTTCGCGATGTACATGGTCGGCTTCAGGGTCAGGAAGCTCAGATAGCGGATGGCGTCTTTCTCTTCTTTGGTCAGATCCAGCGCGCGCAGCATACCGGCGTTTTCCAGCTGCGGCAGGCATTTCTCCAGCGCGGCCAGCTCAACTTTCGCGTCTTTATCGCCGCCTTTGGCTTTTTTGGAGACGCGGTGAATCGCGCGTTCGCAGGTATCAAGGTCAGACAGCGCCAGTTCGGTGTTGATAACGTCGATATCTTCCGCCGGGTTCACTTTCCCCGCGACGTGAATGATATTGTCGTTTTCGAAGCAGCGAACCACGTGACCGATAGCTTCGGTTTCGCGGATGTTGGTCAGAAACTGGTTGCCGAGACCTTCGCCTTTGGACGCGCCTTTAACCAGGCCCGCGATATCAACGAACTCCATGGTGGTCGGCAGGATACGCTGCGGTTTGACGATTTCAGCCAGCTTGTCCAGACGCGGATCGGGCATCGGTACGACACCGGTGTTCGGCTCAATGGTACAGAAGGGGAAGTTGGCCGCTTCAATACCCGCTTTGGTGAGCGCATTGAACAGGGTGGATTTGCCGACGTTGGGCAAACCGACGATACCGCATTTGAATCCCATGATTTAAATCACCTTAATCTTTGGATAATCAATCTGTTACAAGGAACAGATTGCAGAAAATTGAATAGCTTTGCCTATTATACACGGTGCGCGGCAAAAATGCCGCACGACAACGGCTTATTGCGCCTTAAAGGCGTGTAAACGGTTGGTCGCTTTGGTGAGACCATCCTTTAACCAGATTTCCGTACAGCGCGCCGCTTCGTCGACGGCATCATCAATCAGTTTCTGCTCGCTGGCCGGCGGTTTGCCGAGCACAAAGCCGACAACCTTGTTTTTATCGCCCGGATGGCCGATCCCGACGCGTAAGCGGTGAAAGTTCGGGTTATTGCCGAGCTTGCTGATGATGTCCTTCAGGCCGTTGTGGCCGCCATGGCCGCCGCCAAGCTTAAATTTCGCCACGCCCGGCGGCAAATCCAGCTCATCATGGGCAACCAGAATTTCGTCCGGGTTGATGCGATAAAAGGTTGCCATCGCGGACACGGCTTTACCGCTAAGGTTCATAAAGGTGGTGGGCACCAGCAGGCGAACATCCTCGCCCGCCAGGTTGATGCGCGAGGTGTAGCCGAAGAATTTGCTCTCTTCGCGCAGCGGCGCGCGATGGCGATCCGCCAGTAAATCCACATACCAGGCGCCAGCGTTGTGCCGGGTGGCGGCATATTCCGCACCGGGGTTGGCCAGGCCGACAATCAGTTTAATGGTCACGTTTTCTATCCTGCATGGGGCATTCTCTGCCGCGTAGTGTACTGTCTGCGGGCGCGCTTGACAAAATTCTGGCTATAAGACAATACCAGTGTTGATGATTTACTCACTAAATCATTAGAATTTGATATGGTTCATAGACTTATTTGTAAATTTTTGTCTATTCGCTGTTCACTAATGTGATCGTGGGCGCACTCCGCAGAAGAGACCTTGTCTATACTACACCTATAAGATTTGGGGACATTCCCTGGCAACCCAAAGTCCGGAGGTGACACATGAAACGCAAAAACGCTTCGTTACTCGGTAACGTACTCATGGGGTTAGGGTTGGTGGTGATGGTTGTGGGGGTGGGTTACTCCATTCTGAACCAGCTTCCGCAGCTTAACCTGCCACAATTCTTTGCGCATGGCGCTATCTTAAGCATCTTCGTCGGTGCTGTGCTCTGGCTGGCCGGAGCCCGTATTGGCGGCCACGAGCAGGTCAGCGACCGCTACTGGTGGGTGCGCCACTACGATAAACGCTGCCGTCGTAACCAGCATCGTCACAGCTAACCGCAACCGCATTTTCCGCATCGGCCTTCCGCGGCCGATGCGTTTTCTCTGTCTCTCGTTATCGCTTCTTCTTTTTCCCGCCATATGACGACCCCCATTCCGACCTGAGCTTCGTGATGCTATGGTTGCCGCCAAAAGTGAATATTAAGCGCGTTTTATGCTTGACCCTGACGTTACGTCAGGCAGCAGAGTAGCGGACCTGGCCACAGAGAGGAGCAGTCATGTTAATTCAGGTGGGAGAGCTGGCGAAGCGCGCCGGACTGACGGTGCGTACGCTGCATCATTATGAACAGACGGGGCTGTTAACGCCTTCGGCCAGAAGCGAGGCGGGCTATCGGCTCTATAACCTGTCAGCGGTTCAGCGCCTGCATATGATAAAGGCGCTGGCGCAGACCGGGCTGACGCTCGCCACCATCAAGGACTATCTCGATCGGCAAACGCTGTCGCTGCCTGAGCTGCTGACGCAGCAGATAGAGACGCTGAATGACCAACTGCGTGATGTCGCCAGGCTGCGCGACCGGCTGTTGGCGCTGCGCGAGGCGCTGGCGAGCGGCAATGAACCCGATCTGGAGTCCTGGCTACAGACGCTGGAGTTAATGAAAATGTACGATCGTTGGTTTAGTCAACAGGAGTTAGCCGCGCTGCCGTTTGCGGCACAGGATGAACAGCGCGCCCAGGCGTGGCACGAGCTAACGGAGGAGGTGCAGACGCTGATGGCGAGCGGCTGCCCGACGGACAGTCCGCAGGCGATGAGTCTGGCGACGCGCTGGATGGAGCGCCTGGAGCAGGATACAGCAGGGCGCCCGGAGTTTCTGACCCGCCTGAACGCGATGCATGCCGCCGAGCCGCAAATGGTTGAACAGACCGGCGTCACCCCGGCCATCATCGCCTTTATCACCGAGGCCTTTGCCGAAAGCAAACTGGCCATCTGGGCGCGGTATCTCGACGACGAGGAGATGGCGTTCACCCGCCGGCACTATTTCGACCGGCTACAAGAGTGGCCTGCGCTGGTGGCGAAGCTGCATCAGGCGTGCCGGGAGGGCATAGCGCCGGATTCAGCGTCGGGTCAGGCGCTGGCCCGGGCGTGGCTTGAGCTGTTTCAGTCCTACGCCGGTACCCGGCCGCAGACGTTGCAGAAGTTTCGTCGGGCAATGGAGCAGGAGCCGCATTTGATTAAGGGCACCTGGATGACGCCGGCGGTGCTGAGCTGGCTACAACAGGCGACGGGGGCGTTGATGCGGCAGGCGCAGGGGCCTGCCGCCGGGTGATCACAGGTCAGCCAGCGCGGCCTGACGATCGGGGTAGAAGCTCAGGCGGCCTGGCAGCGGCTTGACGCCGGCGCGCGCTAACGTGCGTAGCGGCTGAAACTCGAGGTTAGATACGCGCAATTCACAGCCTTCCGGCAGCTTGTTCACAAAGCGCTGGAAGGCATCCAGACCGCCGGCGTCGAGAACCGGCACCGCGTCCCACTTCAGCACCACGATGCGCTTGCCGGCGATCCGGGTCTCCAGATCGTTGAATAAACCTTCGGCGGCGGCAAAGAATAGCGGACCGATCACCCTCAGCACCAGCACATCGTCTGGCACTTCGACGTTGACCGGCGCCAGATGCGTCATGCGCGCGATACGGCGCATAAACAACAGCGAAGCCAGCACGATCCCGACGCTGATGGCGATCACCATATCAAACAGCACCGTCAGCGACATGCACATCAGCATCACCACGATGTCGTCCTTCGGCGCGTGGCGCAGCAGATTGATGACTTTATGCGCCTCACTCATGTTCCATGCCACCATCAGTAGCAGGGCGGCCATCGCCGACAGCGGCAGCCAGGAGAGCAGCGGGGCGAGGATCAGCAGCGCCATGATCACCAGCAGGGCGTGGATCACGGCGGCAACCGGCGATGTGGCGCCGGCGCGCACGTTCGCCGCCGAGCGGGCAATCGCTGCGGTGGCGGTGATCCCGCCGAAGAACGGCGCAACGATGTTGCCCAGCCCCTGGCCAATCAGCTCGCTGTTGGCTTTATGCTTGGTACCGGTCATACCGTCGAGCACCACCGCGCACAGCAGAGATTCAATCGCGCCGAGCATCGCCATGGAGAAGGCGGCAGGCAGCAGCGCCTGCAGCGAAGCCCAGCTCAGGGTAAAGCTGGAGCCCGGCATATCCCAGGGCAGCACCAGCTGCGGCAGCAGCTGCGGAATGCCGTTGCCCTGAGTGCCGTCCGCCAGCTGATAGTGAAACTGCGAGCCGATCGTCGCCACATCGCCGCCGAGCAAGTTGACTACCAGCATCACCGCGCAGCCGGCCAGCAGCGCGGGGAGGTGGCCCGGCAGGCGGATACCCAGCCGCGGCCAGAAGATCAGGGTGCCGAGGGTGACGACGCCGATGGCGGCGTCCCCGACGTTAATGGTCGGCAGGGCCATCGCCAGCGCGGCCACTTTCTGCAGATAATGCTCCGGCACATGGGGCATCTGCAGGCCGAGAAAATCCTTAATCTGCATGGTACCGATAGTGATACCGATCCCGGATGTGAAGCCGAGGGTGACCGACAGCGGGATATATTCGATCAGGCGGCCAAAGCGCGCCAGGCCGAAAAGGATTAAAAAGATCCCCGACATCAGCGTCGCCACCAGCAGCCCCGCCAGGCCGAACTGCTGGGAAACCGGATAGAGGATCACCACAAAGGCGGCGGTCGGGCCGGAAACGCTAAAGCGCGACCCGCCGGTTAAGGCGATCACAATCCCTGCCACCGCTGAGGTATAGAGGCCGTACTGCGGCGGCACACCGCTGCCAATCGCCAGCGCCATCGCCAGCGGAATCGCAATGATCCCGACGGTGATCCCGGCGATCAGGTCACGCGTGAAGCGGGCGGTGGTGTACTGTTCTTTCCAACAAGCGTCGATGAGGGCGCGGAAAGGCATCACATGTGAGGAAAATAATCTGTTCACAATAATGTTTCATCCATGAGCGCATCATCTGTCAACTAAATGGCAGGTGAAGGAGGCATTGATCATTTCCACGTCATCCTTCGGGATGCCTCTGTGTTGGCTGCGTTCATTTACCCCGGTCACGTACTGCCTGTACGCTCCCGGGGATTCATTCACTTGCCGCCTTGATGCATGCCGAATGATGTTGTGGAAGAATTAAAAATGCAGAGACAAAAAAACCCGCCGCAGCGGGTTTTTGTGCTCGGCTCGATTAATGTTCGAACATAGCAGAGATTGATTCTTCATTGCTGATACGGCGAATAGCTTCAGCCAGCATACCGGAGAGCGTCAGAGTACGCACTTTATCCAGCGCTTTAATTTCTGGTGCCAGCGGAATGGTATCGCAGACGACAAATTCATCGATCACAGAGTTTTTGATGTTCTGGATTGCGTTGCCGGAGAAGATTGGGTGCGTCGCGTAAGCGAATACGCGTTTCGCGCCGCGCTCTTTCAGCGCTTCTGCCGCTTTACACAGGGTGCCGCCGGTGTCGATCATATCGTCGACCATCACGCAGTCACGACCAGCGACGTCGCCGATGATATGCATCACCTGGGAGACGTTGGCGCGCGGACGACGCTTGTCGATGATGGCCATATCGGTATCGTTCAGCAGTTTAGCGATAGCGCGAGCACGAACTACGCCGCCGATGTCTGGAGAAACCACGATCGGGTTGTCCAGGTTCAGCTGCAGCATATCTTCCAGCAGGATTGGGCTGCCGAACACGTTATCAACTGGCACATCGAAGAAGCCCTGGATCTGTTCTGCGTGCAGGTCAACGGTCAGCACGCGGTCAACGCCGACGCTGGACAGGAAATCCGCCACCACTTTCGCGGTGATTGGCACACGAGCAGAACGAACACGACGGTCCTGACGAGCATAACCGAAGTAAGGGATAACGGCGGTGATACGACCTGCCGAAGCACGACGCAGAGCATCAACCATAACAACCAGTTCCATCAGGTTGTCATTGGTGGGAGCACAAGTGGACTGGATGATGAAAATATCACCACCGCGTACGTTTTCATTGATTTGTACGCTGACTTCGCCGTCGCTAAAACGACCTACAGCGGCGTCGCCAAGAGAAGTGTACAGGCGGTTGGCAATACGTTGTGCTAGTTCCGGGGTGGCGTTACCAGCAAAAAGCTTCATATCAGGCACGAGAAGAACCTCAGGCATGCGTCCAGTGGTGGATGAATGGGCCAATAATGTGCGGGCTGGCGCCATTCGATCCAGTCGGTGTATTTAAAGAGCACGATGCAACGTCTGGAACAGGGTGACGTTGTCACCGTAACTCAATTTCCCCGGCTGACTCATGATCGTTGCGCCATCACAGCGCAGGAATCAGAGCAGGGCCTGCTTGAGCGGCGAGAGATTGACTCCGCGCGCCACAAAGCCATTTAGCCATGCCGGGGCAGTGTCCAGCACCTGACGGGCAGCGGATTCGGTGTTAAATTCAGCAAACACACAGGCCCCTGTGCCGGTCAGGCGTGACGGCGCATATTCTAACAGCCAGGAAAGCGCGGCATCAACCTCGCGAAAACGTTTTCTTGCGATAAGCTCGCAATCGTTGCTGAATTCACAATTTAATAACGTATTAATTGACCGGCGCGGGGTATTTCGTGGTAGCTCCGGGTCGCGAAAAATGATCGGCGTCGGAATACTGACGCCTGGATGAGCCACCAGGTACCATTTTTCCTCGGGGTCCACCGGCGTGAGAATTTCACCCACTCCCTCGGCAAAGGCGGCATGGCCGCGCACGAAGACCGGCACATCGGCCCCCAGCTGCAGGCCAAGGGTCGCCAGCTCATCTTCCGAAAGCCCGCAGCCCCAGAGATGGTTAAGCGCCACCAGCACGGTGGCGGCATTGGACGAGCCGCCACCCAGGCCGCCGCCCATCGGCAGGCGTTTATCGATACTGATATCAGCGCCGCTGC
The DNA here is from genome assembly GCF_040062415.1 of Klebsiella sp. GG_Kp173. Classification (NCBI taxonomy): domain Bacteria; kingdom Pseudomonadati; phylum Pseudomonadota; class Gammaproteobacteria; order Enterobacterales; family Enterobacteriaceae; genus Klebsiella; species Klebsiella sp. GG_Kp173. Next base: position 217,940 of record NZ_JBEAFZ010000089.1, read on the forward strand.
CCGTCGGCAGGCGGCCGCTTTCGCCGGCGGCGCGCATCAACAGACGCGCGGCGCGAATAATCAGATTTTCTTCATCCGGTACACCGGCCACCGGCGTCAGCAGACGCAGTTCGCCGTCAGCGCGCGGTTCGATGGCCAGCGTATCGCCATAGTCGAGGAACTGAAACAGCGTCTGCAGGGTGTGGTAACCGTCGGCCCGCTGGCCGGTGATATATAAGAACAGATTCAGTTTTGCAGGTGAGGGCCAGCGGCTCATCATTTCACGATCCAGTTATCCATCTTCAGCTTGATGCGCTGGGCGCCATTGTTTAGCTCGACATTAGACGGCAGGGCTGGCTGGGTATCGGTGGTGTAGCCGCCGTAGGTGACGTGCCAGGTTTTGCCGTTTTGCGTGTAGTTCAGTTCGCGCAGACGGTACCGATCGTCCAGCGAATAGTCGGTGGCGTCACCCGGCAGGCCGATGATCCACTGGCGCAGGCTGTTCAGCGGGATCGGCATCCCGGTCAGGCGGCCAATCATCTCTTCGGCATCGGTGGCGGTATAGGTCTGGCCTTTGTTGTCGATCAGCTGCACGCTGCCCGGCTGCGCTGTCAGCGACAGCTCGGTGCTGCCCAGCGGGTTAGTTAGCAGCAGGCGATAGCGGTCCTGACCGGTTTGCTGCCAGAAGAAGCGGGCATAGACTTTTTGCTCGTCGGAGAGATAGGCAAACGCCCCGCGGGTCTGGAACTGGTTGAGGCTGCGAACAGCCTGCTGGTGCTGGCGCCACTGCGGCGAATCCGGGCTTTTGCCAGGCCCCTGGGGGGTATGAACAGAACAAGCGGTCAGGACGAGGCTGGCCAGCGGCAGCAGGCGGAACAGTCGATTCATAATGATGACAAATCCTTGATGTCTACAGTGAAATCCGGCGGCAGGGGAACAGCGGGCCGATTTGTGTAGCAGGTTACATTTATAACCCTTAATGCTAGCGTCGCCGGGCGATAGCGTCTACGTTCAAGTTGTCTGAAATCAAAAAATTAACCTTAATGGCGGTCTTGCTTTGGCTATTACTCCAAAAGGGGAGCCTCTCTTTTATTGATTACGCGCATCCTGTATGATGCACTCAGACTAACCTTAGCAACGCTGGTACTACTCCCTCACAATGACCCTTTTAGCTCTTGGCATCAATCACAAAACAGCTCCGGTCGCCCTGCGAGAACGCGTCACGTTTTCGCCGGAAACGCTCGATAAGGCGCTGGAGAGCTTGCTGGCACAGCCGATGGTGCAGGGTGGAGTGGTGCTGTCGACCTGCAATCGCACGGAACTCTATCTCAGCGTCGAAGAGCAGGATAACCTGCAGGAAGCGCTGATCCGCTGGCTGTGCAATTACCACGGCCTCAATGAAGAAGACCTGCGTAAAAGCCTCTACTGGCACCAGGATAACGACGCCGTCAGCCATCTGATGCGCGTCGCCAGCGGCCTTGATTCGCTGGTGCTGGGCGAACCGCAGATCCTCGGTCAGGTGAAAAAAGCCTTCGCCGATTCCAGCCGCGGCCACCTCAACGTGAGCGAACTGGAGCGGATGTTCCAGAAATCGTTCTCGGTGGCCAAGCGCGTGCGTACCGAAACCGATATCGGCGCCAGCGCCGTTTCCGTCGCCTTCGCCGCCTGTACCCTGGCGCGGCAAATCTTTGAATCCTTGTCGAGCGTGACGGTGCTGCTGGTCGGCGCCGGTGAAACCATCGAACTGGTGGCGCGTCATCTTCGCGAACATCACGTGCGCAAAATGGTGATCGCCAACCGCACTCGTGAACGCGCCCAGGCGCTAGCGGAAGAAGTGGGCGCCGAGGTGATTGCCCTTAGCGATATCGACGAACGGCTGAAAGAGGCCGACATCATTATCAGCTCCACCGCTAGTCCGCTGCCGATCATCGGCAAAGGCATGGTGGAGCGCGCGCTCAAGGCGCGGCGTAACCAGCCGATGCTGCTGGTGGATATCGCCGTCCCGCGCGACGTCGAACCGGAGGTCGGTAAACTGGCTAACGCCTACCTCTACAGCGTCGACGATCTGCAAAACATCATTCAGCATAACCTGGCGCAGCGTAAGGCCGCGGCGGTGCAGGCGGAATCGATCGTCGAGCAGGAGACCAGCGAATTTATGGCCTGGCTGCGCGCGCAGAGCGCCAGCGAGACCATTCGTGAGTACCGTTCGCAGTCTGAGCAGGTCCGTGAGGAGCTGACGGCGAAGGCGCTGGCCGCGCTGGAGCAGGGCGGCGATGCCCAGGAAATTATGCAGGATCTGGCGCGTAAGCTCACCAACCGCCTGATCCATGCGCCAACCAAATCTCTTCAGCAGGCCGCCCGTGACGGGGACGACGAACGCCTGCATATTCTGCGCAACAGCCTCGGGCTGGAATAGCGCACCTTTCTCTTATTTTCAGGACAGGGTGAATTCACGCCTATGAAGTCTTCTATTGTTGCCAAACTGGAAGCGTTGTACGAGCGCCACGAAGAAGTGCAGGCGCTGCTCGGCGATGCCGCGACGATTGCCGATCAGGATAAATTCCGCGCGCTGTCGCGGGAGTATGCTCAACTGAGCGATGTGGCGCGCTGCTATACCGACTGGCGTCAGGTGCAGGAGGATATTGAAACCGCACAGATGATGCTCGACGATCCGGAAATGCGCGAAATGGCGCAGGAAGAGCTGCGGGACGCCAAAGATAAAGGCGAACAGCTGGAGCAACAGCTGCAGGTCCTGCTCCTGCCGAAAGATCCCGATGACGAGCGTAACGCCTTCGTGGAAGTACGCGCCGGGACCGGCGGCGACGAAGCGGCGCTGTTTGCCGGCGATCTGTTCCGCATGTACACCCGTTACGCGGAATCGCGCCGCTGGCAGGTGGAGATCCTCAGCGCCAACGAAGGTGAACACGGCGGCTTTAAAGAGGTGATCGCCAAGATCAGCGGCGACGGCGTCTACGGCCGGCTCAAATTTGAATCCGGCGGTCATCGTGTGCAGCGCGTGCCGGCCACCGAGTCGCAGGGGCGTATCCACACCTCCGCCTGTACGGTGGCGGTGATGCCGGAGCTGCCGGAGGCGGAAATGCCGGATATCAACCCGGCGGATCTGCGCATCGATACCTTCCGCTCCTCCGGCGCGGGCGGGCAGCACGTTAACACCACCGACTCGGCGATCCGTATTACCCACCTGCCCACCGGCATCGTGGTGGAGTGTCAGGACGAACGTTCTCAGCATAAAAACAAAGCCAAGGCGCTGTCGGTGCTGGGTGCGCGGATCCGCGCCGCCGAAGTGGCCAAGCGTCAGCAGGCGGAAGCCTCCACGCGCCGCAACCTGCTGGGCAGCGGCGACCGCAGCGATCGCAACCGTACCTACAATTTCCCACAGGGCCGCGTGACCGACCACCGCATCAACCTGACCCTTTACCGTCTGGATGAGGCGATGGAGGGCAAACTCGACATGCTGATTGAGCCGATTGTCCAGGAACACCAGGCCGATCAGCTGGCGGCGCTGTCCGAGCAGGAATGATGACCTTTCAGGCCTGGCTGCAGCAGGCAATCGCCCGCCTGGCGGAGAGCGACAGTCCGCGACGCGACGCCGAGATCCTGCTGGGACACGTCACCGGCCGGGCGCGCACCTGGATCCTGGCCTTCGGCGAAACGACGCTCTCCGCTGACGAGGCGACGACGCTGGAGGCGCTCCTGCAGCGACGCCAGCGCGGGGAGCCCATCGCCCATCTGGTCGGGCAGCGGGAGTTCTGGTCGCTGCCGCTGTTTGTCTCCCCGGCGACGCTGATCCCCCGCCCGGATACCGAATGTCTGGTAGAGCAGGCGCTGGCGCGTCTGCCCGTCGCGCCGTGCCGTATTCTCGACCTCGGCACCGGGACCGGCGCCATTGCCCTGGCGCTGGCCAGCGAGCGTCCGGACTGTGAGATCACCGCGGTGGACGTCATGCCGGACGCCGTGGCGCTGGCGTTGCGTAATGCCGCCCATCTGGGCATCGCTAACGTGACGATACGGCAAAGCGACTGGTTTGCCGCGCTGGCCGGGCAGCGTTTCGCCATGATCGTCAGCAATCCCCCCTATATCGACGCTGCAGACCCGCATCTCGCCGAGGGCGATGTGCGCTTTGAGCCGCTAACGGCGCTGGTGGCGGGCGATGAGGGGCTGGCCGATCTGGCGCAGATTATCCGCGAGGGGCGGCAGTATCTGCAGCCCGGCGGCTGGATGCTGCTGGAGCATGGCTGGACCCAGGGCGAAGCGGTGCGCGCGCTGTTCCGCGAAGCGGGCTATCTGGACGTCGCGACCTGTCGCGACTATGGCGACAATGAGCGTCTGACCCTCGGACGTTTACCCGACATGGAGAACGTTGGCTGATGAACTTATTCACGGCTGTCCTCTATCTGCACATCGCCAGCGTGGTGGTGTCGGTAGGATTGTTCGTTTTACGTTACTGGTGGATGTATCACCAGAGCCCGCTGCTGAACCAGCGGTGGGTGCGAATTGCGCCGCACTGCAGCGATACGCTGCTATTTCTCAGCGGTGCGGGATTAATGGCGATAACGCACTACCTGCCGTTCACAGAAGACGGCGCATGGCTGACTGAAAAGCTGTTTGGCGTTATCATTTATATCGCATTAGGTTTTATCGCGCTGGGCCGTCGTCGTCCGCGCAGCCAGCAGAGCCGCTTTATCGCGTTCCTGCTGGCGCTGGTGGTGTTGTTTATCATCATTCAACTCGCCATCACAAGAATACCGATACTGGGGTAGGTCATGGGGTCATTAGCGGATTTCGAATTTAACAAAGCGCCATTGTGTGATGGCATGGTCCTCATTTCTGAACAGGTTCGCGACGATTTTCCGACGCGTTTTGTCGAGGAAGAGCTGCAGCGGCTGCTGCGCCTCGCGCAGGAGGAGATTGCGCCTTCGTGGGACCAGGAACGCCAGATAGAACGCCTGCTGGCGCTGTTTTACGAGGAGTGGGGCTTTGGCGCCTCGCAGGGCGTTTATCGTCTTTCCGACGCGCTTTGGCTGGATAAAGTGCTGGTCAACCGTCAGGGGAGCGCGGTGTCGTTAGGCGCGATCCTGCTGTGGATCGCCCAGCGTCTGGGGCTGCCGGTGGTGCCGGTGATCTTCCCGACCCAGATGCTGCTGCGTGCGGACCCGGAAACCAGCGAAGAGATGTGGCTGATTAATCCGTTCAATGGCGAAACCCTTGACGAACATACTCTGGAGGTATGGCTGAAGGGCAACATCGGGCCGGTAGCGGAACTGTTTAATGAAGATCTCGACGAAGCGGATAACGCCGAGGTGATCCGCAAGCTGCTGGACACCCTGAAGTCGGCGCTGATGGAAGAGCGGCAGATGGAGCTGGCCCTGCGCGCCAGCGAAGCGCTGCTGCAGTTTAACCCGGAAGACCCGTATGAGATCCGCGACCGCGGGCTGATATATGCCCAGCTGGATTGCGATCACGTGGCGCTGCTGGACCTGAGCTATTTTGTCGAGCAATGTCCGGAGGATCCGATTAGCGAGATGATCCGCGCACAAATCAACACGATTTCGCACAAACAAATTACATTGCATTAGTCTGGAACCATTCCGGTTACACCCTGATAAGGCGAACTTATGAAACAAAAAGTGGTTAGCATTGGTGATATCAACGTAGCGAACGACCTGCCGTTCGTGCTGTTCGGCGGGATGAACGTGCTGGAGTCACGCGACCTGGCGATGCGTATCTGCGAACATTACGTCACCGTTACGCAGAAGCTCGGCATCCCCTACGTCTTCAAAGCCTCCTTTGATAAAGCCAACCGTTCCTCCATCCACTCCTATCGTGGGCCGGGTCTGGAAGAAGGGATGAAGATTTTCCAGGAGCTGAAGCAGACCTTTGGCGTGAAAATCATCACCGACGTTCATGAAGCCAGCCAGGCGCAGCCGGTGGCTGACGTCGTGGACGTGATCCAGCTTCCCGCCTTCCTCGCGCGCCAGACGGACCTGGTGGAAGCGATGGCCAAAACCGGGGCGGTGATCAACGTCAAGAAACCGCAGTTCGTCAGCCCGGGCCAGATGGGCAACATCGTCGATAAGTTCATCGAGGGTGGTAACGACAAAGTGATCCTCTGCGACCGCGGCGCTAACTTTGGTTACGACAACCTGGTCGTGGATATGCTTGGCTTCGGCGTGATGAAGAAAGCCTCCAACAACTCACCGGTTATCTTCGACGTCACCCACGCGCTGCAGTGCCGCGACCCGTTTGGCGCTGCCTCCGGCGGTCGCCGTGCGCAGGTGAGCGAGCTGGCCCGCGCCGGTATGGCGGTAGGTATCGCCGGTCTGTTTATCGAAGCGCATCCGGATCCGGACCACGCGAAATGCGACGGCCCGTCCGCGCTGCCGCTGGATAAACTGGAGCCGTTCCTCAAGCAGATGAAAGCGATTGACGATCTGGTGAAAAGCTTCGACGAGCTGGATACCAGCAAGTAAGCCTGACCTCATCAGTTAAAAAGCCTGCCGGCGTCAAAACCGGCAGGTTTTTTTTCGCCCGGACTCCGCCGGGCGGGGAAGCGAGGTCAGGCGAAAATGGTCATCAGGTAGGCGGCGAAAAGCGCCAGATGGGCCGCGCCGTTCAGCACATTGGTGCGTCCGGTGGAGAAGGAGATATGGCACAGCACCAGCGAGGCGACCATCACCACCATCTCCGGCGCGCCAAGGCCAAAGCGCAGCTCATTGCCGGTCAGGAAGGCGATGAGGGTGACTACCGGGACCGTCAGTGAGATGGTGGCCAGCACGGAGCCGAAGAACAGGTTCATCGCCCGCTGTACCTGATTGTTGAGCACCGCTTTGAGCGCGCCAAGGCCTTCCGGCGACAGGATCAGCAGGGCTACCAGGAAGCCGGTAAAGGCCACCGGGGCGTTCATGCTGGTCAACAGCGTTTCCAGCGGGTTGGCGTTCATTTTCGTGACGGCGATAACCGCCACCAGGTGCACCAGCAGCCAGGCGGTATGCCACCCGCTGCTGTGGGCGGACGGTTTACCGTGGTGCGGGTCGTCATCGTCGCCGTCGTCTTCATGCTCATAAACAAACAGACTCTGATGGGTTTTGGTCTGAATAAGCAGGAAAACACCGTACATGGCCGCCGAAATCACCGCCACCAGAAGCGATTGCCCGGTGCTAAAGTTCGCGCCCGGCAGCGCCATGGGAAACACCAGCACGATAATCGCCAGCGGAAACAGGGCGATAAGATACTGCTTAATGCCGAACAGATTCATATATTGGGTGGCGAATTTACGCCCGCCCAGCAGCAGGGAAAAACCGACCAGACCGCCGGTGACGATCATAATGATGGAGTAGAGCGTGTCACGCATCAGGGTCGGCGCGGCGTCGCCGGTGGCCATTAACGCCGAGATCAGACTGACCTCAAGGATAACCACCGACAGGCTCAGGATCAGGGAGCCATAGGGTTCGCCCAGGCGGTGGGCGAGGACGTCGGCGTGGCGGACCACGCTGAAGGCGCTGCTTAAAATACCGACCAGCGCGAGGATGTTAATCGCGATAACCACTGGCAGTGACTGGCTGCTGCCCCAGAAAAACAGCACCGCCAGCGCTAGCACCGGAAAGACGAGGGAGGACTCCTTATGGCGGGTTTTTACCGCCTCATGTGCATGGGTCATGAACCATCTCCATTTATGCAGGTGTTATAATTATAAAAACGCAGGGCGATAAAGTAACAGATTTTGCTAAATTGCTGCTGGATTTTTACTTAAGTTTACGGGTATCGAGAGATATCTTGATTAGTTTATTATAATTTGCGATTACTCTATTTTTATTATTAATATTCAGATAATTACTAAAATTCATTTTTAACTCATCATCGGCTTGATAGCCTGCCGCCTGCGTTCCAGACTTAAACTTTATGCTCAAACAGGAGGCCATAATGCCCTATCACAGTAAACAAGAGCTCCCCGACAGCGTTAAGCATGTTCTGCCTGCCCATGCGCAGGAAATTTATAAAGAAGCGTTTAACAGCGCCTGGGATCAATATAAGGATAAAGACGAGCGGCGCGATGACGCCAGCCGCGAAGAGACGGCACACAAAGTCGCCTGGGCGGCGGTGAAGAACAGCTACGAGAAAGGCGATGACGATAAGTGGCATAAGAAAAAATAATTGCTGACGCCGCTTTTACGCTTGCCAGCGCCCCGCTGATTGCTTATTGAAAGATAAAGCTGGATAATATTTCAGCAATATTGACGGATGCATGAGACGAACGCCGGGAAGCGGGCAGTGGCGGAGGTAGTAAACAGTGTTAACTCGTGATTTCTTGATGAATGCGGATTGTAAGACAGCGTTTGGCGCTATTGAGGAATCGCTACTCTGGTCGGCAGAACAACGCGCAGCCTCGCTGGCGGCGACGCTGGCCTGCCGCCCGGATGATGGCTCAGTATGGATCTTTGGCTACGGTTCGCTTATCTGGAACCCGGCGCTCAATTATCGCGAGTCCTGCACCGGCACGCTGCCGGGCTGGCACCGCGCGTTTTGCCTGCGGTTGACCGCCGGGCGCGGGAGCGCCTGCCAGCCGGGACGCATGCTGGCTCTGAAAGAGGGCGGCCGGACTACCGGCGTCGCTTATCGTCTGCCGGACGACACGCTGGAAGAAGAGCTGACTCTGCTGTGGAAACGGGAGATGATCACCGGCTGCTATCTGCCCACCTGGTGCAAGCTGGAGCTGGACGACGGGCGAACGGTAAATGCTTTGGTGTTTATTATGGATCCGCGTCATCCGCTGTTTGAGCCGGATACCAGCGCCCAGGTCATCGCTCCGCTGATCGCCCGGGCCAGCGGGCCGCTCGGGACCAACGCCCAGTACCTGTTTTCGCTGGAACAGGCGTTAAGTAAGCTCGGGATGCACGACGCCAGTCTTGATGATCTGGTGGCCAGCGTCCGCGCGCTGTTGGGCGAGAGCCCGACGCCAGGGCTGGCCTGAGCGCGCGGGAAAGAAAAACGCCCGGCATGGCCGGGCGGGTGTTCTGTCAGTGACGGTCAGGCTGGCACGTAGCTGATGGAGTGCTCCAGTGACTGGCTGTGACTGTCGATAAGCACGTTCCAGGTGCCGCTGTAGGGCACCGTCAGATAGGCGCTGTCCCGATCCTGCACGCTCAGAATATCCGCATGGCTGTCGCCAGGGACCTTCGCGCTCATCAGATGAATATGGCAGCGCTCTGAGCACCGCACCACCAGCGTGTCACCGCCAAACAACGTCAAACTTGCTTTTACCATCGCCATTTTTGTACCCCGTTTCTGTCCTGCTACAGCATCCTGCCCACCCAGTCCTCGCGTGATATTGTTCACACTTTGCTCTGTGCATCACACCAAACGGCGCGGGTCGGGATGCTGATTTTGATCAAAAAAAGGGATAAAGATTAAACAAAAATGACGTTGTTCCTGAAAGCATTCAGCTAACATTTTTTTCGCCTCTTCAGGTGGCGAAACCTGATATTTCCTGCCGTTCGGCACCCCAGATTCAGAAGGTCAGCACTTTATCTGCCGCCATGGTCCACTGGGCCAGCTCAACGAGAGTGCCAACCTCCACCCCGTCAACCAACGGCAGTGCGCTGACCCCGCGGCCGTCCGCGCAGGTCTTGCACAGCTTCACGGGAACCTGCTGGGCGGTGAGGATCTCCAGCATCTGCTGCACATTATAGCCTTCCGCCGGCTTCTGCCCGCGCAGCCCGGCGGTGACGGCGTCGGACATCAAAAACAGCTTGAGGTCGAGGTCGGACTGCTGTTCGCGCAGGGCAATGGCCAGGCGCAGGCTGTTGAACAGGGACTCGCTGCCGTAGGCGGCGCCGTTGGCGATAATCACAATACGTTGCATACAAACTCCTTCTTAAAGGCACGGTTATTGCTTTACCGCAGTATAAAGCGTTAACCCGGAGGAGGGGTATGAATAATACGACTGGTCACGCGGACGAGGCGACGGCCTGGCTGCAGCTGGCGCGCCGCCTGCAAAAACAACAGCTTCAGCAACTAGCCCGGCTAGGCGAGCTGGCAAGTCAGCTCAGCGCGCTGGTGCATATGCTGCAGTGCGAGCGCGGGGCGTCGAATATTTTTCTTTGCTCGGGCGGCCAGCTGTACGCGGCGGAGTGTCGGGCGGGTGGGGCGCTGGTTGATGAGCGGCTGGCCTTGTTCTATGCCGTCCTCGAACGGGCGCGCGCGGTTGCCGGCAGCGCGCTGTGCTGGCGCATCGCCCGGGCGGTAGGCGATCTGACGCAGCTCCCGGCGCTGCGTGAGCAGGTCAGCCGCCGGCAGGTAGCCGCTGAAGCCGCGACGGAGCAGTTCAGCCGTATTATCCGCCATCTGCTGAATATCGTCCCGCAGCTCAATGACAGCATTGACGACCCGCCGGTTGCCGGGCGTATGGTCGCCCTGTACAGCTTTATGCAGGGAAAAGAATTGGTGGGCCAGGAGCGCGCGCTGGGAGCATTGGGCTTTACCCGCGGCGAGTTCAGCGACAGCCTGCGTCAGCAGCTGGTGGACCGTATTGACGGTCAGCAGCCCTGCTTCGACAGCTTCCAGGCGCTGGGCAGCCCGGCGACCGTCCAGCTGTTTACTACCCAGTGTCAGGCCGGTCTGGACATAGAGCAGCTACGGCGGATCGCCTGCACCCGCCAGCCGGCGGCGGATGGTGGGGAAACGGCGCTGCGCTGGTTCGGCCTGCAGACCCAGCGGCTTGAGCAACTGCGCGAAGTGGAAGAGCAACTGATCGACGATCTGCTGGACGCCACCGACGCGCTGTTAGAAGACGACGCGCCTGGCTGGCTGGCCGGGGAGGAGAGCGACAGCGTGACGCCGCGGCTGGATAAACAGCTGCTGCCGCTGGTGCGCCAGCAGGCCTATGAGCTGCAGCAGCTCTCCAGCCAGCTGGCTTCGCTGAAAGACGCACTCGAGGAACGCAAGCTGATCGAAAAAGCGAAAAGCCTGCTGATGACACACCAGGGGATGCCGGAGGAGCAGGCCTGGCAGACGCTGCGCAAGATGGCCATGGACAAGAATCAGCGGATGGTTGAGATAGCCCGCGCGCTGCTGATGGTGAAAGCGATCTGGCCAGTAACCCCAAAGGAGTAGATGCACAACCGATGGGCATTTGCTGCCTGTCGGCGGTGCACTTTTGCCTGACAAACCGACCCGGGCGAAAGGAAAAGCCCGCCAGTGCGCCATTGCTAAAGCTGGCATCCTCTTTGCATTAGTTATAGTGAGTGAATAAAAGTCCGGGCGACGAACCAATGGCGGTTCGGGTGTCCGTGGATAAAGGCGTCCTGCAGTGCGTATGCACTGTCGGGCGCTTTTTTTTTGCGCGTGTGGAGCGGATATGAGCGATAAATTTTCAATTTCACGGCGGCGCTTGCTGCAGGCAGGGGCCGCGCTGGGCGGCGCGATGCTGCTGCCGGGCGTGATGCAGGCCGCGTGGGCCGGCGGCTCGGACAGACCGGAGCAGACCACCGTGCGGGTCGGGTTTATTCCGCTGACCGACTGCGCGCCGCTGGCCATCGCTGCGGCGAAGGGGTTTGACAAAAAATATGGCATTACCCTGGCGCCGAGTAAGGAGGCCAGCTGGGCGGCGGTGCGCGACAAGCTGATGGCCGGTGAACTGGACGCGGCGCATATTCTCTATGGCCTGCTGTACGGACTTGAACTGGGGATCGCCAGCAAGCCGCAGGCGATGGCCAATCTGATGACCCTCAACCGCAATGGTCAGGCCATCACCCTCTCCAGCGAACTGCAGGAGAAAGGGGTGACCGACCTCGGCGGTCTGAAGCGGCTGATCGACCGCAGCGCGCCGGGCAGCTACACCTTCGCCCATACCTTTCCCACCGGCACCCATGCTATGTGGCTCTACTACTGGCTGGCGAGCGCCGGCATCGATCCCTTTAACGATGTGCGCGCTGTCGTGGTGCCGCCGCCGCAGATGGTGATGAACATGCGCATCGGCAATATGAGCGGCTTTTGCGTCGGCGAGCCGTGGAACGCCCGAGCCATAAACGACCGTATCGGCTTCACCGCGGCCACTTCCCAGGATATCTGGCCCGAGCATCCGGAAAAGGTGCTGGGCGCCCGTCGCGACTGGGTGGAACGCCAGCCGAACACCGCCCGCGCGCTGGTGGCGGCCCTGATGGAGGCGCAGCGCTGGATCGCCGCCTCGCCGGAGAACACCCGGGAGACGGCCCGCCTGCTCGCCAGACGCGGCTGGCTCAATACCAAAGAGCAGTACCTCACCGGCCGGATGCTTGGGGAGTATGACAACGGCCTCGGCCGCCGCTGGCAGGATCCCCATCCGATGCGCTTTTACGCCGAGGGCGAGGTGAGCTTCCCCTGGCTGTCGGACGGGATGTGGTTCCTCACCCAGTTTCGTCGCTGGGGGCTGCTGAAACAGGCTCCGGATTATCTCGCGGTGGCGTCGCGCATTAATCGCATCGACGTCTGGCAGGCTGCCGCCCAGGCGGTAGGGGGGATCAGCGCGCCGGCAGCCACGATGCGCAGCAGCACACTGATGGACGGTACGGTCTGGAACGGGTCCGACCCGGAAGGCTACGCCCGCCATTTCGCTATTCAACGTAAGGGGGCATGAGATGAAGCAGGCACAACGTAAGCAACCGGCCGTCAGCGTGGAGAACGCGCCTGGCGAATTGATTCTCCTGCCGCCGGTGCAGGTCCGGCGCACCACGCCAACCGTCACGCGCTGGCTGCGTGAGCTCATCCAGCGCCTGCTGCCCCCGCTGCTGGGGCTGGGGGTGCTGCTGCTGGCCTGGCAGCTGGCGGCGATGCACAGCAAAGGCTTTCCCACGCCGCTGAGCACGCTGGACTCGGCGCTGACCCTGTTTGCCGATCCGTTCTATCAGGACGGGCCGAATGACATGGGCATCGGCTGGAACGTGCTGGCTTCTCTGCAGCGCGTGGCGGTGGGCTTCGGCCTGGCGGCGCTGGCGGGCATTCCGCTGGGGTTTTTGATCGGCCGTTCGCTGTTCTTCGCCCGCATGTTTAATCCGCTGATTGCTCTGCTGCGCCCGGTCAGCCCGCTGGCCTGGCTGCCGATTGGCCTGCTGCTGTTCCAGAAGGCGGAGCCGGCTTCCAGCTGGACCATTTTTATCTGCTCCATCTGGCCGATGGTGATCAACACCGCGGAAGGCGTGCGGCGGATCCCGCAGGACTATCTCAACGTCGCCCGCGTCCTCCAGCTCTCGGAGTGGACGGTGATGCGCAAAATTCTCTTTCCGGCGGTGCTGCCGGCGGTGCTCACCGGCGTGCGCCTCTCCATCGGCATCGCCTGGCTGGTGATCGTGGCGGCGGAAATGCTCACCGGCGGGCTGGGGATCGGCTTCTGGATCTGGAACGAGTGGAACAACCTCAATGTGGAAAACATCATCATCGCCATCGTCATTATCGGCGTCGTCGGCCTGCTGCTGGAGCAGGGCCTGATGCTGCTCGCCCGCCGCTTTAGCTGGCAGGAAAAATAAGGAGCCAACATGAAACCATTAATTCAGGTGCAGGCCGTCAGCCAACGTTTCAACACCGCCAGCGGCGAGTTCCTGGCGCTGCAGAATGTCTCCTTCGATATCGTCGAAGGAGAGACCATTAGCCTGATCGGCCACTCGGGTTGCGGAAAATCGACTCTGCTAAACCTGATCGCCGGGATCACCACCCCTACCGAGGGCGGACTACTGTGTGATAACCGGGAAATCGCCGGTCCCGGGCCGGAGCGGGCGGTGGTTTTCCAGAACCACTCACTGCTGCCGTGGCTGAGCTGTTTCGACAATGTGGCGCTGGCGGTGGATCAGGTGTTCCGTCGCACCATGAGCAAGCATGAGCGTCGGGAGTGGATTGAACACAATCTCGCGCGCGTGCAGATGGGTCATGCGCTGCATAAACGGCCCGGGGAGATCTCCGGCGGCATGAAGCAGCGGGTGGGTATCGCCCGGGCGCTGGCGATGAAGCCGAAAGTGCTGCTGCTTGATGAGCCCTTCGGCGCTCTGGACGCGCTGACCCGCGCCCACCTCCAGGACACGGTGATGCAGATTCAGCAGGAGCTCAATACCACCATCGTCATGATCACCCACGACGTTGATGAAGCGGTGCTGCTCTCCGACCGGGTGCTGATGATGACCAACGGCCCGGCAGCGACGGTCGGCGAGATCCTCGCGGTCGATCTGCCGCGTCCGCGCCACCGCGTTCAGCTGGCGGACGACAGCCGGTATCACCATCTGCGCCAGCAGATCCTCCATTTCCTGTATGAAAAACAGCCGAAAGCGGCGTAAGGAGGCGGTCATGACGCGGCGACTGGTGGTGATCGGTAACGGCATGGCGGCCACCCGTCTGGTGCAGCGGCTGGTTGAGCGCGACCCTGCGCGGTTTGCCATTACCGTCGTCGGCGACGAGCCGCACCCGGCCTATAACCGCATCCAGCTCTCGCCGCTGCTGGCTGGCGAAAAAACAGCGGCGCAGCTCCCGTTGCTGCCGGCGGAGTGGTACACCCGGCACGGGGTGTGCCTGCGGTCTGGCGAGGCGGTGGATGAAGTCGATGTTGTGCAACGGCGGCTGCGCATCGCGGAGACCTGGCTGCCGTGGGATGAGCTGGTGTTCGCCACCGGTTCGCGGCCCTTTATCCCGCCGCTGCCGGGCATTGATCGTCCGCAGGTTATGCCCTTCCGCACCCTGGCGGACGTGGAGCGTATTCTGGCGATACCCGGCCCGGCAGTGGTGATTGGCGGTGGGGTGCTGGGGGTGGAAGCGGCGGCGGCGCTGCGTCGTCACGGCGGAGAGGTCACTCTTCTGCATCGCGGCAGCGGATTAATGGCGCCGCTGACCGACGCTTTTGCCGCCGATGAGCTCAGGCAGCAGCTTGAAGCGCGCGGCATTCGCTGTGTGCTGGAGTGCCGGATCGCCGCCATCGACGCCGACGGCGTGCGGCTGGCGGATGGGCGCGTATTCCGCGCCAACAGAGTGGTGCTGGCGACCGGCGTGCAGCCCAACAGCCGTCTGGCTGCGCAGTCCGGCGTGCTGTGCCAGCGGGGGATCGTGGTTGACCGCCAGATGGCCGCCTCGCTGCCGGGGATCAGCGCCATTGGCGAATGTTGCGAAATTGACGGCCAGACCTGGGGGCTGGTGGCTCCCTGCCTGCGCCAGGCCGAGGTGCTGGCGGATCGCCTGTGCGGCGTCCCCGGCGCGGGCTTTGTCTGGCAGGACGCCGGCACCCGCCTGAAGGTCACCGGCATTGAACTCTTTAGCGCTGGCGAGCAGCAGGCCGGCGAACAGGATGACATTTTTACCAGCTGGGACCCCATCGACCGCCACTATCGTCGCCTGCTGCTGCGCGACGGCCGCCTGCGCGGCGTGCTGCTGATGGGCGACTGCACTGCCGCCGCCGCGCTCACCGCGCGCCTGGAAAGCGACGAGCCCGCCACCCCGGACTGGCTTTTTGACCCTTCTTCAACGCAGCCGCAGGCTGCAGGAATAATGACGATGACGAAACCTGTATTAGTGCTGGTGGGACATGGCATGGTCGGCCACCATTTTCTCGAACAATGCGTTAGCTGCAACCTGCATGAGCAATATCGTATCGTGGTGTTTGGCGAAGAGCGTTACGCCGCCTACGACCGGGTGCACCTCTCCGAATATTTCGCCGGACGCAGCGCCGAATCGCTGTCGCTGGTGGCCGATGATTTCTTTCACCGGCACGGCATCGAACTCCGCCTCGGCAAGGCGGTGGCGACGATCGACCGCGACGCGCGGCTGGTGCGGGACGCCGAGGGACATGAAACCCACTGGGATAAACTGGTGCTGGCGACCGGCTCCTATCCCTTTGTTCCGCCTGTCCCTGGCAGCGATCTCGACGGGTGCTTTGTCTATCGCACCCTTGACGATCTCGACCGCATCGCCGCCCATGCCGCCGCGGCGAAGCGCGGGGTGGTGATCGGTGGCGGCCTGCTCGGGCTGGAGGCCGCCAACGCCCTGAAACAGCTGGGGCTGGAGACGCACGTGGTGGAGTTTGCCCCGAACCTGATGGCCGTCCAGCTGGATAACGGCGGGGCGGCGATGCTGCGGGAGAAGATCGTCGCCCTCGGCGTGGGGGTGCATACCAGCAAAGCCACCACCGCCATCGTGAGCGAGGCCGACGGCCTGCGGCTGAACTTTGCCGACGGTGGCACGCTGTTGACCGACATGGTGGTCTTCTCGGCGGGGATCCGCCCGCAGGACGCGCTGGCCCGCGGCTGCGCGCTGCAGGTCGGCGAGCGCGGGGGGATTGGCATTGATGGCCAGTGCCGCACCTCTGACCCGGACGTGCTGGCGATAGGCGAATGCGCCCTGTGGGATAATAAAATTTACGGCCTGGTGGCGCCGGGCTATCAGATGGCGCGCATCGCCGCAGCCACCCTCGCAGGAGAGGACGCCTGCTTTAGCGGTGCCGACATGAGCACCAAACTGAAGCTGCTGGGGGTTGACGTGGCCTCGTTTGGCGATGCGCAGGGGCGCACGCCGGGCTGCCAGAGCTATCAATGGACCGACGGTCCGCAGCAGGTTTACAAAAAAATCGTCGTCAGTCAGGACGGCAAAGCCCTGCTTGGCGGCGTGCTGGTGGGGGACGCCAGCGACTATGCCACGCTGCTGCAGATGATGCTGAACGGCATGGCGCTGCCGCCGCGTCCGGAGAGCCTGATCCTGCCGGCGCTGGAGGGGGCCGCGCCGAAGGCGCTGGGCGTCGCGGCGCTGCCGGACAGCGCGCCGATCTGCTCCTGCCATAGCGTCAGCAAAGGCGATATCTGCCAGGCGGTGAACAATGGCGCGGGGGATATGGCGGCGATAAAAAGCTGCACCAGAGCAGCCACCGGCTGCGGCGGCTGCAGCGCGCTAGTGAAACAGGTGATGGAGTACCAGCTGGCGGCGCAGGGCGTCGAAGTGAAAAAAGACGTCTGCGAGCATTTCCCGTGGTCGCGCCAGGAGATCTACCACCTGGTGCGGGTCAACCATATCCATACCTTCGAGCAGCTGATTAGCCGCTACGGCCAGGGGCACGGCTGCGAGGTTTGTAAACCGCTGGTGGCCTCGGTCCTGGCCTCCTGCTGGAACGAATACCTGCTGAAGCCGGCGCACCTGCCGCTGCAGGATACCAACGATCGCTATTTCGCCAACATTCAGAAGGACGGAACCTATTCGGTGGTGCCGCGGATGGCGGCGGGGGAAGTGACGCCGGACGGGCTGATCGCCATCGGGCAGATCGCCAAACGTTATCAGCTCTACAGCAAAGTGACCGGCGGCCAGCGCATCGACCTGTTTGGCGCGCGGCTGGAACAGCTGCCGGCTATCTGGCGCGAGCTGGCCGACGCCGGGTTTGAAACCGGCCACGCCTATGGCAAGTCGCTGCGCACGGTGAAGTCCTGCGTCGGCGCAACCTGGTGTCGCTACGGCGTGCAGGACTCCACCGGGCTCGCGGTGCGGCTTGAGCATCGCTATAAAGGGCTACGCGCCCCGCACAAGATCAAGATGGCGGTCTCTGGCTGCACCCGCGAGTGCGCCGAAGCCCAGGGCAAAGATATCGGAGTGATTGCCACCGACAAAGGCTGGAATCTGTACGTCTGCGGCAACGGCGGAATGAAACCGCGTCACGCCGACCTGTTTGCCAGCGATCTCGACGAAGCGACGCTGATCCGCAGCATCGATCGTCTGCTGATGTTCTATATCCGTACCGCCGACCGCCTGCAGCGCACCAGCACCTGGATGGACAACCTGGAGGGCGGCGTCGCCTACCTGCGGCAGGTGGTGCTGGAGGATAGCCTCGGCATTGGCGAGGAGCTGGAGCAGGAGATGGCCCGCATCGTCGACAGCTACCAGTGCGAGTGGCAGACCACCCTCAACGATCCTCAGCGTCTGGCGCTGTTCCGCTCCTTCGTTAACAGCGACCAGCCCGACGAGGCGGTGCAGCGCCACGATCTGCGCGGTCAGCCGCAGCCGTTGCCTGCTGAAGCGTTGCCCGAAGGCGAACTCCCATCCCGGCCGTGGCAGGCGATTTGCGACCTTGACGCCATTCCGGCGCAGGCGGGGATCGGCGCCCGGTTAGGCGAGCGGCAGATCGCCCTGTTCCGCTTCGGCGATCGGGTGTATGCCCTGGACAACCGCGAGCCGGGCAGCGCGGCCAACGTGCTATCGCGGGGGTTGCTAGGGGACGTCGGCGGGGAACCGGTGGTGATCTCCCCGCTGTACAAACAGCGGATTCGCCTGCGCGACGGCTGGCCGTGCGACGGCGGTGAACAGGCGGTGCGCGCCTGGCCGGTGAAAGTGGAAAACGGCAAAGTGTGGGTGGGCTGCCAGCAGCTGTTGGCGCGAGCGGAGGCCTCCTGATGAAGACCATCCGAACGACCTGTCCCTACTGCGGCGTAGGCTGTGGGGTGCTGGCGAGCGTAGATGACGCGGGGCGGGTGAGCGTGCGCGGCGACGACCAGCACCCGGCCAACCTCGGCCGCCTGTGCGTCAAAGGGGCGGCCCTCGGGGAGACCACGGGCCTGGCGGGGCGGCTGCTGGCGCCGGAGGTGGACGGCCAGAAGGTGACCTGGCCTCAGGCGCTGGCGGAGACCGCTTCTCGCCTGCAACAGGTTATCGACCAGCACGGCCCTCAGGCGGTGGCCTTCTACGCCTCCGGCCAGCTGTTAACCGAGGATTACTATGCCGCCAACAAGCTGATGAAGGGGTTTATCGGCGCGGCGAACATCGACACCAATTCGCGGCTATGCATGTCGTCGGCGGTGACCGGCTACAAGCGGGCCTTTGGCGCCGACGTGGTGCCCTGTAGCTATGAGGATGTGGAAAACAGCGATCTGGTGGTGCTGGTCGGCTCAAACGCTGCCTGGGCGCATCCGGTGCTGTACCAGCGTCTGGCGCAGGCGAAGCGGGACAATCCCCGGTTGCAGATCGTGGCGATCGATCCCCGACGCACCGCCACCTGCGAGATCGCCGATCGCCATCTGGCGCTGGCGCCGGGAAGTGACGGCGGGCTGTTCGTGGGGTTGCTTAACGCCCTGGCGCAGGCTGGAGCCTGCGTCGACGGTTTTCGCGATGGCGCGCAGGCGCTGGCCGAAGCGAGTGGCTGGGACGTGGCGAAAGTAGCTGATTTTTGCGGCCTGGCTGCCGATGAGGTGGCGGGTTTCTATCGCGATTTTATCGCCGCCCCGCGGGCCATCACCCTCTACACCATGGGAATTAACCAGTCAGCCAGCGGCAGCGACAAATGTAATGCCATCATCAACGTCCATCTGGCTAGCGGAAAGTATGGCCGCCGCGGCTGCGGCCCCTTTTCGCTGACCGGTCAACCCAACGCCATGGGTGGGCGCGAAGTCGGCGGGCTGGCGACGATGCTGGCGGCGCACATGGATTTTGTGCCGGCCGATCTGCAGCGGCTGGCCCGCTTTTGGGGAACCGAGCGGCTGGCGCAGACTCCGGGGTTGACCGCCGTGGAGCTGTTTGCCGCCATCGGCCGCGGCGAGGTGAAAGCGGTCTGGATCATGGGCACCAATCCGGTGGTGTCCCTCCCCGACAGCCACGCGGTGAGCCAGGCGCTGGCCGGCTGTCCGCTGGTGATCGTCTCGGATGTCGCCGCTGAGACGGATACCGGACATTTCGCACACATCCGTTTTCCGGCGCTGGCCTGGGGCGAGAAAAATGGCACGGTCACCAACTCGGAGCGGCGCATCTCCCGTCAGCGCAGCTTTCTGCCGCCGCCGGGGGAGGCGAAAGCGGACTGGTGGATCATCGCCAGAGTGGGGCAGGCGCTGGGATATCGCGAGGCGTTTGCCTGGCAGCATCCGCATGACGTTTTCCGCGAGCATGCGGCGCTGTCCGGTTTCGAAAACGACGGCCAGCGGGCGTTTGATATCGGCGCGCTGGCGGATCTCAGCCGCGAGGCGTGGGACGCCTTGGCGCCGGTACGCTGGCCGGTCAGCCGCCGCCGCGCCGACCTGGATGTCACGCGCGGCTGGCATCGCGATGGCCGGTTGCGGATGGTGCCGGTGACGCCTCAGCCGACCCGGGCGGCAACCGATGTCTTTTATCCGCTGATCCTCAACAGCGGGCGGATCCGCGATCAGTGGCACACCATGACCCGCACCGGTGCCGTGCCGCGGCTGATGCAGCATATCGCGGAGCCGGTGGTGGAGGTGGCGCCGCAGGACGCCGTTCGTTACCAGCTTGTCGCCGAGGGGCTGGCGCGGATCTGGTCGCGCCATGGGGTGATGGTGGCGAAAGTGGCGATCAGCGAAGGCCAGCGCCTCGGCTCGCTGTTTGTCCCCATGCACTGGAACAATCAGTTCGCCCGCCAGGGGCGGGTGAATAACCTGCTGGCCGCCGTCACGGACCCGCATTCCGCCCAGCCGGAGAGTAAACAGGCGGCGGTGGCCATCGCCGCCTGGCAGCCTGCCTGGCACAGCGAACTGTTTTGTCGCGAACCGCTGCCATTTCCTGCGGCCTGGCACTGGCGGCGGCGGGCGGCGACAGGAGTGCTGCACTACTCGCTGGCCGGGGAGGCGTCAGCCCGCCAGTGGCTCAGGGTCTGGTGCGAGCAGCGCGGCTGGCAGCTGCAGATAGCAGACGGCGGCGCAGTGTGGAACCTGCTGGCGTGGCATCAGGGGAGGCTGATGCTGGGCTGGTGGAGCGATGCGCGCGAGCCGGCGGTGGATAGCGCGGGAGTAAGCGCCGCCTTCGCCACGCCGCCGTCCGATGCCGCCCGGCGCCATGCGCTGCTCAGCGGCCGACCGGACGCTGCCGCCGCGCCGCCGGGGCGGATTGTCTGCAGCTGCTTTGGGGTCGGCGAGCGGGCGATCGGCGAGGCCATCGCCAGCGGCTGCGCCAGCGTCGGGGCTTTGGGCGCCAGGCTGAAGTGCGGGACCAACTGCGGCTCCTGCGTGCCG
The DNA here is from genome assembly GCF_040062415.1 of Klebsiella sp. GG_Kp173. Taxonomy (NCBI): domain Bacteria; kingdom Pseudomonadati; phylum Pseudomonadota; class Gammaproteobacteria; order Enterobacterales; family Enterobacteriaceae; genus Klebsiella; species Klebsiella sp. GG_Kp173. The sequence continues at coordinate 238,870 of NZ_JBEAFZ010000089.1, forward strand.
GAGCTCAACGCGCTGCTGGCGACGCAACCGGCCCGCGCCGGGGCCTAACGGCGCGGCGATATCTTCTGTGGTTGGGCGACAGATTGCCCAACCGGTTTCAGCATATTCCTGGAATTGTCCTCAGGGCTGCGGGAGAGGGGAAAAAACGATAAACTAAAACCATCTTCCAATTTTTTCTGCGAGCCCGCGCAAAACCAGTTGATGCCTGTGTCGTACCGTTTGCTGCCATCCCTGATCATTCTCCTGCTGCTGCCGGGCGTTCCCGTCTGGGCGCTGACCGCCAGCCACACCACTCTTACTCCCCAGGAAGAACCTTCCTTGCCCGATTTGGGGATCGCCCCGCAGGTCGATGACGACGCCAGACACTTTGCCGAAGTGGCTAAAAAGTTCGGCGAGGCCAGCATGAGCGATAACGGACTGACGGCGGGTGAACAGGCGCAGATGTTCGCCATCAACAAACTCGGTAATGAAGTGAGCCACCAGCTGGAGAGCTGGCTCTCGCCATGGGGCAACGCCAATGTCGACCTGCTGGTCGATAAAGAGGGGAAGTTCACCGGCAGTAAAGGGAGCTGGTTCGTGCCATTGCAGGATAACGATCGCTACCTGACGTGGAACCAGTATTCGGTGACCCGGCGCGAGAAGGATCTGGTGGGCAACATTGGGCTTGGCCAGCGCTGGCGGGTCGGCGGCTGGCTGCTGGGCTATAACTCGTTTTATGACAAGGTGCTGAGCGAAAGCCTGGCTCGCGGCAGCGTCGGCGCCGAGGCGTGGGGAGAATATCTCCGCCTGTCGGCGAACTACTACCATCCGCTGGGCGACTGGCAGCTGCGGGAGAATCAAACCCAGGAGCAGCGGATGGCCGCAGGGTATGACGTTACCGCCCAGGCGCGACTGCCGTTTTATGAGCACATCAACACCAGCGTCAGCGTCGAACAGTACTTCGGCGACAGCGTCGATCTGTTTCATACCGGCACTGGCTACCATAACCCGGTGGCCGTCTCCGTCGGGCTCAATTACACCCCGGTCCCGCTGGTCACCGTGACCGCCAAGCATAAGCAAGGGGAAAATGGCGTCAGCCAGAATAACGTTGGCCTGAAGCTCAACTACCGCTTTGGTGTGCCGCTCAAGCAGCAGCTGGCGGCGGACGAGGTGGCGTTCAGCAACTCGCTGCGCGGCAGCCGCTTCGACAGCCCGGAGCGGGATAATCTGCCGGTAGTGGAGTATCGGCAGCGCAAAAATCTGACGGTCTATCTGGCCACGCCGCCCTGGGATCTACAGTCCGGGGAGACGGTGCAGCTGAAGCTGCAGATCCATAGTCTGCACGGTATCAAGTCGCTGCACTGGCAGGGCGACACCCAGGCGCTCAGCCTGACGCCGCCGGTGGATGCCCGCAGCCCCGATGGCTGGAGCGTGATTATGCCGGTGTGGAACAGTGAACCGGGCGCCGCGAACCGCTGGCGCCTGTCGGTGGTGGTAGAGGATAAACAGGGGCAGCGCGTCTCATCCAATGAGATCGCCCTGGCGCTGACCGAGCCGCTGGTCAAGTTCACCGCGCCAGGCGTCTCCTGGACGGACTCGCCTTAAAAAATTCGCTCCTGGTGGACCCATACCGCGGCTTCCACCCGGGATTTGAGCTTCATTTTCTTCAGCATGTGCTTGACGTGCACTTTGACGGTGCTTTCGGTGATATCCAGCCGGCGGGCGATCATTTTGTTCGGCAGCCCCTGGGCGATCAGCTTGAGGATGTCGCGCTCGCGCGGGGTCAGCTGGCTGATGTCGCGATCGGAGGTGGCGCGGTTGGCGCGCAGGCTGGCGGCCAGCACCGGGGTTAACGCTTCGCTTAATACCATTTCTCCGGCGGCCGCCTGCTGCAGCGCTTTCAGCAGATCTTCCGGCTCCATGTCTTTCAGCAGATAGCCATCGGCGCCGCGCTTGAGGGCGGTAACAACGTCCTCTTCATGGTTAGAGACGCTGAAGACCACCACCCGGCCAGACAGCGATTTCTCACGCAGTTTGTCCAGCGTTTCCAGGCCGTTCATGCCCGGCATATTGAGGTCCAGCAGGATCAGATCCGGATCAAGCGACTCCGCCAGCTCGATACCTTGCGCGCCATTGCTGGCTTCGCCAATCACCTGGATGTCCGGCGCCATGCTAATCAATTGTTTCACGCCGGTGCGCAGCATCGGATGGTCGTCAATGAGAAGGATGGTTGCCCGTTCCTGTTGACTCATGGGGGTCTCCTTATTGGATGGAAAACGTTTTTTCCGGGATAAACGTGACGATCACTTCGGTCCCGCCGGTTTCCCGGCGCCGAACCTGACAGTCGCCGCGCAGGCTTTGCGCGCGATCCCGCATAATAATTAAACCGTAATGGTTACTCCGCTCGGCGTGGTCCGGCACGCCGCGGCCGTTATCCGCCACCACCAGACGGACCTGGTTATCGCGTTGTGACACCGTCACGGTCACTTCCGTCGCGCTGGCATGCTTCAGGGCGTTGCTTAACGCTTCGCGGGCGATCTGCAGCAGGTGTATGGCCTGATGCGACGGCACAAAGCGCGGCGGAAGCTGATAATCAAGCTGCACCGTAAAGCCGAAGTGGGCGCTGTACTCCTGACAGCTGGCCTCCAGCGCCGGGCGCAGGCCCGGCTCGGTCAACTGCAGGCGGAAGGTGGTTAACAGCTCCCGCAGTTGGGCCCACGAGGTATTCAGCTCGTTACGAATTTGCCCCAGCAGCTGGCGGCTCTCCGCCGGCAAAGCGTCGCCCTGCATCTGCAGGCAGCTGACCTGCATCTTCATACAGGATAGCGACTGGGCGATGGAGTCATGCAGCTCGCGGGCGATAGTGGCCCGCTCTTCCATGACGATCAGCTGCTGCTGTTTCTCCTGATGGCGGTCCAGCGCCAGGGTGCTGGTCAGTTGTTCCACCAGGGTATCCACCAGCTGCTGCTGATCGTGGCTGAGATGACGGCCAACCGGCAGCGTCGCCAGCAGGATGCCGTACTGATTATGCGCATCCGACAGCCGCCACTTCAGCGTCGTGCCGCCATCCGGTAGCGGCGGCAGGTTGCGTGGGCAGAGGTAGCAGCCCATGTCATCACATTCATTATCCGAGTGGCAGGTAAACTCCTGATGGTTGTCTTCATCTTCCAGATCGTAGACCCGCACCTCGATATCGCGCAGCAGCGTCAGACCCTGCAGACCGTTCAGCACCGGCGAAATGCGTTCGCAGAGCGGGGCGTTGGCGTGCAGCCGGCGGTTGGCCTGCCATAAGAAGGCGAGGATCTCGTTCTTCTGTTCCAGCCCGGCGGTCTTCTCCTGCACCCGGCGCTCCAGCACGGCGTAGCTTTCCGCCAGCTCTTCCGACATGTTATTTAGCGCCATGCCAAGAGTCGCCATTTCGTTGCGCCCGCTGATGTGCGCCCGCTGGGTGAAATCACGCTGGCTCACCGCTCGCGCCATGCTCAGCAGCTGTTTCCATGGCCGCAGCAGTCGGGCGCGTAGCCAGATGATGGTGAAGATCAGCAGTAGCGCCATGCCGATGGCGAGGAGGCGATGGATCCAGACTACCCGTTCGATACGCTGCTCGGTGGTATGGTCGAATGCGGTCACCAACTGGTCGATACGATCGACAAAGTCGGCGACATCCTGGGCGACCTCCGCCTGGTTGACCGCGCGCTGCATGCCGGGAGCCAGCGCCAGCTGCCAGTACTGCTGCAGGGCCTGCAGCTGGCGCTCCTGTCCGTCGCGGCGGGCGGAGTTTTGCAGCTCCGGACTGAAGACGGTGGCGGTCATATCATCGACCAGCTTTTGATCGTGTTCATTCAGCGGGATCGCCGCCAGCAGCCGGTAGCTCTGCATGCGTAATGACCCGGCTTTGTTAATGGCGTGCGCGCTGCCCTGCACGCCGTTCACCAGGCGCGCGGAGATCGCCATGCCGGCGACGCCTGTAAGGGTGGCAAGCAGGACGATCAACGCCAGTTGATTGACCAGCGTCAGCGGGGTAAAAAGACGTTTTAACATGGAATGCGTGGCTCCTGACCGGTCGTGTCTCCGGGAGTGGCGCTTATTCTCGACTATCCCCTGGAGTATACCCATACCCCCAAAGAGTTACTCCTTAATTGTCGGTGGTAGGCACCGTTGGGAGAGGGGTTATACGCATCCCGGCAGCCGTGTGAAAAACCACACTTTTTTTCCCACCATTCTCTACTCACTTCGGAGCATGGTCTATTTTTGCACAAATTAGTCCGCGCTTTTCCTTTGATTTATATCAACTTACCGCCCCGGGCAACCCCTAAGGTAGCGGCAGGAAATATGAATAATCAGAGGTATCTATGAGTCAATCTTCCCTCCCGGAGAAGGCTAATCGCTCGGTCATTACCGACTGGCGGCCTGAAGATCCTGAATTCTGGCAACAGCGCGGCCACCATGTCGCGAGCCGCAATTTATGGATCTCCGTTCCCTGTCTGTTACTGGCGTTCTGCGTATGGATGTTGTTCAGCGCCGTTGCCGTTAACCTCAACAAAGTGGGCTTTCAGTTTACGACCGATCAGCTGTTTATGCTTACCGCGCTGCCGGCGCTCTCCGGCGCGTTGTTGCGCGTGCCGTACGCCTTTATGGTGCCGCTGTTCGGCGGCCGTCGCTGGACGGCGTTCAGCACCGGGATCATGATTGTGCCGTGCGTGTGGCTGGGCTTTGCGGTCCAGGATACTTCCACGCCGTTTAGCGTCTTCGTCATCATCTCTCTGCTGTGCGGCTTCGCCGGGGCCAACTTCGCCTCCAGTATGGCCAACATCAGTTTTTTCTTCCCGAAAGCGAAGCAGGGCGGGGCGCTGGGCGTCAACGGCGGCCTCGGCAATATGGGCGTCAGCGTGATGCAGCTGGTCGCACCGCTGGTGGTGTCGGTCTCGGTGTTTGCCATTTTTGGCGGGACCGGCAGCCAGCAGCCGGACGGCTCAATGCTGTATCTGGAAAACGCCGCGTGGATCTGGGTACCTTTCCTGATTATCTTCACCCTGGCGGCGTGGTTCTTTATGAACGACCTGTCAGCTTCCAAAGCCTCGCTGAGCGAACAGCTGCCGGTGCTTAAACGCCTGCATCTGTGGATCATGGCGCTGCTCTATCTGGCGACCTTCGGCTCCTTTATCGGTTTCTCCGCCGGTTTTGCCATGCTGTCGAAAACCCAGTTCCCGGACGTGCAGATCCTGCACTACGCCTTCTTCGGTCCGTTTATTGGTGCGCTGGCGCGTTCGATGGGCGGGGCGATCTCCGACCGTCTCGGCGGTACCCGCGTGACGCTGGTGAACTTCGTGGTGATGGCTGTCTTCTGCGCGCTGCTGTTCCTGACGCTGCCGACCAATGGCCAGGGCGGCAACTTCATCGCCTTCTTTGCAGTGTTTATGGTGCTGTTCCTTACCGCCGGGCTGGGCAGCGCCTCCACCTTCCAGATGATCTCCGTGATCTTCCGTAAGCTGACCATGGACCGGGTGAAGGCCCAGGGCGGCAGCGAAGCCCAGGCGATGCGCGAGGCGGCGACCGATACCGCGGCGGCGCTGGGCTTTATCTCCGCCATTGGCGCCATCGGCGGCTTCTTTATTCCGAAGGCGTTCGGTATCTCGCTGGATCTGACCGGCTCGCCGGCCGGCGCGATGAAAGTCTTCCTGATCTTCTATATTGCCTGCGTAATCATCACCTGGGCGGTATACGGCCGTAAGCGTCAGTAATTCGCCATAGTCGATGTCGCTTCATAAAGGCGCACTCCTGAGGGAGGCGCCTTTTTTATTGGCTTAATTAGTTACAACATACTAATGAGTGTTTTTATTCGTTTTGGCCACTGAGCCGGGAAGGGATGGCTTACCAGCGTCACCGCTCTACCCCTTAATACCTCCCTGGTGAACTATCTTGCGCCCGATGAGCCATTTTTCGCTAAAAAACCTTAAAAAACATCAAATTAAAAAACTGAGTTTTGTACCACCTTGGTGGTAATTGCCAATTTGCGCCACGTTAACAAGCCAGTCCGTATTGATCGCTATCAATTCCCGCCCGCTTTCATGGCGTTACCTTCGCTGCAAATCCAGCAATGTCGATTTATCAGAGAGCCGTCAGGCTCCATATCAGGAGAAACCCGATGAGTAAATTCCTGGACCGGTTTCGCTACTTCAAACAGAAGGGTGAAACCTTTGCCGATGGGCACGGCCAGCTTCTAAACACCAACCGGGACTGGGAGGATGGATACCGTCAACGTTGGCAGCATGACAAAATTGTGCGTTCCACTCACGGTGTTAACTGCACCGGTTCATGCAGCTGGAAGATTTATGTCAAAAACGGGCTGGTGACCTGGGAAACCCAGCAAACGGACTATCCGCGCACCCGTCCGGACCTGCCAAACCACGAACCGCGCGGCTGCCCGCGCGGCGCCAGCTACTCCTGGTATCTGTACAGCGCGAACCGCCTGAAATACCCGCTGATGCGCAAACGCCTGATGAAGATGTGGCGGGAGGCGAAGGTTCAGCATAGCGATCCGGTCGCGGCATGGGCCTCGATTATCGAAGACGCCGACAAAGCCAAAAGCTTCAAACAGGCGCGCGGTCGCGGCGGGTTTGTCCGCTCCTCATGGCAGGAAGTGAACGAGCTGATTGCCGCCTCCAACGTCTATACCGTGAAAACTTACGGTCCGGACCGCGTGGCCGGCTTCTCGCCGATCCCGGCGATGTCGATGGTCTCCTACGCCTCCGGCGCCCGTTACCTGTCGCTGATCGGCGGCACTTGCCTGAGCTTCTACGACTGGTACTGTGACCTGCCGCCGGCCTCGCCGATGACCTGGGGCGAGCAGACCGATGTGCCGGAATCCGCCGATTGGTACAACTCCAGCTATATCATCGCCTGGGGCTCCAACGTGCCGCAGACCCGTACCCCGGATGCGCACTTCTTTACCGAAGTTCGCTATAAAGGGACCAAAACCGTGGCCATCACCCCGGACTACGCCGAAATCGCCAAGCTCTGCGATCTGTGGCTGGCGCCGAAGCAGGGTACCGATGCCGCGATGGCGCTGGCGATGGGCCACGTGATGCTGCGTGAGTTCCATCTTGATAAGCCGAGCCAGTATTTCACCGATTACGTGCGTCGCTACACCGACATGCCGATGCTGGTGATGCTTGAGGAGCGCGACGGCTATTACGCCGCCGGCCGCACGCTGCGCGCGTCCGACCTCGTGGATTCCCTTGGTCAGGAGAAGAATCCGGAATGGAAAACCGTCGCCTTTGACGAGAAGGGCGATCTCACCGTGCCGAACGGTTCCCTCGGATTCCGCTGGGGCGATAAAGGTAAATGGAACCTCGAACAGCGCGATGGCAAAACCGGCGAAGAGATTGAGCTGCGTCTGAGTCTGCTCGGCAGCCATGACGAGGTGGCGGACGTTGGCTTCCCGTACTTCGGCGGCGAAGGTTCTGAGCACTTCAACAAAGTCGCTCTTGAAAACATTCTACTGCACAAACTGCCGGTCAAACGCCTGCAGCTGGCCGACGGCTCCAGCGCACTGGTGACCACCGTGTACGATCTGACCATGGCCAACTATGGCCTGGAGCGCGGTCTGAACGATGATAACTGCGCCGCCAGCTATGATGAAGTGAAAGCCTACACCCCGGCCTGGGCGGAGAAAATTACCGGTGTCTCCCGCGCGCATATCATCCGTACCGCCCGCGAGTTTGCCGATAACGCCGATAAAACCCATGGTCGCTCGATGATTATCGTCGGGGCGGGTCTCAACCACTGGTTCCACCTCGACATGAACTACCGCGGTCTGATCAACATGCTGATCTTCTGCGGCTGCGTCGGCCAGAGCGGTGGCGGTTGGGCGCACTATGTGGGCCAGGAAAAACTGCGTCCACAGACCGGCTGGCAGCCGCTGGCGTTCGCCCTTGACTGGCAGCGTCCGGCACGCCATATGAACAGCACCTCGTACTTCTACAACCACTCCAGCCAGTGGCGCTATGAAACCGTGACCGCGCAGGAGCTGCTGTCGCCGATGGCGGATAAATCCCGCTACAGCGGCCATCTGATCGACTTCAACGTCCGCGCCGAGCGGATGGGCTGGCTGCCGTCGGCGCCGCAGCTGGGCGTTAACCCGCTGCGCATCGCCGATGAGGCGAAAAAAGCCGGCATGACGCCGGTGGATTACACCGTCAAATCCCTGAAAGAGGGCTCGATTCGCTTTGCGGCGGAGCAGCCGGAAAACGGTAAAAACCATCCGCGTAACCTGTTTATCTGGCGTTCCAACCTGCTGGGCTCCTCCGGTAAAGGCCATGAGTACATGCTCAAATACCTGCTGGGTACGGAGAACGGTATTCAGGGCAAAGACCTTGGCAAGCAGGGCGGCGTGAAGCCGGAAGAAGTCGAATGGCGAGATAACGGCCTCGACGGCAAGCTGGACCTGGTGGTGACCCTCGACTTCCGTTTGTCGAGCACCTGTCTCTACTCCGACATCGTGCTGCCGACCGCCACCTGGTATGAAAAAGACGACATGAATACCTCGGATATGCATCCGTTTATTCATCCGCTGTCGGCGGCCGTTGACCCGGCCTGGGAATCGAAGAGCGACTGGGATATCTATAAAGGTATCGCGAAGAAATTCTCTGAACTGTGCGTGGGTCACCTCGGTAAAGAAACCGACGTCGTTACGCTGCCGATCCAGCATGATTCCGCCGCGGAAATGGCGCAGCCGCTGGACGTCAAAGACTGGAAGAAGGGCGAATGTGACCTGATTCCGGGGAAAACCGCGCCGCATATTATTCCGGTCGAGCGTGATTATCCTGCGACTTACGAGCGCTTCACCTCTATTGGCCCGCTGCTGGAAACCATCGGTAACGGCGGGAAAGGCATCGCCTGGAATACCCAGAGCGAAATGGACCTGCTGCGTAAGCTCAACTACACCAAGGCGGAAGGCCCGGCGAAAGGTCAGCCGAAGCTGGAGACGGCCATTGACGCCGCGGAGATGATCCTCACCCTGGCGCCGGAAACGAACGGTCAGGTGGCGGTGAAGGCGTGGAAAGCGCTGAGCGAGATCACCGGCCGTGAGCACGCGCACCTGGCGCTGAACAAAGAAGACGAGAAGATCCGTTTCCGCGACATTCAGGCGCAGCCGCGGAAAATTATCTCCAGCCCGACCTGGTCAGGTCTGGAAGACGAACACGTCTCCTATAACGCCGGATACACCAACGTTCACGAGCTGATCCCATGGCGTACCCTGTCCGGTCGTCAGTCGCTGTATCAGGATCACCAGTGGATGCGCGACTTTGGCGAAAGCCTGCTGGTTTATCGTCCGCCGATTGACACCCGCTCGGTGAAAGCGGTGATGGGCGAGAAGTCCAACGGCAACCCGGAGAAGGCGCTGAACTTCCTGACCCCGCACCAGAAATGGGGTATCCACTCGACCTACAGCGATAACCTGCTGATGCTGACCCTGTCACGCGGCGGACCGATCGTCTGGATGAGCGAGGCGGATGCGAAAGATCTGGGGATCGAAGATAACGACTGGATCGAAGTGTTCAACGCCAACGGCGCCCTGACGGCGCGCGCCGTGGTGAGCCAGCGCGTGCCGGCCGGGATGACCATGATGTATCACGCACAGGAACGCATCGTGAACCTGCCTGGCTCTGAAGTTACCGGCCAGCGCGGCGGGATCCACAACTCGGTTACCCGTATTACGCCGAAACCGACCCATATGATCGGCGGCTATGGCCATCTGGCCTATGGCTTTAACTACTACGGCACCGTCGGCTCCAACCGCGATGAGTTTGTGGTGGTACGTAAGATGAAGAACATTAACTGGTTAGACGGCGAAGGCAATGACCAGGTACAGGAGAGCGTAAAATGAAAATTCGTTCACAAGTCGGCATGGTGCTGAATCTCGATAAGTGCATCGGCTGCCACACCTGCTCGGTCACCTGTAAAAACGTCTGGACCAGCCGGGAAGGGATGGAGTACGCCTGGTTCAATAACGTGGAGAGTAAGCCTGGCGTCGGTTTTCCGAACGACTGGGAAAACCAGGAGAAATGGAAGGGCGGCTGGATCCGCAAAATCAACGGCAAGCTGCAGCCGCGCATGGGCAACCGCGCGATGCTGTTAGGTAAAATCTTCGCGAACCCGCATCTGCCGGGCATCGATGATTACTACGAGCCGTTCGATTACGACTACCAGAACCTGCATAACGCCCCGGAGAGTAAACACCAGCCGATCGCCCGTCCGCGCTCGCTGATCACCGGCCAACGGATGGACAAGATCACCAGCGGTCCGAACTGGGAAGAGATCCTCGGCGGCGAGTTTGAAAAGCGCGCCAAAGACCAGAACTTCGACAACATGCAGAAGGCGATGTACGGCCAGTTCGAGAACACCTTCATGATGTATCTGCCGCGCCTGTGCGAGCACTGCCTGAACCCGGCGTGCGTCGCGACCTGCCCGAGCGGCGCCATCTATAAGCGTGAAGAAGACGGCATCGTGCTCATCGACCAGGACAAGTGCCGCGGCTGGCGGATGTGCATCACCGGCTGCCCGTACAAGAAGATCTACTTCAACTGGAAGAGCGGAAAGTCCGAGAAGTGCATCTTCTGCTACCCGCGTATTGAATCCGGAATGCCGACGGTATGCTCCGAAACCTGCGTGGGCCGAATCCGCTATCTCGGCGTCCTGTTGTATGACGCGGATGCGATCGAAAATGCCGCCAGCACCGAGAACGAGAAAGATCTCTATCAGCGTCAACTGGACGTGTTCCTCGATCCGAACGACCCGAAAGTGATTGAGCAGGCGCTGAAAGATGGCGTACCGCAGGGGGTGATTGAAGCCGCGCAGCAGTCGCCGGTGTGGAAAATGGCGATGGACTGGAAGCTGGCCCTGCCGCTGCACCCGGAATATCGCACCCTGCCGATGGTCTGGTACGTGCCGCCGCTGTCGCCGATTCAGTCCGCCGCCGATGCCGGCGAACTGGGCAGCAATGGGATCCTGCCGGACGTGGAAAGCCTGCGTATTCCGGTGCAGTATCTGGCGAACCTGCTGACCGCCGGCGATACCCAACCGGTCCTGTTGGCCCTGAAGCGGATGCTGGCGATGCGTCACTATAAGCGGGCGGAAACCGTTGACGGCGTTGTCGATACCCGCGCGCTGGATGAGGTGGGCTTAAGCGAAGCGCAGGCTCAGGAGATGTACCGCTACCTGGCGATCGCTAACTACGAAGATCGTTTCGTGGTGCCAAGCAGCCATCGTGAACAGGCGCGGGAAGCGTTTCCGGAGAAAAACGGCTGCGGCTTTAGCTTTGGTGACGGCTGCCACGGCTCTGACAGCCAGTTCAACCTGTTCAACAGCCGTCGCATCGACGCCATCGACGTGACCAGCAAAACGGAGCCGCACGCATGATTGAACTTGTGATTGTGTCGCGCCTGCTCGAATACCCTGACGCTGCCTTATGGCAGCATCAGCAGGAGATGTTCGAGGCGCTTGCGTCATCAGAGAAACTCAGCAAAGAGGATGCTCACGCGCTGGGCGTTTTTCTGCGCGATCTGCTGACTCAGGATCCGCTGGATGCCCAGGCGTCCTATAGCGAACTGTTTGACCGCGGCCGGGCCACCTCGCTGCTGCTGTTTGAACACGTGCACGGCGAATCCCGCGATCGCGGGCAGGCGATGGTTGATCTGATGGCGCAGTATGAGCGCCATGGTCTGCTGCTCGATAGCCATGAGTTGCCGGATCATCTGCCGCTGTATCTGGAGTATCTGGCGCAGCTGCCGGAAGAGGAAGCGCTTGGCGGCCTGCGGGACGTTGCGCCGATCCTCGGCCTGCTCAGCGCGCGGCTGCAGCAGCGCGAGAGCCGCTATGAGGTGCTGTTCGAACTGCTGCTGAAGCTGGCAAACACTCAGGTCGACAGCCAGAAGGTGGCGGAGAAGATTGCCGACGAAGCCCGCGACGATACGCCGCAGGCGCTGGACGCGGTCTGGGAAGAAGAACAGGTGAAATTCTTTGCCGACCAGGGCTGCGGCGAGTCGGAGATTTCCGCTCACCAGCGTCGTTTTGCCGGAGCCGTGGCCCCGCAATATCTGAATATCTCTAACGGAGGACAGCAATAATGCACTTCCTGAATATGTTCTTCTTTGACATTTATCCGTACATTGCGGGCTCGGTGTTCCTGATCGGCAGCTGGCTGCGCTACGACTACGGTCAGTACACCTGGCGCGCCGCCTCCAGCCAGATGCTGGACCGTAAGGGAATGAACCTGGCGTCGAACCTGTTCCATATCGGCATCCTCGGCATTTTCGCCGGCCACTTCCTCGGCATGCTGACCCCGCACTGGATGTATGAATCCTTCCTGCCGATCGACGTCAAGCAGAAGATGGCGATGATCGCCGGCGGCGCCTGCGGCGTGATGACCCTGGTGGGCGGTTTACTGCTGCTTAAGCGTCGTCTGCTCAGCCCACGCGTGCGTGCCACCACCACCGGCGCGGATATTCTGATCCTCTCCCTGCTGATGGTGCAGTGTGCGCTGGGTCTACTGACGATCCCATTCTCTGCCCAGCATATGGACGGCAGCGAAATGATGAAGCTGGTCGGCTGGGCGCAGTCGGTGGTCACCTTCCACGGCGGTGCGTCGCAGCACCTGGATGGCGTGGCGTTTATCTTCCGCGTCCACCTGGTGCTGGGGATGACCCTGTTCCTGCTGTTCCCATTCTCTCGCCTGGTTCATATCTGGAGCGTGCCGGTAGAGTACCTGACGCGCAAATACCAGATTGTCCGCGCCCGTCGCTAACTGGCCCGCGACCGCTGACTGACCCCGCCCTGGCGGGGTTTTTTTTCGCCCCAGCCGAGGTTATTCCCGGCGGCGGCAAACAGAATAAGCATCCCGCCGAGCAACTGCACAGGGGTTAACGCATGATGGAAGACCAGATAGTCGACCCCCATCGCCACCAACGGATAAATAAAGGAGAGCGAACCGGTAATGGGCGTCGGCAGCTTCTGTATCGCGCTATATAAAAGCTGATACATGATCCCGGTATGGACGACGCCGAGGATCAGCAGATAGCGCCAGGGGAAGCTGGCAGAAAACTCGGGCATTTGCACCAGCGGCAGCAGCATCACGACGCCGACGAGCACCTGAATAAAGGCAATATGCTGAGCAGGGAGCGGGTGCAGTTTGCGGGCGATGATGGCGGTCAGGGCATAGAAAAATGCCGCGCCTAATGCCAGCAAAACGCCGGCCGTGAGACTTTCGCCGTGCGTCGGGGCAAGCTCGCTTGACAGCAGGATCACCACGCCGCCGAAGGCCAGCAGTAACCATCCCCATTTTACGGCGCTGACCCGTTCCCCCAACACCATGCCCATCAGCACCAGCATAAACGGCTGGGTGTTGTAGACCACCGTGGCCATGCCAATTGAAATACGCGAGTAGGCGGCAAACAGCAGCAGCCAGTTGATGACCAGCGCGATGCCGCCAAGTACCGCGAGGGCGAGGGTGAAGCGCGTGAGACGACTGAAGGGCTGGCGGCTGAGAATGATGAACAGCAGCAGGGTGAGCGCGCCAATCAGGCAGCGCCAGAACACCACATCAATTACCGGCAAACCAGAGAGCAGCACGAACGCGCCGATCGAGCCAGAAATTATCATCGCCAGGCTCATTTGCCAGACGCCGCGGGTAATTTGCATATTTCACCTCCAGAAGTTTTCCAGTATTGTGCGAAAAATCCTGACAGCCTGGCATGGCTGAATTAAGGTAAACAGGGGGAAATCCCTTTCATAATTAGGTAAAAAACATGAATGACGTACTTGATGAAATTGACCGGGCGATCCTCACTTGCCTGACTCAGGATGCCAGAGTCTCGTTGAAGGTATTGAGCGCGCGGGTGGGGCTGACCTCGCCGAGCACCGCCGAGCGGGTGAAGCGCCTGGAGGAGCGGGGCGTGATTCAGGGCTATGGGGCGCGGGTGAATCTCGCCGCGCTGGGCTACAGCCTGCAGGCGCTGGTGCGGGTCCGGCCGCTGCCTGGTCTACTGCAGAAGGTGGATAAATATATCCAGGCGATGCCGGAGTGCATCGAAAGTGACAAAGTGACCGGAGAGGATTGTTTCGTGATGCGACTGGTGGTGCGTGATATTGCCCAGCTGGATACGCTACTGGACGGCCTGGCCGAATTTGCGCAGTGCAATACCTCGGTGGTGAAAAGTTCGCCGGTGAAGAGGCGACTGCCCCCGCTGTGAGTTTTCCCGGAGGCGGTGCGGCGCACCCGTCCGGGCTACCAGACGGCACACCTGTAGCCTCGCTAAGCGAAGCGCGAGCGAGGAGATAGCAGAACAGGTGGCTGACGAGAGTGCAACAGCGGTGGGGGAAGGATGACTCGGCGCTAAAGCGCCTCGCCCTTCGGGCCGTTGCCTGCGGCCACGTTCTCTCGCTACGCTCGAGTCGAACCTTAGTCGAAGCTTCTCATCCTTCCCCGTGGGGCAGAATATAGAGTATCGCAGATGGAGTAAGCTGGGGATGACATGAAGAGATGGTGGTGGGGGAAGGATAACTCGGCGCTAAAGCGCCTCGCCCTTCGGGCCGTTGCCTGCGGCAACGTTCTCTCGCTACGCTCGAGTCGAACCTTAGTCGAAGCTTCTCATCCTTCCCCGTAGGGCAGAATATAAAGTATTGCAAGTGGAGTAAGCTGGGTAATACATGAAGGGATGGTGGTGGGGGAAGGGTTACTCGGCGCTAAAGCGCCTCGCCCTTCGGGCCGTTGCCTGCGGCAACGTTCTCTC
>NZ_JBEAFZ010000037.1:0-13469 GCF_040062415.1 Klebsiella sp. GG_Kp173
AACACAACCCGCTACGGGGGAGACTTACCCGAAATCTGATTTATTCAACAAAGCCCAGAATCTGATAAAAATGCCCCCTGTAGGGGGCAAAGATGTTGCAATATATCCGGTTACGGAAAAATCTATCAAGGAAATCAGGACTGCAAAGATACTACCATCGCCGTCAGCCTGCATTGAGCATACGACGATGCGCTTCGGCCATGGCCTGATGTGGGCCGGACTGACCGTTATTCATAAATTCATGGGCAACTGCAGCTCTTTCATGCTCATTCATTGCCGCGAATGACTTTGACGGCCCGGTAGGGGAAACGGTCTGACTTCCCATCATCCTCTGATGACTTTCCACCATTTTCTGGTGCGCATCCGCCGACCCGTTCGTCATGGTTTCATGAGCAATAATGGCCTGTTCATGCTGGTCCATACCGGTCATACGAGGAGCAGTCCCCTGGATCCCGACAGGAGCCGCAGCAGACTGCATCTGGTGAGCAGGAGCCTGTGCATTGTTGACGCGATCATGGATATTCACGGTTTCAGTGGCCCAGGCCGATGAAATTAAACCAAAGCCCAGCAAAGATGCTAATACGATATTTTTCATGATAACTCTCCATTTCTGAATTAGTGATGTCCGGGGAAGTACAACCGGTGTTTTCAGTTCCATAACTGAAACAAGTTCGGCAGCGTTTATTTCTCCGGAAGAGGGCTGGATATTCATTTCCTGGCGTACTCTGACGCCGGGTATTGATGAAGCAATCCAGCCTTCCTGATAAGTTGCACTAATTATATCGAATGGCTTCTGTTTGCTGCATGACAGGCTAATGACATCTTTGTCATTTACATCTTTATTTTCAGCATTGGGTTTCCGGGATCATTTTCTCCAGTCTGGGCACGGATAAGATAAAACACGTGGAGCGTACGTCTGATTCCACCTGCACTCTTCCGTGATGTGCTTCCACGATTGACTTCACAATCGCAAGGCCGATGCCGCTGCCTTCTCCTTTTCGTTGTCTGGATGGATCCACCCGATAAAAACGGTCAAACAGCCTTGATAAATGTTCTTCAGGGATCGGTTTCCCCGGATTTTCAATCACAAGGTCAAAAAAGCTCTCCTGCTCTCTTATTGAGACGGTGATTGCCTGTCCCTCCGGGGTATAACGCAGGGCATTGGATAACAGATTATTGATCGCCCTTCTGAACATTTGTGGATCTCCCTCAACCAGGCAGGGCATCCCGTTAAATTTGAGCGTGATATTGCGTTCTTCGGCCCAGGCTTCGAAAAACTCGAAGACTTTCATGACTTCCGCTCTGAGGTCAAACATGACCCTGTCAGGTATCAGCTGATTATTATCTGCCTGTGCCAGGAACAGCATATCGCTGACCATTTTGGTCATCCGGTTATACTCTTCAAGACTGGAATAGAGGACATCCTCAAGTTCCCTCTGTGTTCGATCCTGACTCAGTGCGATTTCAGTCTGCGTCACCAGATTGGTGATGGGCGTTCTGATCTCATGCGCGATATCGGCAGAGAAATTGGCCTGGCGGGTAAAGACATCCTCAATCTTTCCAATCATATGATTGAACGAGATAACCAGTTGCTCCAGCTCAATGGGAACGCGTGTCGGTTCCAGTCGCGCATCAAGATTCTCGGAGGTGATGTTTTTAATGGCATTGCTGACATTACGAAGGGGCAGGTGCCCCTGACGGACAGCGATTCGAATGATCAGAACAATCAACAGGCTTATCACGACGGCAATCGCAATCAGGTTCTTTTTCAGCGCATCGAGGTAATGGAGATGGAAATTAATGGATAGGCCAGTCAGCATGACATAGTTCTGCTGTTTGCCCTGAAATATCGCCTGACCAGAGGAGGCGATAATCCTGTATGTTTCCATCTTCATTTCGGACCCGGTATCCATCGGTCCCGCAGGATCCTCCACCGTCCAGAGAAAGACATCCCGTGCGCGGCTGTGCTCGCTAAAATCTGCTGAATTCACTGCCGGGCGTAGTGCCGCCCCCTGAGCTGAGCTAAAGAGCACTTCACCCCTGGGATTGAGGAGCAAAAGGGCAACGTTGCGGTAGCTGGCAATTGATTCCTTTATTTTGCTTACTTTTTTTTCATCCGGATCTGCCGGGGACTGGAGTATACGGCTCAGTGTGGTGCTGATTTGTTGCAGATCGCTGACATCCTGCTCGGCAAAATGCTTTTCAACAGAATGCAGCATAAACCAGGTGAAGGCGATAAACGCCAGTATTGTGGACAGGCTGATAAAAAAGGTCAGCCGCAGAGCGAGTGAGAAAGGTCGTCTGGACGGTTTGCTATGCATCCGGGATCTCCAGCATGTAGCCCACGCCCCGCACTGTCTGGATCAGTTTTGTCCCGTAATCGTTGTCTATTTTAGCGCGGAGTCGCTTTACTGCGACATCAATCGCGTTAGTGTCGCTGTCAAAATTCATGTCCCAGACCTGAGAGGCAATCAGGGAGCGGGGAAGAACTTCTCCCTGATGGCGAATGAAGAATTCCAGCAGGCTGAACTCTTTACTGGTGAGCACAATGCGGTTCCCGGCGCGGCTGACTTTTCTGGATACGAGATCAACCGAGAGGTCAGCCACTTTAAGCTGGCTTTCCGTGATCATCGTGTTTCCCCGCCTGAGGAGGGTTCTTACCCGGGCGAGCAGTTCAGCAAACGCAAAGGGCTTCACCAGATAATCGTCCGCACCCAGCTCAAGTCCTTTGACCCTGTGTTCAATCGTGCCAAGGGCCGTCAGCAGTAATACCGGCATCCCCTTTCCGGCACTGCGCAGCATACGGATGATATCCCAGCCGTTTACATCAGGCAGCATGATATCCAGGATGACTAAATCATACTCGGCTGTCATGGCAAGATGATATCCGGTCAGACCATTATCAGCGTGATCCACGACGAACCCCGCCTCTGTCAGCCCCTTGCTGAGATATTCACCTGTTTTAATTTCGTCTTCAACGATTAATATTTTCATCATGCTCCCCGGCTGGCTGCTAATGTCATTTTATTGCGCCCACGATCGTTATCAACGGATTACAGCAAAAATGACAACATTGTCATTATCCTGTCACCCGGCAAACAGAGAGCGTTCGGTAAAGTATCCCTATCAATACTCTGGACTTCGTTTGAACCATTTACCAGGTCTGCCTGTACGAGAAGCGTTATGTTCAAATTAAAATTACTCAGCATCAGTACCATATTCATCCTGGCTGGTTGTGTTTCTCTGGCACCTGAATATCAGCGTCCGCCAGCTCCGGTTCCCCAGCAGTTTTCATTGTCTAAAAACAGTCTGACGCCTGCGGTAAACAGCTATCAGGATACGGGCTGGCGAAACTTTTTTGTCGATCCCCAGGTCAGCAGGCTGATCGGTGAAGCCCTGAATAATAACCGTGATTTGAGAATGGCTGCCCTGAAGGTTGAAGAGGCCCGGGCCCAGTTCAACGTCACGGATGCAGATCGTTATCCCCAACTGAATGCCTCATCCGGGATCACATACAACGGTGGTCTGAAAGGTGACAAGCCGACCACACAGGAGTACGACGCGGGTCTGGAGCTCAGCTATGAGCTCGATTTTTTTGGCAAACTTAAGAACATGAGTGAGGCTGATCGCCAGAACTACTTTGCCAGCGAAGAAGCCCGTCGTGCCGTACACATCCTGCTGGTCTCCAACGTTTCACAGAGCTATTTCAGCCAGCAACTGGCGTACGAACAACTCCGTATTGCGCGGGAAACGCTGAAAAATTATGAACAGTCCTATGCTTTCGTTGAGCAACAGCTCGTGACCGGGAGTACGAACGTTCTGGCACTTGAACAGGCGAGAGGACAAATCGAAAGTACCCGCGCCGAAATAGCCAAACGAGAAGGCGATCTGGCTCAGGCAAACAATGCCCTGCAACTGGTGCTGGGAACGTACCGCGCACTTCCGTCAGAAAAAGGGATGAAAGGCGGGGAGATCGCACCAGTAAAATTGCCACCAAATCTATCTTCACAAATTTTGCTGCAGCGACCGGATATTATGGAAGCGGAATATCAGCTGAAAGCGGCTGATGCCAATATTGGCGCAGCGCGAGCGGCCTTTTTCCCCTCCATTACCCTGACCAGTGGTCTTTCCGCAAGCAGTACGGAGCTGTCAAGCCTGTTTACGTCAGGAAGTGGAATGTGGAATTTTATCCCTAAAATTGAAATTCCTATTTTTAATGCTGGCAGGAATAAAGCCAATCTGAAGCTGGCTGAAATTCGCCAGCAACAATCGGTGGTTAATTACGAACAAAAAATTCAGTCAGCCTTTAAGGATGTTTCCGACACGCTTGCGCTGCGCGACAGCCTTAGCCAGCAACTTGAGTCACAGCAGCGTTATCTTGATTCACTTCAGATAACTCTCCAGCGTGCCAGAGGATTATATGCAAGTGGTGCTGTCAGTTACATCGAAGTGCTGGATGCAGAACGTTCCCTCTTCGCTACGCAGCAAACCATTCTCGATCTTACCTATTCCCGACAGGTTAACGAAATTAATCTGTTTACCGCGCTGGGTGGCGGTTGGGTAGAGTAAATTTATTTAATCAGGAAATTAAAAATGCGTAATTCACTTAAAGCCGTTTTATTTGGTGCCTTCTCTGTCATGTTTTCTGCCGGTCTTCATGCTGAAACACATCAGCATGGCGATATGAATGCTGCCAGTGATGCTTCGGTACAGCAGGTTATCAAGGGCACCGGTGTCGTTAAAGACATTGATATGAATAGTAAAAAGATTACCATTTCGCACGAAGCAATCCCTGCTGTGGGCTGGCCTGCAATGACCATGCGCTTCACTTTTGTTAATGCAGACGACGCTATCAATGCCCTGAAAACCGGCAACCATGTCGATTTCTCGTTTATTCAGCAGGGCAATATCTCCTTACTCAAAAGCATTAACGTTACGCAATCCTGATTATCAGTCCGGAGCGAATACATCCAGTGCGCCTGAACATTCATTAAGGGATTACTGTGAATGAATGATCGGGCGCATATGCCAGGTGTTTTGATTTTTCAGCGAGAAATTGTATGGCTTCTTTAAAGATAAAATATGCTGCAATAATTATCAGCAGCCTCATAGC
Organism: Klebsiella sp. GG_Kp173; assembly: GCF_040062415.1. Taxonomy (NCBI): domain Bacteria; kingdom Pseudomonadati; phylum Pseudomonadota; class Gammaproteobacteria; order Enterobacterales; family Enterobacteriaceae; genus Klebsiella; species Klebsiella sp. GG_Kp173. The sequence continues at coordinate 5,114 of NZ_JBEAFZ010000037.1, forward strand.
AGGGGGGCTGATATCGGTTACTGCCTGGCAGTATGTAAACTCATCACAAAAAACAGTACAAACCGAACAAAAGGCACCGGAGCGAAAGGTACTTTTCTGGTATGACCCGATGAAACCGGATACCAAATTTGATAAACCCGGAAAATCTCCCTTTATGGATATGGACCTGGTGCCGAAATATGCTGATGAAAGTGGCGATAAAAGCAGTGGCGGGATCCGTATCGATCCAACGCAGGTTCAGAATCTGGGATTAAAAACGCAAAAAGTCACGCGAGGAATGCTGAATTATTCCCAGACAATCCCGGCTAATGTCAGTTACAACGAGTATCAGTTTGTCATTGTGCAGGCGCGCTCTGACGGTTTCGTCGAAAAAGTGTATCCCCTGACGATTGGCGATCATGTGAAGAAAGGCACTCCGCTTATCGATATCACCATTCCTGAATGGGTTGAGGCACAAAGTGAGTTCCTGCTGTTATCCGGTACAGGCGGTACGTCAACCCAGATAAAAGGGGTTCTGGAGCGACTTCGTCTGGCTGGTATGCCGGAAGAGGATATTCAAAGGCTGCGTTCAACCCGCACAATCCAGACCCGTTTTACCATTAAAGCACCTATTGATGGTGTCATTACTGCGTTTGACCTGCGCACCGGCATGAATATTTCGAAAGATAAAGTAGTGGCTCAGATTCAGGGGATGGACCCGGTCTGGATCAGCGCTGCAGTGCCAGAATCTATCGCATATCTGCTGAAAGATACGTCGCAGTTTGAAATTTCGGTACCGGCTTATCCGGATAAAACATTCCATGTCGAAAAATGGAACATTCTTCCCAGCGTGGATCAGACAACCCGTACGCTTCAGGTCCGTCTCCAGGTTTCTAATAAGGATGAGTTTCTCAAGCCGGGCATGAATGCCTATCTGAAACTGAATACCAAGAGCCAGGAGATGCTGCTGATACCAAGCCAGGCCGTTATCGATACCGGCAAAGAACAGCGCGTGATTACTGTTGATGATGAAGGCAAGTTTGTGCCGAAACAGATCCACGTTCTGCATGAATCACAGCAACAGTCCGGCATCGGTTCCGGCCTGAATGAAGGCGATACCGTGGTGGTCAGTGGCCTGTTCCTCATTGACTCCGAAGCCAATATTACGGGCGCGCTGGAACGTATGCGCCACCCTGAAAAAACAGAAAGCAGTATGCCAGCAATGTCTGACCAGCCTGTAAATATGCATTCAGGGCACTGAGGAGACGACGATGATTGAATGGATTATCCGGCGCTCTGTCGCCAACCGTTTCCTGGTCATGATGGGGGCCCTGTTTCTCAGCATCTGGGGTACATGGACGATTATTAACACGCCGGTCGATGCCTTGCCTGACCTGTCAGATGTACAGGTCATTATCAAAACCAGCTATCCCGGCCAGGCCCCGCAGATTGTAGAAAACCAGGTCACCTATCCACTTACCACCACCATGCTGTCCGTACCTGGCGCAAAAACCGTGCGTGGTTTTTCACAGTTCGGGGATTCGTATGTGTATGTCATTTTTGAAGACGGCACCGATCTGTACTGGGCCCGTTCCCGCGTGCTGGAATATCTGAATCAGGTTCAGGGAAAACTGCCTGCCGGTGTGAGTTCTGAAATCGGTCCTGATGCCACGGGTGTGGGCTGGATTTTTGAATATGCCCTTGTCGATCGCAACGGAAAACACGACCTTTCAGAACTGCGCTCTCTGCAGGACTGGTTCCTGAAATTTGAGCTGAAAACCATCCCGAACGTGGCTGAGGTCGCTTCGGTTGGCGGCGTGGTGAAACAGTACCAGATTCAGGTCAATCCGGTAAAACTGTCCCAGTACGGTATCAGCCTGCCCGAAGTGAAACAGGCACTTGAATCGTCTAACCAGGAGGCCGGTGGCTCATCCGTTGAAATGGCCGAAGCGGAGTATATGGTCCGTGCCAGCGGTTATCTTCAGAGCATTGATGATTTTAATAACATCGTCCTGAAAACAGGTGAGAACGGCGTGCCGGTTTATCTGCGGGATGTTGCCCGCGTGCAGACCGGGCCCGAAATGAGGCGTGGTATTGCCGAGCTGAACGGCCAGGGAGAAGTCGCTGGCGGCGTGGTGATCCTGCGGTCGGGTAAAAATGCGCGCGACGTTATCACGGCAGTGAGGGATAAACTGGAGACGCTGAAGGCCAGCCTGCCGGAAGGCGTTGAAATCGTGACCACCTACGATCGCAGCCAGTTAATCGACCGGGCGATTGATAACCTCAGTTACAAGCTTCTTGAAGAGTTTATCGTTGTTGCTGTCGTTTGCGCACTGTTCCTCTGGCATGTCCGTTCTGCCCTGGTGGCGATTATTTCTCTGCCACTTGGCCTGTGTATCGCCTTTATCGTCATGCACTTCCAGGGACTGAACGCCAATATCATGTCGCTGGGAGGGATAGCGATTGCCGTCGGTGCGATGGTGGATGCCGCCATTGTGATGATTGAAAATGCGCACAAACGGCTTGAGGAGTGGGATCATCAGCATCCGGGTGAGCAGATTGACAACGCCACCCGCTGGAAGGTGATTACCGACGCCTCCGTGGAAGTGGGACCCGCGTTGTTCATTAGCCTGCTGATCATCACCCTGTCCTTTATTCCTATCTTTACCCTGGAAGGGCAGGAAGGTCGTCTGTTTGGCCCGCTGGCATTCACGAAAACGTACTCCATGGCGGGAGCGGCCGCACTGGCCATCATCGTCATTCCTATTCTGATGGGATTCTGGATCCGGGGGAAAATTCCTGCCGAGACAAGTAACCCCCTGAACCGGGTGCTGATCAAAGCGTATCATCCTTTGCTGCTGCGGGTCCTCCACTGGCCAAAAACAACCCTGCTGGTTGCGGCCTTGTCCATTTTCACGGTTATCTGGCCACTGAGTCAGGTGGGCGGTGAATTTCTGCCGAAGATTAACGAGGGCGATCTGCTGTATATGCCGTCGACCTTGCCTGGCGTCTCTCCGGCAGAAGCTGCAGCGCTCCTGCAGACAACAGACAAGTTAATCAAAAGCGTTCCTGAAGTGGCTTCTGTATTTGGCAAGACCGGTAAAGCAGAGACCGCAACGGATTCCGCGCCGCTCGAAATGGTGGAAACCACGATCCAGCTCAAACCTGAGGATCAGTGGCGTCCCGGCATGACAATTGACAAGATTATTGATGAACTCGACAGGACAGTCCGTTTACCGGGTCTGGCAAACCTCTGGGTGCCGCCTATCCGTAACCGTATTGATATGCTCTCAACCGGGATCAAAAGCCCGATAGGTATCAAAGTGTCCGGGACTGTTCTGTCCGATATCGACGCGACGGCGCAGAGTATCGAGGCGGTAGCCAAAACCGTGCCTGGCGTGGTGTCTGTCCTGGCTGAGCGACTTGAGGGCGGGCGCTACATCGATATCGATATCAACCGGGAGAAAGCTTCCCGGTACGGGATGACTGTGGGCGACGTCCAGCTGTTCGTCTCTTCAGCAATCGGTGGGGCTATGGTGGGTGAGACGGTTGAAGGCGTGGCCCGGTACCCTATTAACATTCGCTATCCGCAGGATTACCGTAACAGTCCGCAGGCGTTGAGAGAGATGCCAATCCTGACCCCAATGAAGCAGCAAATTACGCTGGGCGATGTTGCCGATATTAAGGTCGTTTCCGGACCAACCATGCTGAAAACCGAAAATGCCCGGCCAGCCAGCTGGATTTATGTTGATGCCCGCGGCAGGGACATGGTGTCGGTGGTGAACGATATTAAGACGGCCATCAGTGAGAAAGTGAAACTGAGACCGGGGACCAGTGTGGCATTCTCAGGACAGTTTGAATTACTCGAGCACGCCAATAAGAAATTAAAACTGATGGTACCGATGACGGTGATGATCATCTTCATCCTGTTATATCTGGCATTCCGCCGGGCTGATGAGGCCTTACTTATTCTGATGAGCCTGCCGTTTGCCCTGGTTGGCGGGATATGGTTCCTGTACTGGCAGGGCTTCCATATGTCAGTGGCGACCGGAACCGGGTTTATCGCCCTGGCCGGGGTGGCAGCAGAGTTTGGCGTGGTCATGCTGATGTATCTGCGTCATGCCATTGAAGCGCACCCGGAATTGTCCCGTAAAGAGACGTTCACACCGGAAGGCCTTGATGAAGCCCTCTATCATGGTGCCGTACTGCGTGTCCGGCCGAAAGCCATGACCGTGGCGGTGATCATTGCGGGTCTGCTGCCAATACTCTGGGGAACCGGTGCAGGTTCAGAAGTCATGAGCCGTATCGCGGCACCCATGATTGGTGGGATGATCACGGCTCCGCTGCTGTCCCTGTTCATTATTCCTGCCGCCTACAAATTAATCTGGCTGCGCAGACATAAAAAAAGCGTGTCCTGAACCTGAAAGGGCACCCCCTGTGGGTGTCCTTCTTTACTGATTCACCCTGACGTCAGGGTTTATATCGATAATATACAGAGGTGAGTATGAAAAAAGTGGTTCTAATGGCGCTGGCTCTCGGCCTTTCACTACCCGCGATGGCGAGTGAAAAAGTGATTGATATGTACAAATCTGAAAACTGTGGCTGTTGTTCCCTGTGGGGCAAAGCGATGGAAAAAGACGGGTTTGAAGTACGAACTCACGTCATGAATGATCAGGCGCTGTCAGCCCTGAAAGAAAAGCATGCTATTCCTGCAGGACTACGAAGTTGTCATACCGCGGTTGCCGGTAATTTGATCATTGAAGGCCATGTGCCTGCGACAACGATACATAAGGCAATGCAGTCTGGTTCGGGTATATACGGTCTCGCCACCCCCGGTATGCCAGCAGGAAGTCCTGGAATGGAGATGGGAGCCCGAAAAGAGGCTTACGATGTTATCGCATTCTCACCGGATGGAAGTAAAAAAGTCTTCCAGCGAATCGAATAGTCAGCGGAACGGCTGATAACGGGACGCCGGTAGCAGGCACTCCTGTGCCGGCGATATTCGTGGTAATCGCATCCATGACATACCCTGAAGACAGAAGATGCTTCGGTATGCATAAGGAGAGTTACTGTGAAAAATGACAATGCAGTGCAACACAACAACCAGACTGCTTCTGAGCAGACATTATCCCCGGACGAGGGCCACGTATTGCATAAGGTGAGAGATCCCGTGTGCGGGATGGCCATCCTGCCCGACAGGGCGCACAGCAGCATTCGATACCAGGACCACCAACTTTATTTCTGCTCCGCCAGCTGTGAGAGTAAATTTAAAGCCCATCCCGATCGTTATCTTACCGAAGATGCCAGTGAACATTCCCATCACCATCACCACGATCATCACGAAGTCAGCCCTGATCAGATAAAACAGCCTCACAACCAGGCGGAAAAAGAGAATTCTGAAGGTGTGTGGACATGTCCGATGCACCCGGAGATACGCCGCAGTGGTCCCGGAAGCTGTCCTGTCTGTGGAATGGCACTGGAGCCGCTCGTAGCTACGGCATCCACGGGGCCGAGTGATGAACTTCACGACATGACAAGACGCTTCTGGCTGGGGTTGTTGCTGGCGTTTCCGGTTCTGGTACTCGAAATGGGATCTCATCTGTTTCCCGACTTGAGGAATACAGTACCGCCACAGTACAACACATGGCTGCAGTTGCTTCTGGCCTCCCCTGTCGTGTTGTGGTGTGGCTGGCCATTCTTCGCCCGGGCCGGAATGTCGTTACGTAACCGCTCCCTGAATATGTTTACCCTTGTTGCAATGGGGACCGGCGTAGCCTGGGTTTACAGCGTCATTGCAACCGTCTTCCCCTCCTGGTTTCCTGCATCGTTCAGAAACATGGATGGCCTGGTGGCCGTTTATTTTGAAGCCGCAGCAGTTATTACGGTGCTTGTTCTGCTGGGACAGGTTCTTGAGCTGCGGGCACGGGAACAAACCTCAGGCGCCATTACTGCGCTTCTGAACCTTGCCCCCAAAACCGCCAGACGGCTGGATCATGACGGTCATGAAACGGATATTAATGCGGAAGATGTCCTGCCTGGCGATAAGCTCCGCATCAGACCTGGAGAGAGTATTCCGGTCGACGGTATCGTGATCGAAGGCAAAACAACCGTTGATGAATCGATGGTGACCGGGGAGTCTATGCCGGTTACCAAAACGAAGGGTGACCCTGTCATTGGGGGGACGATTAATCAGACAGGTAGTCTTATCATCCGTGCAGAGAAAGTCGGTGATGAAACGATGCTCTCACGAATTGTTCAGATGGTCGCTGATGCACAGCGTTCGCGTGCCCCCATCCAGAGAATGGCAGACAGCGTTTCAGGCTGGTTTGTTCCTCTGGTGATACTTATCGCGGTTGTTGCTTTCTTGATCTGGTCTGTCTGGGGGCCCGAGCCCAGGATGGCGCACGGTCTCATTGCGGCTGTGTCGGTCCTGATTATTGCCTGTCCCTGCGCGCTGGGACTGGCCACGCCGATGTCGATAATGGTGGGGGTGGGCAAAGGCGCCCAGGCCGGGGTGTTAATCAAGAATGCCGAAGCCCTTGAGCGTCTTGAAAAAGTGGACACGCTGGTTGTCGACAAAACAGGCACGCTCACGGAAGGTTCGCCTACGGTGACAGGGATTATCAGTCTCAGTCCGGGTGGGGAAATATCTCTTTTACGTGTAACAGCTGCAGTGGAAAAAGGTTCGCAGCATCCGTTGGGTATGGCTGTTGTCAGAGCCGCGCATGAAAAGGGGATCGTGATACCTGCCGTCAGTAATTTCAATGCCCCGTCGGGGAAAGGTGTCTCAGGCGATGTCGAAGGTCAACGGGTTGTTATTGGTAATGAACTGGCTATGCAGGAAAACAGTATCGTTATTGATAATCAAAAGGCCGTTGCGGATACGTTGCGGATGGAAGGCGCTACCGTTATCTATGTGGCCACAGACGGGAACCTTGCAGGCCTGATAGCTATCTCGGATCCCGTGAAAGCAACCACGCCGGATGCGCTTAAAGCTTTGCGTCAGGCGGGGATCCGCATTGTTATGCTCACCGGGGATAACCAGCTTACTGCTGAAGCAGTCGCACGGAAACTGGGAATAGATGAGGTTGAAGCCGGGATTCTGCCGGATGGCAAAAAAGCAGTGATAACCCGACTGAAAGCGTCTGGCCATGTGGTTGCGATGGCCGGAGACGGTGTGAATGATGCCCCGGCGCTGGCAGCGGCTGACGTGGGTATAGCCATGGGAACGGGTACAGATGTGGCAATAGAAAGTGCTGGCGTTACCCTTCTCAAAGGCGATTTGATGATACTCAACAGGGCCCGTCATCTGTCAGAAATCACCATGAAAAATATCCGGCAGAATCTGTTTTTTGCGTTTATCTACAATGCTCTTGGGGTGCCTGTAGCTGCAGGTCTGCTTTATCCTGTGTATGGAATACTGCTGTCGCCAGTTATTGCGGCGGCGGCTATGGCCCTTTCCTCCGTTAGCGTCATTGCAAATGCGTTGCGTCTGAAAAGTGTCAGGCTCGGGAAATAACCCTGAATGAAGGGTCTGTTACTAACAGAAGGAGTCCGGTATGAAAAGTACCACCTATGCGCTTATTGCTGTCGCCGCGATTGCGGCATTTGCCCTCCTGCGCGAACACTGGTCACATGTGGCAGGTTACTGGCCATATCTGTTATTGCTGGTCTGCCCGCTAATGCATCTTTTCCACGGCCACGGAGGGCATGGAGATCATCAACATCAAGGAAGTGAAAACGATAAAAAAAATTAATCCGGCAGACGGGGCCGCGTCGCGGCCCCGTTATCAGTCCAGGTATCGTTCGTAGTCTCTGGCATGCGCAAAGGCATGCTGTTCAAGTTTGTTATCAGCGGGTGCCGCTGCCCGGAACGCCAGTGAGTTAACAGGATTGTTATTGATGACCAGCTCGTAATGCAGATGAGGACCGGATGAACGTCCGCTGTTACCGGATAACGCAATAGCGTCTCCCCGGGTAACCCTGGCCCCTTTAGTAACGAGTATTTTATTGAGGTGGAGATAGCGAGTTTTAACACCGGCTTTTCCCGTTACTTCAACAAAATATCCCATGGTACTGTTGTATTCGGCCCGGGTGATTTTTCCGTCGATGACGCTGACTATTTTCGTGTTCATGGGCATGGAATAATCAATGCCATTATGGGGACTCACTTTTCCCGATACCGGGTTAAGTCTTGCAGGATTGAAAGGCGAACTGAGTCTTGCTGTGGCCGGTAACGGATAATCGAGACTGCCTTTCCCGGAAGTATCGGAAAGGTTATAGAACTTTTTATCTGATATACGATACGCCGTGTAATTAAATGTAAGCGTGCAGCGAGAACCGTATTGACGGGGATGTGTTATTCAGTTGGCAGTGC
>NZ_JBEAFZ010000038.1:0-13061 GCF_040062415.1 Klebsiella sp. GG_Kp173
GTTCTATGCATCCAGCGCTGATGCAGACGGGAACAAAGTGGCTACGTTGACGATGGAGGTAATTGCAGCTGAGGTTGGAGCCGTCCAGACCAGCCAGCTGCGATGTATAACCGATACCTCAGACAACCGGAAGACCATGTCAACGCGGATCATGGGCTTCAAAGCAGGCGTTGAGGCAGGAAAATGCATAGACAGGATCTTAAGGGAGACAGTGAAAAGCTCGTTGCGTTGGCCAGGCACCATGGCGAAGTACTGTGAGCCTTTGCACTCTGCGCATTACCCGAAAGAAAGCTCATCTGGGGCGGGCCAACCATGCCCGGGTGTTCGACCGGAAGCAGCGGATACACGCGGCCCTAGGCTGATTGCAGAATACACCGCAGTTCGGCTGCGATACATCTTGTCGCGCACTGCGTGCAGCCTCCCCGAAACTGCCCGGAGCCATGCCAAGGCGATATAGGCCCCTTGGGAGTCGGCAAGACGCATCTGGCCATCGCACTGCGCTATCGGGCGGGCAGTGCGGCATCAAGACCCGCTTCATCACTGCGGCCGACCTTGGTGCTGCAACTGGGCGCGGACCAGCGTAACCGTCCGAGCATCCCGGCTGGCTTGACCCCGCCAAGCTAAGAGATGGTGGCAGTTCGTGGATGCCGTTTCCCGGGTGCACGCGAACCGAGACCACGCGATCAAGCAGGAAAACGAGCACCTGGGCTTGTCTGACTGACAGCTGGCCGGCGACGACAAGATGGAAAAGTTCGGCGTGTGGCTCTGGCGGCAACGATCCCGCGAAGGGCGGACGGTGCTTGAGCTGTTGAACGTAAGCGTGCGGGCAAACCGTCTTGCGCGACTATGCCGGATGCCACCTATGCGGCAGCAGCTCTGCAATCTCACTCGCCCGCTGAGCCGGCAACCGTGTCAGCACATCCTTGAGATAGGCATACGGATCGTGCCCATTATTACGGGCCGACTGGATCAAACTCATGATCGCAGCAGCGCGCTTGAGCATACGAACCCGCGCCGAGCATTTGAGAAGGCAAGGGGATGAACGCTGGCTGGATAGCCGTGGTTTTCTGGGTAAGCAGGCGAATCCATTTGTGGACGAGGTTGGCATTGAGGCTGTAGCCCAAGGCGATGTTTGCGATGGAGGCACCGGGTTCAGAACACTCCTGAATGACCTGGGCCTTGAAAGGTTTGCTGTAGATACAGCGCTGAGGGCGCATGGAAAATCCGCTTGATGGGCCATGGCCTTCGGCGGCGGTGTCGGGAAGGTGTGTTGGCCGGACGGATACTGTTGAACTACGTTGCCTGGGGCAACGGAAGTGTTTCGGCCCGACTCTGGAACGCGATCCGCAGCGACGACTGGGCAATTCCGCACGTTGGCCTGAGCAGCCTCGGGGAAATCGTCGTCTGGACGCGCCCAGACGAGTTTCCGCCAAGGCACATGCAGACGAGCAAGGGGCTGCGGGCACTCGGCTACAACGTGAGGATCGGTGTTTGATCGAGGCGCCTGTGGCACACGCAGGCTGACGAACCAGGCGCTGTCCATTGCCTGCTCAGGCCACCCCCTGCGCCTTGCCTGAGCAGTTGACCTGCATCAATGGGGCGGGAGAACGCTGTACATTGACTCTTGACTCTTGACTCTTGACTCTTGACTCTTGAAGTTTGTCATGGTAAGCGTGATATCTTACAAAGTTTTGCAAGGATTTCCTAGGCCGGAACCGCAAAGCGACGCGATTAGAGAGGGTGAGATGAAAGCGCACCTACAGGTGATTTTCGCGCTCGATGAATTGGCTGCGTACTTGAAAGTCGGCAAACGGACGCTTTATCGGCTCGCCGCGCATGGGGAAACTACGGCTTTCAAGGTGGGCGGGACGTGGCGGTTTCGTCAAAGTGAAATCGCTCAGTGGATCAATGATCAGACCCGAGCCGGAGCAAAGAAGGAGGTGATGCGCAAGCGTGAACAGCAGAAGTCATCCGAGCAGCCCGTGTTGCCTGGGCGCACTGCCCGTCGCAGCAGGCAAAGGGCTTGAGTAACTCGTTCCAATTTTTCTGGAGGTATGACATGGACATCGATTTCAAGAAGTTGGCTCCCTGGAACTGGTTCAAGAACGAGCAGCAAGAGCAGCAGAGCGCCTCTTCCCTGCCGGTGCAGCGCAATGACCTGCCAGCGGCGAGCGGGCCAGTCAGCCCGATCCTGCAACTGCATCGGGAAATCGACCGGCTGTTTGATGACGCATTCCGGGGCTTCGGTTTTCCGGCGTTGAACATGCCGCAGTGGCCATCCGATTGGTCGGGCATGCTGAAGCCGGCCCTGGACATCCAGGAAACCGACAAGCAGTACAAGATTGCCCTGGAAGTGCCCGGTGTCGAGGAGAAGGACATCCAGATCACCCTCGACAACGACGTGCTGATGGTGCGTGGCGAGAAGCGCCAGGAACAGGAGAAGAAGGAAGGTGGCTTCCACCGTGTGGAGCGAGCCTACGGCAGCTTTCAGCGTGCCTTGAACCTGCCTGACGACGCCAACCAGGATTCGATCAAGGCATCGTTCAAGAACGGGGTGCTCACGGTCACGATTGACAAGCGCGAGGTCAGCTCGCCGAAGCAGGGGCGCTCGATCCCGATCAACGGCTGACGTCGCCGGCTCGTTCGTCACAAGAAAAACCCGGCTCGAGACGAGGTGTCGCGGCTTGCGATGCCTCGTCGCCTCAACCTTGTCAACCTTCTCAGGAGCATCAGCATGCCCAGAAAACAATGCCAGGTCTGCGGCCAACCCGCCACCGTGCGGGTGGAAGCCAGTCTCAACGGGCGTCACAGCACCATGCTGTTGTGCGACGACCATTACCGCCAATTAGTGCGCCAGCAAAAACGCACCGTTTCGCCGCTGGAAGCCTTGTTCAGCTCGCGCAGCGGCCTGTTCGAGGACTTCCTCGGCAGTGACTTCTTCCGCATCGGCGACGACACGACGCCCGTTGCCGCCGATACCGATGATGTGGTCGATGCCTCGTTAAGTGAGCCCGCCGCCGCAGGTTCAGGTGTGCCGCGCCGTCGCGGCAGTGGGCTGGCCAGCCGCATCAGCGAACAGTCGGAAACCTTGCTGCAGGAGGCCGCCAAACACGCTGCCGAATTTGGCCGCTCCGAGGTGGATACCGAACATCTGCTGCTGGCACTGGCCGACAGCGACGTGGTCAAGACCATCCTGGGTCAGTTCAAGATCAAGGTCGATGACCTCAAGCGGCAGATCGAGTCTGAGGCCAAGCGCGGGGACAAGCCCTTCGAGGGCGAGATCGGCGTGTCACCACGCGTGAAGGATGCGCTCAGCCGCGCCTTTGTGGCCTCCAATGAACTCGGCCATTCTTATGTCGGTCCAGAGCATTTCCTGATCGGTCTGGCTGAGGAAGGCGAAGGGCTGGCCGCCAACCTGCTACGCCGCTACGGCCTGACGCCGCAGGCGCTGCGCCAACAGGTCAGCAAGGTGGTGGGCAAGGGCGCCGAGGATGGCCGCGCTGAGACGCCGACTAACACGCCAGAACTCGACAAGTACTCGCGCGACCTGACCAAGATGGCGCGCGACGGCAAGCTCGATCCGGTGATCGGCCGCGCGCAGGAGATCGAAACAACCATCGAGGTGCTGGCCCGGCGCAAGAAGAACAACCCGGTGCTGATCGGCGAGCCGGGTGTGGGCAAGACCGCCATCGTCGAAGGGCTGGCGCAGCGCATGGTGGCGGGCGAAGTGCCCGAGACCTTGCGCGACAAGCGCCTGGTGGAACTCAACATCAACGCCATGGTGGCCGGCGCCAAATATCGCGGCGAGTTCGAGCAGCGCGTGCAGAAGGTGCTGAAGGAGGTGACCGAGCACCAGGGCGAGCTAATTTTATTCATCGACGAGGTGCACACCATCGTCGGTGCCGGCCAGGGCGGTGGTGAAGGCGGGCTGGACGTGGCCAACGTGTTCAAACCGATGATGGCGCGCGGTGAACTCAACCTGATCGGCGCCACGACGCTGAACGAGTACCAGAAATACATCGAGAAGGATGCCGCACTGGAGCGGCGCTTCCAGCCGGTGACAGTGCCCGAGCCGACGGTGGCCCAGGCTATCATGATTCTGCGCGGCCTGCGCGACACCTTCGAGGCGCACCACAAGGTCAGCATCTCCGAGGACGCGATCATCGCGGCGGCCGAGTTGTCCGACCGCTACATCACGGCGCGCTTCCTACCGGACAAGGCGATCGACCTGCTCGACCAGGCGGCCGCGCGCGTGAAGCTGTCGGCCACGGCCCGGCCGGTGGCCGTGCAGGAGCTGGAGTCCGAACTGCACCAGCTGCGGCGTGAACAGGATTACGTGGCCGCGCGCAAGCAGTACGACCAGGCCGCCGAGCTCGGGAAGCGCATCGAAGCCAAGGAGGCCGAGCTCAAGAAGCTCGTCGAGGACTGGGAGCGGGAGCGGGCCTCCGGCAGTGCCGAGGTCAAGGCGGAACACGTGGCGCAGATCGTCTCGCGCCTGACCGGCATCCCGGTCAACGAGTTGACGGTGGAAGAGCGCGAAAAGCTGCTGCACTTGGAACAACGGCTGCACGAGCGCCTGGTGGGACAAGACGAGGCGGTCCGTGCCGTGGCCGATGCCGTGCGGCTGTCCCGCGCCGGCCTGCGTGAAGGCAGCAAACCGGTGGCTACCTTCCTGTTTCTGGGCCCGACCGGGGTGGGCAAGACCGAGCTCGCCAAGGCATTGGCCGAATCGATCTACGGCGATGAGCACGCCCTGTTGCGCATCGACATGTCGGAATATGGCGAACGCCATACCGTGGCGCGATTGGTGGGCGCGCCTCCGGGCTATGTCGGTTACGACGAAGGCGGTCAGCTCACCGAGAAGGTGCGGCGCAAGCCCTACAGCGTGCTGCTGCTCGACGAGATCGAGAAGGCACACTCTGACGTATACAACATCCTGCTGCAAGTGTTCGACGACGGTCGCCTCACCGACGGCAAGGGCCGGGTGGTGGATTTCACCAACACCATCATCATCGCCACGTCCAACTTGGGTTCGGACATCATCCAGCGACGGCTGAAGGCGCGCGGGGCGGCCGGCGAGGAGTACGAAAAGACCAAGGCCGGGGTCATGGACGTGCTGCGCGGCCATTTCCGGCCCGAGTTCCTCAACCGCATCGACGAGATCATCGTCTTCCATCCGCTGGGCAAGGAGGAGATCCGCCACATCGTCGGCCTGCAGCTCGATCGCGTGGCGCGCAGCGCCGCCAGTCAGGGCGTGACGCTCACTTTCGATCAGACGCTGATCGACCATTTCGCGGAAGAAGGCTACAAGCCCGAGTTCGGTGCGCGTGAACTCAAGCGCCTGATCCGCAGCGAGCTGGAAACTGCGCTGGCGCGCGAGATGCTCGGCGGCGGCATCGGCAAGGGCGATCACGCCAGCGCACGCTGGGACGACAAGGCCGAACGCGTGGTGTTCGAACGCAAAGAGCCACCGCAGACCCCGGCCGAGCCGGAGCAGCCGGATGCCGCGAAGGCGAGCGACGCATCTTGATGGCGGGCGAGGCTGCCGTGTCCGACCCCATCGGCCTGGCATGGGCAGCCTCCCTGGCCTCGATCGCGGTGGCGGTCGTGGCCGCAGGTCACGCGGGCGTCTACAAGCGTGATCCGCAGTCGGCCACGCCGTGGGGACTGCTCATCAGCGGCGGCGCTGCCCTCCCGCTCGCTGGCCATCCGTTCGCGTGACGGCGCGGCCCATCTGTTCACCTGATCCTCTGGCAACTCGACTTTCGAGGAACAAGGCCCATGGAAAAAAAGAATCAATGGAATACCGGCTACTGGATCGTTGCCCTCCTGCTGTTGTTGAGTTTGCAGAGCTACTGGCAGACGGCGAAAACCGTCGAGCCGGTGCCCTACAGCGAGTTCGAGAAGGAGCTGGCCGAGGGTCGCGTGGCCGAAGTGCTGGTGTCGGATCGTACGGTGACCGGGCACCTGAAGTCGCCGGACAGCCGGGGCAAGACGACGATCGTGGCAACGAGAGTCGAACCCGATCTTGCCGATCGCCTGTCGAAGTACGACGTGCCCTATGCCCGGGTGTTGGAGAGCACCTGGCTGCGCGATGTGCTGTCGTGGATCCTGCCAGCGGTTGCCTTCTTTGGCGTCTGGTTCTTCCTGTTCCGCCGCTTCGCCGAGAAGCAGGGCATGGGCGGGTTTCTCAACATCGGTAAGAGCCGCGCCAAGGTGTTCGTGGAAAAGAACACCGGTGTGACGTTCGCCGATGTCGCGGGGGTGGATGAGGCCAAGGCGGAGCTGATCGAGATCGTCGATTTCCTGAAGAATCCGCAGGACTATGGCCGTCTCGGGGCGCGCATCCCCAAGGGTGTGCTGCTGGTGGGGCCGCCCGGCACCGGCAAGACCTTGCTGGCCAAGGCGGTCGCCGGTGAAGCGGGCGTACCATTTTTCTCCATCTCGGGTTCGGAATTCGTCGAGATGTTCGTCGGCGTGGGCGCGGCGCGGGTGCGCGACCTTTTCGAGCAGGCCCGCAGCCAGGCGCCGGCCATCATCTTCATCGACGAGCTCGACGCGCTGGGCCGTGCGCGCGGCGTCGGCGGCCCGATCGGCGGTCATGACGAACGCGAGCAGACGCTCAACCAGTTGCTGACCGAGTTGGACGGTTTCGATGCCTCCGTAGGGCTCATCATTCTGGCCGCGACCAACCGGCCCGAAATCCTCGATCAGGCGCTCTTGCGCGCCGGCCGCTTCGACCGCCAGGTGCTGGTGGACCGCCCCGACAAGAAGGGCCGGCTCGACATCCTGAAGGTGCATGTCAAGAAAGTCATGCTGGCACCCGAGGTCGACCTCGAGCAGGTGGCCGCGCTGACCACCGGCTTCTCGGGGGCGGATCTGGCCAATCTGGTCAACGAGGCGGCGCTGGCCGCGACGCGCCGCCACGCGCAGGCCGTGGAGCTGCAGGACTTCACCGCCGCCATCGAGCGCATCGTGGCGGGGCTGGAAAAGAAAAACCACGTGCTCAACCCTAAGGAGCGCGAGACCGTGGCCTATCACGAGATGGGCCATGCGCTGGTGGCGCTGGCGCTTCCGGGCACTGACCCGGTGCACAAGATTTCCATCATCCCGCGTGGCATCGGCGCCTTGGGCTACACCCTGCAGCGCCCGACCGAAGACCGTTACCTGATGACGCGCAGCGATCTGGAACACAAGATCGCCGTGCTCCTGGGCGGACGAGCGGCCGAGAAGCTGGTGTTTGGCGAACTCTCCACGGGGGCGGCCGACGACCTGGCGCGGGCCACCGACATCGCCCGCGACATGATCACCCGCTTCGGTATGGACGAAAGCTTGGGCTATATCGCCTTCGAGGCGCAGCGGCCGCGCTTCCTCGACACGCCCGAGTTGGCCAGCGGCGGCTGCCGGGTGGCGGAATCGACCCAGGCGCGCATCGATCAGGCCATCCGCGACATCGTGATGGGCGTGTTCGAGCGCGCCTACGGGATTCTCGACGCCAACCGCGCGGTGCTGGAGCGCTGTGCCCGCGAGCTCCTGGCGCGGGAAACCCTGGATGAAGCCGATATCCGCCGCCTGACCGAGGGGCTCCAGCGCGCCACCCCGGCCACGGCGGCCGAGGCGGCGCTCCCCTCATCCTCAACACCTTCAGGAGCCTCGACATGAGCGACAGTCTGCACATCGTTTGCCCGCATTGCCAATCCGTCAACCGCGTACCGGCGGGCAAACTCGCCGACCAGCCTAACCACCCGGAGGATTTGCCGGTCGTTCTGGCAAAGGTGCGCGCTTACCAAGAAACCCCGTCGGAGCGATTGGAGTGCGAGTACCGCGTTCGTCATCAATCTGGCGTTTGGATTTGGGTGCTTGATCGCGGCCGTTGGCTGGGTGACGCGGGCAGGCAACTGATAGTCGGTACTCTGTTCGACATCTCTTCTCGCAAGGAAATGGAGCAGCAGTTGCTGCGTATGGTGATCACCGACCCCTTTGCTTCACGGTTGAGGAAACATGTTCGCGCAACCGACATGGCTGCCCGGATTGGGGGGAGGAATTCGCTGTGTTGTTGGAAGCGGTATCGATAGAAGGCGCCCAAGTATGGGCGGAGCGATTTCGTCAGGACACTGCGGCGACAGCGGTGGTGTGTGGAGAGGTGTCGATCAGCTATAGCGCCAGCATGGGTGGCTCTCCTTGCCCCCCGTTTGCACTCTGTCGAGCAGGTGATGCTGCAGGCGGACAGCGCGCTCTACCAGGCAAAAAGACAAGGGTGCAACCAAGTTGTGGGTGCACAAGTATTTCAGAATTGAGAGGAGTGGCGATGAAGGAAAAGCAAGCAGACCCGATCAAAACATTTCGCGCCCAATGGGCAGTGATGACGTTCTACGAGCGCTTTGAACAGGTGATCGCGCTCGCGCTGTCCGCAATCATTGCCGTTATCATCGTGGTCTCGCTGCTGCAGCTGATCTCGATCGTCTTCAGCCTGCTGATCATTGATGCATTCAATCCGCTCGATCACAAGGTCTTCCAGACCGTGTTCGGCATGATCATGACGCTGCTCATCGCCATGGAGTTCAAGCATTCCATCGTGAGGGTGGCCTTGCGGCGCGACAGCATCATCCAGGTCAAGACGGTGATCCTGATCGGGCTGATCGCCCTAGCGCGTAAATTCGTGATCCTCGACCCGGAGACCGGCCCCGCCAAGGTCGCGGCGCTCGCAGGCGCGACACTGGCCCTCGGGGCGACTTACTGGCTGCTGCGCGAGCGCGATGACCGGACAGCCGGGGAAAGCTCAGATGATCAGTCGTGATCTGCGCCACGCGCAGAATGTCGGCGCGCGGCATCGCTGGCACAATCGCCTGCAAACCGTGCTGTTGGTGCTGACCCTGCTCGGAATTGCCGCCGTCTCTGGCAGCCTGCTGTTGGGTGACGGCGGGCTTTGGCTGGCGCTTGCGGCCGCGGGGTTCACCCTGCTGCTTGAACCGGCGGCCGCCTCCGGGCTGACCTTGCGGCTGTATGGCGCACGCCCCCTGCACCCGGATGAAGCGCCCGATCTTTGGGCTGTGTTGCGCGAACTGGCGGCGCGGGCCGGGCTGCCTACCGTGCCGGTACCGCACTACGTGCCCAGCGGGGTCGTCAACGCCTTCGCCACCGGTTCGAAGCATCACGCGGCCATCGCGCTGACCGACGGCCTGCTGCGTAGCCTCACGCCCCGCGAGTTGACCGGCGTGCTCGGCCACGAAATCGCGCATATTGCGAACGAGGATTTGCGTGTCATGGGCTTGGCCGATTCCATCAGCCGGCTCACCCATCTTCTGGCCTTGTTGGGGCAGCTTGCGATCGTGCTCAGCTTGCCAACGCTATTGCTTGGAGTCACGGAAGTCAATTGGCCCGCGTTGCTTCTACTTGCGGTCGCGCCACAGCTGGCCTTGCTGGCTCAGTTGGGCTTGTCCAGGGTGCGCGAATTCGACGCCGACCGGCTCGCTGCCGAATTGACCGGCGACCCGCATGGGCTGGCCTCGGCGCTCGCCAAGATCGAGCGGGTGAGCCGCTCCTGGCGCGCCTGGCTGCTGCCCGGATGGGGCAATCCGGAACCCTCCTGGTTGCGCACGCATCCAGCGACGGCTGAACGCATTGAGCGCTTGCTGGAACTTGCTCCGCCGCCCGCGATGCCGCCGTTTCCATCGGCCCGTTTCGACCCCGAGGTGACCGTATCACCACGTCCGCCACGCTGGCGCACTGGCGGCCTTTGGCGCTGATTTCAACATGGGGAATGACATGACCTACCCGACCCCTACAGCCGCCCGGCGCCGGATCGATTCATCCGGCGCTGGCTCGTCATCACTGGCTGCATCGCCGCACTCATGCTGCTGTGGCAGTTCCTGCCCGCCATCGAAGCCTGGTTCAGTCCCCACGAAACGCAGGAGCTCACGGTGACGCCGTGCGGCGACTTGGCCGCCGACGAAAAAACCACCATCGAGCTGTTCGAGAAATCGCGCGGATCGGTGGTTTACATCACCACGGCATAACTAGTACGTGACGTCTGGTCGCGCAATGTCTTTTCCGTGCCGCGCGGCACCGGCTCCGGCTTCATCTGGAGCGATGCCGGCCACGTGGTGACCGACTTCCACGTGACCCAGGGGGCATCGTCTGCCACGGTCAAACTGGCCGACGGTCGCGATTATCAGGCTGCGCTCGTTGGCGCCAGTCCTGCGCACGACATTGCGGTACTCAAGATTGGCGTCGGCTTCAAGCGCCCGCCGGCGGTGCCGGAGGGCACCAGTGCCGATCTCAAGGTGGGGCAAAAGGTCTTTGCCATTGGCAATCCCTTCGGGCTCGACAGGACGCTCACCACCGGCATCGTCTCGGCGCTTGACCACACCCTTTCCGGCGACGCCAGTGGCCCGGCCATTGACCACCTGATCCAGACCGACGCTGCTATCAACCCCGGCAATTCCGGTGGCCCTCTGCTCGATTCGGCTGGGCGGCTGATCGGCATCAATACCGCCATCTACAGTCCGTCTGGCGCCTCGGCCGGCATAGGCTTTGCGGTGCCGGTCGATACCGTCCTGTGCGTGGTGCCGCAACTCATAAAGACCGGCAAGTACATCCGTCCGGCGCTGGGCATCGAGGTGGATGAGCAGCTCAACGCGCGTCTGCAGGCGCTGACCGGCAGTAAGGGTGTATTCGTATTGCGCGTGACGCCTGGCTCGGCGGCGCACAGGGCCGGGCTCGTCGGCGTCGAGGTCACCGCAGGCGGCATCGTGCCCGGCGATCGCGTTAT
The DNA here is from genome assembly GCF_040062415.1 of Klebsiella sp. GG_Kp173. Taxonomy (NCBI): domain Bacteria; kingdom Pseudomonadati; phylum Pseudomonadota; class Gammaproteobacteria; order Enterobacterales; family Enterobacteriaceae; genus Klebsiella; species Klebsiella sp. GG_Kp173. The sequence continues at coordinate 10,772 of NZ_JBEAFZ010000038.1, forward strand.
CAGCATCGACGGTATCGCCGTCGACGACGTCACCACATTACAGGCCCGTCTAGACGACAAGAACGTTGGAGATGTTGTGGTCTTGTTAGTGGAGCGGGCCGGCAAGACTCGCAAGATGCTTGTGGAACTACAACCGGGAGTTTGATGGAAAGTGGGTCATGGATCTGCACAGCGAAGCAGCCAAGCGACTTCAGCCTTGCGCCGAACTACGAGCCCTAGCTAGGGATGGTCTGCAGTAGCCCTGTATTTCCGGCTGACTTCAGCCACTGCTGATTTTGAAAGCGGTGAACCGATCAAAAACGATCGGATCACCCGCTCATTTCGGTGCTTTCAGCCGTCGCGAGCACCTTGCGACGGCCATTTTCCGCATTACAGGCGCACCTCTCCTGCGCTTGCCAGCAAATGTCGGCGGGCCATCTAGGGCAAACAGCGTCACCAGTTGTGCAGTGTTCTTAACCAGCCCTCGGAAACGTACCTTGGTGTAGCCGAACTGCCGCTTGATCACGCGAAACGGGGGCTCTACCTTCGCTCGCACTTGCGCCTTGGCCTTCTCGATCTTGCGCTTGGCTTTGTACAGGGCGCTGCGTTTATCGAGCATCTTGTAGGTGCTGCGGCGTGCTGCGACCTGCCAGATCACTTCTCGGTCGGCATGCTCGGAGCGCTTTTCGACGCCGGTGTAGTCGGCATCGGTGCAGACGACGTTCTCGTCGCCGTGCAGCAGCTTGTCGACCTGGGTGACATCCGCCACGGTGGCTGCCGTGCCCACCACGCTGTGTACCAGCCCCGATTCATCATCAACGCCGATGTGCGCCTTCATGCCAAAGCAATACTGGTTCCCCTTCTTGGTCTGGTGCATTTCCGGGTCGCGCTTGCCGTCCTGGTTCTTGGTTGTAAGCGTCGTCTCAGCACCGTCTGGCAGATCCTGAAATTCCTGAGAGGATAGTGGACACCAAATATGGTGGACGCTATCCATGAAATCATTAACCGCAGTGCGTAAAAAGAGCCCTAATTATCCCGTTGAGTTCAAAATCAAAATGGTTGAACTCTCGCATCGACCAGAGATCTCCGTAGCGCAACTCGCTCGTGAGCATGGGATCAACGATAATTTGCTGTGAGTGAATCTCCGCAGCACCCGCGGCGATGGCCTCAGCATAAGCCTGTTTGACCATGATTTCTGAATCTGCCACAAACCCGACATGCACGGTCTGAAGAGAAGGCGTGCCCGATCTTAGCCAGAAAAATACGCGTCCATTAGCACCAAATCCCTTGAGGTCAGGATGGCCTGATGGGCCATTGCTGCCGTCATTATCGTGACGATTGGTGATGCCGAGAAGGGGCAGAACACGCTCATAAAAAACGATTGCACGCTCAGTATCGCTTACGGTAATAAATATATGATCCAGCATAAAAGCTCCGTGATTAGATATTATAACCACCCGCGACTTCTATCGTCTGGGCATTAATCCAGCCATAGTCGGCAGACAGTAAACCGGCGATAACACGGGCAACTTCGTCAGGCTCGCCAATTCGGCCAAGGACTGTTTGCCCGGCCAGCAATGCTTCGAATTCATCACTTAAACCGCCAACCAGCTCAGTACGAATTGGACCGGGTGACACGGCATTGATCCAGATCTTCCTTTCACCAAACTCTTTCGCCATATCCTCAAGGCCACCCTTGAATGTTGCATAGGGCGCTACACCGGCGGTTGCCACGCGGGTGGTGGCGCTGGTGAGATTAACAATTGCGGCATTCGGTTGTAGAAGTGGTAGCAGCTTCTGGGTAAGGAAGAAAGGCCCTTTCAAATGGACGTTCATTAAGCTGTCGGACTGTGCTTCAGTGACTGTCTCTATGGGATTATAAAGACCATACCCTGCATTGTTTACCAGCCCGTGAAGTTCTCTGGTTCCCCTGTGTGATTCCATTGCGCCCTCGAGAACAGAACGAAACTGAGGAAAGCTGCTGGCATCTTCTACGTTTAACTGCAACCCTAACGTATGCCCCCCGTCGGCCTGAATACGCTCAACCACCTGGCTGGCGGCTTCCGGCTTGCTGTTCCAGGTAAGGATGATGCCAAATCCACGACGCGCACACTCAATCGCCGTGCTGGCCCCAATGCCTCGGCTTCCACCGGTAATCAGAACATGCTCCATAAAAACTCATGACAGAAATAATAACCTATTCAAGGTTACGCATTGCGTCGGCCCCTGGCTCCTGTAATCCTCTCTGATACTTGCCTAAGGAAGGTGCGAATAAGCAGGTCATTTCTTCCCAAGCTGACTCGCTGATTAA
>NZ_JBEAFZ010000039.1:0-11234 GCF_040062415.1 Klebsiella sp. GG_Kp173
CGCATCGGCAAAGATGAACGCTTCATCACCGTGAAGCAGGTGCTCTGCCTGGTTCAGGTCGTGCTCGTTGGCTGCCGTGGTGGTAAAGCTGTGCGTGATACCGGTACGCGCATCCACGCCGATATGGGCTTTCAACCCGAAGTGCCATTGGTTGCCCTTCTTCGTCTGATGCATTTCCGGATCACGTTCGCCGGTGCGGTTCTTTGTTGAACTGGGGGCTTCGATAATGGTGGCATCGATCAGGGAGCCTTCCTTGAGCAGGACACCCGCCTCGGACAGCCACTGATTGACCTCGTCGAAGATCTGGCGTGCTAGGTCATGTTGTTCCAGCAGGTGGCGGAACTTCAGAATCGTGGAATGATCCGGGATGGCCTTGTCCAGTGACAGGTCAGCAAACAGGCGCATGGAGGCAATCTCGTACAGTGCATCCTCCATGGCCGGATCACTGAGGTTGTACCACTGCTGCATGCAGTGAATCCGCAGCATGGTAGACAACGGATAAGGCCGGCGGCCGTTGCCGGCCTTGGGATAATGAGGTTCGATGACAGCTTCGAGACGAGCCCAGGGGATCAGCTTGTCCATCCGGCCCAAGAACTTCTCCTTGCGAGTCTGGCGGCGCTTGTTGCTGAACTCGCTGTCGGCGAATGTGAGCTGCTGATCCATGGGAGCTTCCTTGATGCAGTTGAGGACCGCTATTGTCTCATGAGCTGAACTTAATCACAGATTCCCTAACTAGTTATCTATTTCATCCATTAGATCATTCGAACCAAAGTGGAGCATTTGTTTGAACTTGCACCATATAGGAGCGGAATCTGGCTGCCGCACAAACATAACCCCTCTCTGAAAACTTGTCTAACCGGCCAAGTTTCAAGTACATGCATTGCTTCCCATTAAATAAATATAAACTGGCACGTATAATGCTTAATAAAACTTATTGGTATACCAGATTGTATACCTAATAAACCACTTTAATAGACTAGACGAAAAAGGAGCAGTTATGCGCTCTCAGTGTAAACCCCTAATTGAAGACAAAGGCTATCTGCGTCACTTCTGGCATCCTGTATGTACTTTGGCCGAGTTCGAAAAGGTAAATAGCTCCGGGCATGGTCCAATGTCGGTGAAATTGCTAGGTGAAAACTTGGTTTTAGCCAGGTTAGATGGAGAGATGTTTGCTGGGGATGATCGCTGTATTCATCGTTCGGCACAGCTGTCTCTCGGTCAGGTTTGCAAGCACCAAGGTAAAGACACCCTTCAATGCCCTTACCACGGCTGGCGTTATAACGATGAAGGTAAGTGCTCTCTGATACCAGCATGTCCTGATATGCCGATACCTTCGAAAGCGAAAATTTCAAAATATGATTGCGCGATTCGCTATGGCATTGTCTGGGTTCGCTTGGATAACTCCTTTGACTGCACCGAGATTCCTTTCTTAGGTGATTGGGACAGTGAGGGTATGAAAGTAGTGGTGGCTGATTCGTACGTTTGGGAGACCACTGCCGAACGCCGTTGGGAAAACTTCACTGACTTTTCTCACTTCGCATTCGTTCATCCTGGCACTTTATATGACCCATTCTTCGCCACTCATCCAACAGTCAATGTCGATCGCATTAACGGTGAGATGCGCTTCCAGCTTGCTCCACCCAAAGAAATGTATGAGAACTTGCCTGAGGAAGCACCTATGGGCGATTTTACCTACCGTTGTTCAATGCCCTATTCGGTGAACTTAGAAATCAAGCTATGGAAGGATGACTCTAAATTTATCCTGTGGACTACCTCGAGTCCGGTCGATGACACAACTTGTCGTAATTTTATGGTTATTGTGCGCACCGAAGATCACCAGCCTGACCATACTCATCTCGCCTTCCAGAAGCGTGTACTGGAAGAAGACCGTCCTATCATTCAATCCCAGTCACCTATGGATTTGGATAGTTCAGAATTGTCCGTATCTACAGACAAGATCTCCATTCAATACCGCAAATGGCATAGAGAGCTCTCAATGGCAGCATTGGAAGGTAAAGAAGAATTTAAATCAGTCCTTCTCAGTGAAGTGACTGAGAGTAGATAGTCTGGCACCTCACGGCTCCTAAGGCCGTTCAAAAATGACTTCAGAGTGAGAGCTGTAAATATGAAAAAGATGTTCAAGTTAGGTTGTGCCGGGCTCGGCATCCAAGCGTCGTCTATAGAAAACCCTGTCTCGCTTAACGAGCTGCCAATCCTCGAGCAGTTTAAGCTGGTAAAAGAGGCTGAGGTGTGGGACTTCATCGACCGTGTTCCCAATAACTACCAAGAGCTGGACGAGTACATAAAGGGCAGTCAGATATACGACTTGCCGGTGCTATCCGGCAGTGGCTGCTACACGTTAGGTTTTGATGAAGACCTTATTAAGCAAAATATAAATCTTACCGCTGAGGTCGGTGGTAAATACCATAATTTTATGGTCTGGGCTAAGCACAAGGACGGTCACTACGTGACCAATGAAGAAGTTGCTGAGAGCTATCTAGACGCCTTCGAGTACGCCGAAAAAGCCGGCGTCATCATCACCTTCGAGAACCATGTGGATATGTGGTCTGAAGACTATCGTCGAGTTTCGCAGGTTGCTGATCTGGTTGAGGCGAGAGGAGTCAAGTTTAACGTGGCCATGGACTACAGCCACTGCATTTTCAAAATTGAAAATGAAGTTGAGCATGCAGTTTCTCAGATGCGTGGTGACAATGAGGCAATTGCCAAACTTGATCCGTTCAATGACGATAGTTACGCAGATGAATGGCTCAACCGCAATCTAGTTCACTGGGCGCAGATGCGTCCCGCAGCACCAAACGGCCCACTTAACTGGTGGGGGTTTGAAACTGGCCCATGGGATGCAAAAGGGACAGACCGCCCAGGACGTTCCATTCAATACCCATTCCAGCGCCCTGCCAAAGGCGAATGGCACACAGAAATGTGGCATGCCCACAAGCTGGCATGTACCAAAGAAATTACGAGAAAGGTCATCGATGCGTACTTACAAAGCGATGATACCAACCTCTCATTAATGACCATCGACAACATCAACCTTAATGCTTACGGATTAGGGTGGAAGTACAACATGTTCGCTGATAGCTGCGCTTACGCTCAGTATGTCCGTGAAATCTATGCTGAACGTGCTGCTGTTCATCAGGCACGAAACTCCATGTCAGCTTCTGAATTTGTCTCCCAATACCGGGCAGGCGCCGTTGTAGCGGTGCCAAACAATGTACAGGCACCAATATGTTAAATGAGAACAGTTTTATTTTTGACGACTGGCACCCCGTCGGCGCACTAGCTGATACCTCACTTGGTAAGAAATACTTTTCCCGAGTTTTGGCTGTCAGCATTGAATATACGCTCACCGAGGATGGGTTGCGGGCAGAGGTTTCCTCTACAGGCCTACCGCTAAAAACCCAGGTGATTTATGGACTTTTATGGGTGTCTCTTTCAAATAACCCACGAGATGTAGTAGCCATCCCCGAATTTGATGAACCTGATCGCAGGGTGATCAGTGCAGGATCAATTCGGGTGGGAACCTCTGGGTTACGTGTCGTTGAAAACTTCCTTGATATGGCGCATTTCCCGTTTGTACACACAGATATTCTCGGCGCAGAACCACTAACTGAAGTGGCTGCATATGACATTGAAATCGATGAAGACCGAGATGAAGTGCTGGCTATTAATTGCAGATTTCCCCAACCGAAAGGGTCGGCGGCAGCTACTGAGCCGGTGGACATGCATTACGTCTACCGAGTCGCCCGCCCTTTCACCTCTATCTTATATAAGACGTGTGTGATTGAAGATGATCGCCTTGATGTTTTGGGTCTCTTCGTCCAGCCCCTAGATGAAGAAACATGCGTTGCCCACGCGATCATGTGCTACCTCGATGACATTAACACCGACAAGCAGCTAAAGGACTTCCAGCAGAGAATTTTTGGCCAGGACATCATGATTTTGCTGAACCAAATTCCCAAAGGATTACCCCTTGATCCAAAGCTTGAAACCCCTGTGCGGGCTGATGCCTTGTCGAGCGCCTATCGTCGCTGGATTAAAGAAAGAAATGTGACGTTTGGCACTGCTCACTGAGCTTATTACTAGGTGATTTGTTATGGATTTGTTAAATCAGGAGTGGCATGTCATTGCCAACTCCGAAGATATACCGTTTAGACACGTGTACCAATCACGCCTTAATGGTCAAGAACTCGCAGTATGGCGTGACTATAACGGAGATGTGAATGTTTGGGAAAACCGCTGCCCGCACCGTGGTGTTCGACTAACACTGGGCGAAAATGTCGGAGACCAATTGCAATGCCAGTACCACGGATGGAAATATCAGTCTGGTACGGGGCATTGCTCATTTGTACCAGCACATAGAACTGCACAGCCCAGTAATGCCTGTGTAAAGACTTATCTATGCGCAGAGTTAGAAGGTCTGATATTTGTAAAACTGGATACAACGAACGGGACCGATGCTCCAAAGCAGCTATCTCTCGTTGACTCTCTTAATTCCAGCAACCTGCGAAGCCAGGTGATTGCTGTAGATGCCCAGACTGCGATCGATACAATCAAGAAAGGAGCTTCTAGCTTTGCCACTGTTTTAGGCAATCGCCCAGAAGAGATTCAGTTTATGGACGACGGCCTAACTATCGTCCTTACATGTACGGGGTTGGCGGAAGCTTTACGTATTTTTGTCCAGCCAGAATCTGAACAAAAAGTGGTGGTTCACGCCCGTTTATACACGGATACTCCTGTGGCTCTTCAACGTAAAGTTATGTTCATGCACGTGCTGACTGAGCTGTTCGCTCAGACGGAGCTTAGTACCAGCATTTCTGATTCAAAAAATATTATCGCTACTGATAGTAGTACACATGTAAAACTGGGCAATCCTGAAGTAGACAGCGCTCGAAAGCAGATTATATGTACTGTCATCGCCCGAAATACTGAGACGCCTGATATTGATTCTTTCTGGCTTAAGCCGGAAGAAGATCAAGTATTAACTTTGGAACCAGGTATGCATGTCGGTTTGACAACGCCATCCGGTCACTTGCGGCAATACTCAATCGTTAATACACCCGAGGAGCGAGATGTCCTGGTCATAGGTGTAAAACTTGAGGCCAATTCACGAGGCGGCTCGCGTAGCATGCACAGTGATGTTCGAGTTGGCTCTAAAGTGTCAATAACTCTTCCTCGCAATCAATTTCAATTACAACCATCTGAGCGTAAGGCTGTCCTCATTGCCGGTGGTATTGGTGTGACACCCCTGCTCGCAATGGCTCTTTTCCAAGAGCAAAGAGACCGTACCTACCACTTACATTACTTTGTGAGAGGTAATGAGCACATTGCCTTTAAAGATCGTATTTCGGCGCTTGGAAATAACTGCTCTACCTATATTGGCTTAGGTATAGAGGAGACTCAGAGTGCAATCACTGAGCTTCTACAAGAATTAAATCCGGAATCACATGATATTTACGTCTGTGGGCCTCAGGCGATGATCGAACTTGTCTCCACAACGGCAATAAAGTCCGGTTTTTCCGCAGATCAAGTGTATTACGAGTATTTCGGATTAACTGATCACGCAACATCACGCGCCCTTAGTGAAGGGAGCTATCAAGTGACTATTCAATCCACTGGACAAGAATTCACTGTTGAACCTGGTAGAAGCCTTCTTCAAGCATGCTTAGAAGCTGGGGTTGAAATCGATTACTCCTGTGAACAGGGCGTATGTGGTGCATGCATGACTAAAGTAATTAGCGGCGACTTACAACATGAAGATGTTTATCTCTCTTCCAAGGAAAAGATCGATGGGAAATTAATCATGCCATGCGTATCTAGTTGTAAATCAGCAAAGCTAGTTCTGGATATTTAAAAGAGGGGCTTATGATTAAACTTTACGACTATGAGCTTTCTGGAAACTGTTTTAAAGCTCGCTTACTCCTATCAATGCTTGGTGTTTCTTATGATACCGAGATTGTTGAGTTTTATCCTGGACGCGAACATAAGAGTGCTGATTTTCTTCGCATTAATCCACTTGGCCAACTTCCCGTTTTGCAAAACGGAGACAAAGTTATTCGTGAATCCCAAGCCATTTTGGTCTATCTCGCGACTAAGTTTGATTTGGGCAGGAAATGGTATCCGCTAGATAGTCCAGATGCTCTTGCAGATATTCAAATCTGGCTAGCTTTTTCTGACGGCATTACGGCGTCTATTTCTGCTGCAAGGCTACATGAGCTTTTTATGTACGACTTTGATGTCGAGGAATGTCGGAACCGTGCTTATGTGCTGTTAGAGGTAATGGACAAACATTTGTGGGTGAATCGTCAGCAAGGCTTTGATTTTCTGTGTCCCATGGAGCATCCGACAATCGCTGATATTGCCTGCTTTCCATATATAGCTATGGCTGACGAAGCAGGCATTTCACTTCAAGACTATCCCTCAGTCAGACTCTGGCTAGATAGTGTGAAGCGTATTCCCGGTTTTATAGCAATGTCGGGAATATTCCCTGTAAGCAATATCTAAATATTCCCAGCGCCAAGATATTAATATTTATCAACTTGTAGCCATATAGGATTCTGGCAAAGGCGTCAGTATCCTATAACTAAAAAGACTCTAAATAGAAATTAATTAATAAATTAAAATATGTAAATCCTAGTAGGAGAGATGTAAATGGTTATCTACACCCCGCCATCTGTGGCAAAAGATATTCCTGTTATCGACCTCGCAGAAAGCTTTTCACACGATATCGAAAAGAGAAAAGCTGTTGCGTGGGAAATACATAAGGCAGCACGTCAAACTGGCTTCTTTTATATAAAGAATCATGGTGTTCCAGTTGAATTGCAAAAGGCATATTTCGATTTAGCCAAGGAATATTTTGCGTCCCCGATGGACGAAAAAATGAAGATCAGTTCCAAGAACTCTGTCTGCCTGCGTGGGTACGAACCTATTACTGCTCAAACTCTGGATGAAGGATCTCCTCCTGATTTGAAGGAGGGGTTTTTATTTGGTCGGGACCTAACTGAGTCTCATCCTTATGTTCAGAATAAAACACCGTACCATGGTCCCAATCAATGGCCTGAAGGCAATCCACACTTCCGGCAACAGGCTGAGGATTATATGCACCATTTGGAGCTTTTAGGTCGTAAGCTTGTGCGCTTATTAGCACTCTCGTTGGAGTTGCCAGAGGACTTTTTTGACGAGGGTCTGAAGGAGCCGATGATCATTTCTCGTATGCTCTACTATCCCAGTCAGCCGAAAGACGTTCAGGTAAACCAATTAGGTGCAGGTGCGCATACGGATTGGGGTCTTATTACATTACTACTCCAGGATGCAGTCGGAGGGTTAGAAGTTCGAAATGCAGATGGAGAATGGCTGAAAGCCCCTTGTATAGAAAATACCTTCGTAGTGAATCTAGGTGATATGGTGCCAGTGCTTACTAACGGGTTGTATCACTCTACAATGCACCGCGTTCTCAACGCATCGAAGGAAACTCCACGTTACTCTTTCCCGACATTCTTTGACCTTGACTACTATTATGAGGCTTCAGTGGTTCCAACTTTGCGCAAGCCCGACGAAGAGTACCCCGAACCTATCACAGTAGGCGGTCATATCGCTGAGATGTTCAATAAAACATTTGGCGTAAAGTAAACATTGCCAAACTGTCCGAAACATTACCGTCCTCATGTTTGAGGACGGTTCTCCAGTCTAGAGCAATTGGGATTACTGTAACGGTAGACTTATCTTGGAGACCTAGTTAGAGGTATTATTAATACAACTAAAGAGGTTTTAAATGACAAGAAAATTATCAACTGAGTTTAAGCGAGAATTTGCAGACTTAGTTATCGTTCATGGATATAAACATAAAGATGCGGCGGATGCGATGGGCGTTGGTTTATCGTCGATTCAGCGTTGGGTTAGCCAGTTTAAAAAAGAACAACAAGGTATAACCCCTAAAGCTACAGCATTAACACCAGAGCAATTACGTATTCAGCAGTTAGAAAAACAAGTTAAACAGTTAGAAAGTGACAATGCCTTATTAAAAAAAGCGTCACCCTTCTTCGCTATGGAAATGAACAACGGCAGCAAGTCGCGGTAAAGCTGAAGAAGGCGGGTCATCAAGTTCAGCAAATATGTCGTTGTTTAAAGTTAGCTGCTAGTTCATTTTATTATCGGTTGAAGCCTAAATCGATTAATGCTGAGAAAGTTCGCTTAGAAGCCGCTATGAAGCATATTCACAATGATATGGATGCAACGTACGGCAAACGCAGGATGTTATCTGAGCTGTTGGATATGGGCTTTAAATTGGGGATTGATAAGGTTCGTCGTTTTATGAAACGACTCAAGCTCATTGCCAAGCGGCCTAAACAACACAAGTATCCAGTTGGTGGCAAAGCGTCTGTGATTGCACCTAATACACTGAATAGACAGTTTAATCCTGAGTTGTTAAATACACATTGGTCGGGTGATATTACGTATGGTGTGCTCGGAGTTTAACGTCAATATGGGGGTTGGTAATAAACCACGAGTCTATTTGAAATTCATGAACAAATAACAGGAGTTAAATGTTTATGCCGTTATCTGGTTGTGCAGGTGACAGAGTCTGAGTGGCAGTGACTCATTGTATGCTAATGAGGTGATGTAACCCACTGACAACGGGAAGTGAGGCGAATTCGTTAAGCCAATATGCTTTTCTAGACTGAGTAGTGGACGGATGAAGAACATGAACCGATTAACCCGCATCTATGGGCTGAAACGTCGCCACAGCCTACACGAATTAATAGGCTGTGCGATACCGTGATGTGACTACATGTATGGGGAACATCACCGATTTGATAAATAACACGTATGGATTTGTCACTGGATAAACGTTATACACAATTCTTCGTTTTGGTATCGCCATCTTACAGTACGATAAGGTTAAAGACTGCGATCGGCATCCACCCCACTATGTTTGAGTTCAAATAGATGAACCGAGGAAGACTTGTATTGAATGTTAAGGGAGCAGACCCCGATGTTATGCAAGTTGGCGGAGCGCCCGTAGTAGTCTGAGGTGGGGAAAGCCCACTACATGGCGAAGGGGTGCAGTTTAATGATTTGCGAAAGCGAACTACCTGACCTTTAATGAGGTGAAGACCTTTGATAATCAGTGAAATGCAACGCAAATTAGCAACATGGACATTGACTGATAAAGGACGTCGAGTTAATCGACTATTAAGGCTTATCAGTCACCCTGAATGGCTGTGGCATGCTGCTAATATCACGCTTTCATCAGCCGGCGCTAAAACGGCCGGTGTTGATGGAATAACAAAGTCGCACTTGCAGGACAATTTAGATAGTTACCTTGATGATATTAGACAAACTTTATTGTCAGGTGACTATCAACCTATGCCGGCAAGGCGAGTATATATTCCCAAAGCAAATGGTAAACAACGGCCACTAGGTATTCCAACCTTGAAAGACAGAATAGTACAACGTGCCATGTTGATGGCAATGGAGCCTATATGGGAAAACGATTTCCACTCGTTGTCCTACGGCTTCAGACCAGAGCGCAGTGTACATCACGCTATTCGAACGGTGCAATTACAACTGACAGGCTCTAGTACCAGAGGCCGCTGGGTAATTGAAGGTGACTTATCTAGCTACTTTGACACGGTTCATCATAAATTGCTAATGAAGTGCGTACGCAAGCGCATTAGTTGCGTAAGATTCAACGATCTGCTTTGGCGCTTTATCAAAGCGGGTCATATTGAACGCAATCTATTCTGTGCAACAAGCGAAGGGGTACCACAAGGTGGTGTGATTTCCCCATTGCTGTCAAATATCATGCTGAATGAATTTGACCAATATTTAGATGAACACTTTCTATCAAAGAAAGCCAGAAAAGACCGTTGGTATTGGAATAGAACCATTCAGGACAAACGCAAAATTGCGATAGAGGAAAACCGACAATGGCTGCCAGCCATTGCCTACTGCCGCTATGCTGATGACTTTATTGTTATCGTTAAAGGCACTAAAGCACAAGCTATGGCCATTCGTAACTTATGTCGGTCTTTCTTGGAAGACAAGCTGAAGTTGACGTTAAATATGGAGAAAACACATATTACCCATGTTAACGACGGGTTTGTCTTCCTTGGCCATCGTATTATTAGAAAACGAGGTCCAAACGGCAATATGCGCGTTGTGTCGGGTATCCCACATAGCAAAGCTAAAGCGTTTTCATCCACGCTCAGTAAAGCTTTATCGGGTGATTACTCTTGTAGCAAAGTCGATAAACTTGAGCACATTAGTCGTAAATTGAAAGGTTGGGCACAGTTCTACCGCCATACCCACTTTACAGCTAAAGTGTACAACAAAATCGATAGGATCGTATTCTGGAAATTTGCAAAATGGCTGGCTAGGAAATATCGCTGTTCCATTAAATCATTAATGATGACATGGATACGACGACCAACGCCTAGCAAAGCTAAGACTTGGGTGGTTTATGGTAAGTCAAATAACGGTATTGTATGCGGGGCAACACTATTTCGTTTAGTGAGCAGCCCTAAAATGCCATTCAGATGGCGACTACCTGAAACTAACCCTTACATTAGGCGAGAAGAAAGAAACACGATCACCTCGCGCTACAACGATGTTGCTATGGCTGTCAGCCAACATTAAATGGAGAGCCGGATGCGCTGAAAGGTGCACGTCCGGTTCGGTGAGGAGAGGCTGAGAAATAGTTCGACTACGCTCGGTCTCTTACTCTACTCCGTACACAACAAGGTTGGCTGTATGTCGCGATTGTTATGGACTTATGCTCTCGTCGGGTAATTAGCTGGGCGTTCTCAGATAAACCGAATTCAGAGTTAACAGTACGAGCTTTACGCCTAGCGGCTCAGAAACGAAATATCAAAGGAAAAGTCATATTCCATTCAGACCAAGGTTGCCAATATACCAGTCAGAGCTTTCAAAAAGCATTGGTTGAGCATGGTATAGAATCGAGCATGAGTCGTGCAGGAAATTGTTTAGACAATGCCGTAACCGAACGATTCTTTAGAAGCTTAAAGTCCGAACGAGTTAACTATCGACGGTACTTAACTCGCCATCAGGCAATGGCTGACATAATCGATTACATAGAACCATTTTATAATCAAAAACGGAAACACGATAAGCTGGGAAATATTTCACCTGTTCAATATGAGCAAAAGTTACTAAAAAGTGCCTAAACATGTCTCCAAATTTAGTTGACCGTTACA
>NZ_JBEAFZ010000040.1:0-10459 GCF_040062415.1 Klebsiella sp. GG_Kp173
GAGCGTACTGCCGGAGTGGCCCAGCAACAAAGTGGCCGAACTGCTGCCATGGAACGTGGTTCTTACCGATAAATAACCGTCAATACGGCGCTCACTTAACGCTTACTACGTATCGGGGAAGAGAACAGAATTTTGTGAGGCGGCGTGAGGAATGAGGGCGTAGAAGATTATGATTAAGAAAACATTATGCAGCTTATTGCTGGCCGTACTTTGTGGCGGCATGGTTGGCCCCGCAGTGAGTACGGAGAATGACCATCGGTATATTAGTATTCGTAATACGGATAGCAGTTGGGTGCAGGGCGTGTGTTCTTTGGTATTCCGGCTGGATAACGGCGGTGATGGGACATTCAATAACCTGACAGTCAGCTTACAATTAACTGATAAATCGGGAGCCGTTCTGGAAAAAGGAACTCTTGATGTTCAGCCGTTTGGCGATAGCAGTGCTACTCGCTCAACCCTTTCGGCAACTGAATTCAGCTGTGATGCGGTTGAAAATACAGCTAACATCGTGATTACCGACGTTGAGGAAACGTCTTCGGATGGTTCAGTCCATGCTCTGCCACTGTCGATGTTTGATCCGCAATATTATCAACCATTAAAAATGAGCGTACAAAAAAGCGGATAGCTTTAGCTGCCTTCTATGGGGATGATAGATATACATCCCCATTACGACGAAATAAGCGTTTATGCTTTGTTGATTAAATCGATAATACGATCGCCTTCTGTATCTTCTTGCGCAAATCGGCTAAAGATGCTGCCATCGTTTTGTGTACCCACCTTGATAGGTTCCTTGCAATCTTTGTGGAAGATTCTTTTCCCTTTTTTTGTGACAACCACACCTGACATATCGCCGTGCTGCTCTTTATCGTAAACAATATATTCATAGGGGCCTTTGACGACACGTATCCAGTAAAGCGAGCCACCGGCGATCATCTGAGAATTATAGTAGGCGTTAACCCCCGGTTGATTAGTGACAAGATTCAGCTCAGCAGTCGGAGCAGACTGGGTTCCCAGGGCATATCCCGCGCTATCCTGCGCAATAAAGGCGCTGGCGTATTTATTATTGGTGAGCAGGCATTCCAGCGTTAATTGTTCCTGATATAGCCCCCTGAAACACCAGACAGTAGCTGTATCTCCAGATAAGAGATAGGCTTGAATATATGTCTAACACTAACACCAATTTTGAGATGACCGGGATCCTGTTAGGGCAAGAAGTCCGTAAACGTAAAACTCCTCAGGAGAAGATCGCCATTATCCAGCAGACGATGGAGCCGGGTATGAATGTCTCCCATGTCGCCCGCCTGCATGGTATCCAGCCCAGCCTGCTGTTTAAGTGGAAGAAGCAATATCAGCAACTGTCTTGAAGGTAAAAATTATGGAGCAACGTGGTGGTACGACTCATCCCATTCTTCGTTCTTTCTGAGCATTGCGTTCAGGATGGTAAGCAGCTTACGCATACAGGCTACCAGCGCCACTTTTTTGGCCTTTCCGGCTGCAAGCAGGCGCACATAAAACGTTTTTATCACCGGATTAAAGCGGGTTGCCACAAGCGCAGCCATGTACAGTGCTGATCTTACGCCAGCCCTGCCGCCAAAAATGGTTCGCCGGCCACGCATAGTCCCTGAGTCCCGGTTGACAGGAGCAACACCTATAAGCGCACTGATTTCGCGCCGGGAGAGCGTTCCCAGTTCCGGAATCTCCGCCAACATCGCGGAAACGGTCATGGTGCCTACACCTTTGATACTGCTCAGGCGCTCAGCAATCTCTTTAAAGTGGTTACGGATGTGACTGTCCATTTCTTTCTCGAGCCTGACAAGCTCATCTTCCAGCGCTTTAATGATGGTATTAATGCTTTTCTTGTTCTGCGGATGGGATGGATGCAGTCGGTTACGCTCAGCCACCAACATCGCAATCAACTGGCGTCTGCGAACCACCATCGCAGCAAGGGCCTGACGTTCAGCATCCGGCAGTGCCCTGATAAAGCGTTTCCGCTCAGGGTGACGATTAATAACCTCAGCCATCTGCGTGAGGACTCTGGCATCAATTCGGTCGGTCTTCGCAAGATATCCCATTGCACGGGCGAAGTCACGGGCCTGCCTGGGATTGACTACGGCAACCTCAAAACCTTCGGCCTGAAGCGAACAGGCCACCGCAACTTCCAGCCCACCAGTGGCCTCCATCAGAACCAGAGCAACGGAGTGCCGTCTCAGTCCGGTAATAATCGCGTTAAAGCCATCAGAGTCATTGCTGACTGTAAACTGAGCAACATCACTGCTGGCAGCGATGTCCAGTGTGGCTTTGGAAACATCGATGCCCACACAAAGTGGATTTGGCTGACTCATTTTTACCCCTCCTTGCAAATACGTTATGGAATACGGACAACTGTTCGGGTTTCAGATGAGTGGCTCAGCGTATGCGCCAGTCGCTGATATACGGGCTTGAACCCTGGAAGGCATCGGGCTGCATACGTTTTGCCAAATCTAATCGTATTAATTTTAATCAGTCTTCAAGATACAAGGAAGGCAGTCTCACTGCTGTTGCCGCTGGTGAACAGGTTGTACCCGCGTCGGAGCTGGCATCTGCGATGAAGCAGATTAAAGAGCTGCAGCGCCTGTTGGGTAAGAAAACCATGGAAAACGAGCTGCTGAAAGAAGCCGTTGAATATGGCCGACAAAAAAAGTGGATAGCGCACGTGCCCTTGTTGCCGGAGGATGGCAAATAGGCCTCGTCAGTCGTTGCCTTCGGATCTCACGTGCGCAACTGCATGCCATAGTCAGTAGGTCGAAGAACTGGCAGGATCGCCGACGCAAGCGCAAGCCTGATGATACTGAAGCGCTGGCCCGTATCCATACTGTTATCGGCGATCTGCCCACCTATGGTTATCGTCGGGTATGGGCACTGCTACGCAGACAATCAGAAACTGACGACATGGCGGTGATCAATGCCAAACGTGTATACCGCATCATGCGTCAGAATGCGCTGCTGCTTGAGCGTAAACCGGAAATACCGCCCTCGAAGCGGGCGCATACAGGGAAAGTGGCCATTGGAGAAAGTAACCAGCGGTGGTGCTCTGACGGCTTCGGGTTCAGCTGTGATAACGGTGAAAAACTGCGGGTCACGTTCGCTCTGGACTGTTGCGATCGCGAGGCACTTTACTGGGCGGCCAGTAACGGTGGATATGACAGTGAAACCGTGCAGGACGTCATGCTGGGTGCCGTGGAGCGTCGTTTCGGTAACAGCCTGCCGACATCCCCCGTTGAGTGGCTGACAGACAACGGTTCAGCCTACCGTTCTTATCAGACGCGTCAGTTCGCCAGAATGGTAGGACTGGAGCCTAAACATACGGCGGTACGTAGCCCGGAAAGCAACGGGATGGCAGAGAGCTTCGTGAAAACGATGAAGCGCGATTACATCAGCATCATGCCGAAACCCGACGGGTTAACAGCGGTAAAGAACCTTGCGGAGGCCTTCGAACATTACAACGAATGGCATCCGCATAGTGCGCTGGGGTATCGTTCGCCACGGGAATATCTGCGGCGGCGAACCAGTAATGGGTTAAGTGATAAAAAGTGTATGGAAATATAGGGGCCAATCCAAAATTGAATATGATTTTAAAAGAAGAAATTGTTTTGGGTATCTACAGCTGGCTTCATATGACTCCGGTCAGCATGCTGGTAAGAAACATAACCAGCGATCAGGGAGGGGATTACGCGATCGTCCGCTTTACCGTCGATAGCCGGGGGGTCCAGATGGGGCCTAAGGCACAGGGCCAGCTTCTTTGTTCATTCGGGTTTAATGTAAAGGAATCCTGTGAGGCCGACCCTAAAGACGGTCCAGGCCTCATAAAGGCCGAAATGATGAACGGTGTTATGCAGCTGGTACCGGAATGCATTGAGCTCACAGACAGCCAAACCCAGGCAATCAGGAAAGAAGTAACCGTGTTTAACAGGGTTTGTGCAATGCAACTCCTGGGGGGGCATGGGAATGCAAGGTCTCTGTGGGAGAAAGAAATTCTTCCCCGGATGAAAGTGCGCAGACAACTACATTGAGGCAAGGCGATGAGCAAAGTGCATTGTATTAGTGGTATTACCTGGAAAAACTCCGATAGCGCGTCTTTCAAAGTATATGCCAGCATTGCTGCTGTATTCAGCCTTGGCCTGGTCACAGCTACCGTCAGGAACTATGAAATTCTACAACTGACTGTTCCGTATACCTGGTATGTTTTCTTCACTGCATTCTGGCTTCTGTTCCCGTCCTTTACGGTCTCTTTCCGGGAGCGGGAAGGGCGTCTGTTTACCTCGATGGGTTTTTACGGGTTAAAACTGTTCACTCTCGATCGCCCTGTCTCCGATGGGTACTGGCTGGTCACGATGGAGAAAAACCGTTATCGCCTCGTCAGAGTATGCAGGGACGGGCGACGCCAGCCTGTATGGCTGACGTTTAAGTCTTTACCAGAGTTTGTTTAACGATTACCGTCGCACGTTCAGGAATACGATACGGGAGACGATATGAATACTGACTTTGCCCATTACAACGAAGAGCAACTACGCAAACTCGGTGAGCTGCACAGTTTACTCCGTCACAGCGATATCGGCTCATCTTACCTTGCCACGCTCCCGGAGCCCCGTAGTGTTGAGGAGTTGAATCCTCCACAGGAAATCAATGTGACTCATTCGGTACCCGACGTCGACACCCTGGTGGATATTTACCGGCAGCAGCGGGTTGATAAAGTCCATGTCAGGGATGAGCATTATTCAACAAAAATCACCCGAAAATATCCCGGGTTCGTTGTGGTCAGAAACAATCATGATCAGGTGATGTCGCTGGTGGGTGAAATCAACCGGCTTCGCGACAAATTTGCTGAGGCTGTAAAAGCTATCACTCATTACCAGGACTCCCGGTCAGAAATTCTGCATCAGGTTTACCCGTGGCTGGTGACTTTACAGGTGTCCCGTAATATCCGGATCGTTACTGAGCAAATTCGCTCCCTGGGGTTCACCTGGCAAATCCCTGTCATTCATAAATTTACCCGGCTGGAAACGGTTATCGACCGCTTACGCAGGGAGATAACTGAGCTCCAGCCGGATATCAGTCTGACAAAACAGGATGTTGAACGGCTGAAACAGGAACGAACCGAAGAAATCATGATGCTGTCGTTGCTCAATGATGAAGTGAGTCATGACGATGAAAATTTGAGAAAATTTCGGCTTATCCGGGAAAGTAACTTTCCGGCTGTTAACGTCAATATCCGGTACACCAGTCCTGAAGATCCAGATGATGTTCATGGGCCGTACAAACTCAACTTTCGCGCGCCTTTACCATTAATTTTGTTCAGCGAACCGGGCCGGTTTAATCCGTTAAAAAATTACGTAAAAGGTGAAAGGCAGAAGCGCGGCGATTTTAATGAAAAATATCGTTCTGTCCTGCCCCGTATAGGGCTGGTGGAAGTCATCAGGGAGTCAAAATGAGCCGGATTTTAACCGGGATTTGTGAAGCTGATCCGGCCAGGAGGTTATACAAAGTGGCCGTCAGTAGGGGAAACACTTTTCTGTCTGCAAAAGAACGTTTCCGTGTACAGGTCTGTTTCAAAAATGCCATAACACATCCAGATGAAGATCGGCTGCTGGCCGAGCTGTTGACTGTTCATCACTTCCTGGCTGACACCTCTATTTTATGGCATATGGAGCAAAAAACTTATGCATGCACCACGACATGGGCCACCACGTCCACATGGCTGCCAGAGATATATCAGCGTCAGGCCAGCACGCCCAATGTGGTAAAGATTATCAAATTTATGCACGCCCGGTTTCCAGGCCTTAAAACGGTTGCAGAAACAAATGAGCAGGGTTACGAACAGGCGCTTACCAGTGTGGATTTTGAAATTCCTTACTGGCCGGTGCTGCCGAAATTCGAATCTGATATAGGAACGATACAGGTAACGATTGCCGGGATGATCCGTTACACAGAAACGATGAGCAATAAAGATTGTAAAACCCCTCTCGACTTAATGATAAAAAGTTTTAAGTCAGGGTTGATCCCGATAGAGAAAATGCCGTTGAGTAAGACTGAAAGGCTTATGCCTCTGAATATCAACACCGCTGGTAAGATATTTACACACGCGACATGGCCGAGATGTCGTTACATTTTCGTACCGGATGAGGCGGGAGTAATGAAACTGGTTAACGTGGTCAAATTAAGATTAAAGCCTCTGGAGGAAAAATGACTTACGCTATTTTCTTGTTAGTAACTGCTGTTTGTGCATTCGGATTAAATTATCTGACAAACAAAATCTGTTCCGGTACGGGTATGATTAACCAGAGTGGAGGCTCTAATGTACACGCCTTACGGTGTATCACATCGTTCCTCCTTCTCCTTGTCTCACTCTGGCTTCCTGTCAAACCTGCCGTGATCAATCTGGCAGTAGAGTTTGCTGCACTGGTGAATTTTATTGCATCTGTCACTCTCTATACCGTTGCAAATTTCCGGGAAAAACGGAGATTAAAAAAACAAAGAAAAGAAGAAAAAGCTGCTCAAAAAGGATAATCCATGATATCGCCTCTCATTTTCCTTCGTGAGACGCACCAGAACTGATTCAGGCACAGGGTAACGTATTTTCCGGTTTCCTGGCTGCCTTCGCAATTATTCCGAGCAGGGAGCAATGTCAACCGTTTTTAAATATCATCCGGAGTTTTCATGAATAATAAAAGAACGATTACCACTCGAGAGCAGATTAAAATTAATGGGGAAATTCGTGAGAGAACAGCAACCCATATTGTTACCGGTGCTCATGGGTACGAAACCCTTTGCATAAGTGGTTATATTGTCGAACATAACGAGATGGGTGAGGTTATCCATAACAGCGAAAAGTTAGCGGAAGATTTGTTACCTGTTACCTGCCCCACATGCAGGGTCATTTGGTATCACACCCATGAATTTACACTCGATGATTTTGACAGTCTTTCAGGAAAAGGGGATTTTGTTGTGACATTTGAAAGAACTGAATATCTGAAAAGTTCATAAGTGACCAGCGCTCAGAAACATGTTGCTGAGTGCTGGCGTTTCTCTCCGTAAAATCTATATGTCGTCCAGATGATTACGCATAAAGCTTACCATGGCTTTTTCACTGGCAAGATATCCCCGGATATAACGGAAGACCATCTTTGGATCAGACCAGTTCCCCATCTCGGTAATCTTTTCCAGGGAGTACCCGGCCTTAAACAGCTCTATGGCTCCCCCCACACGCACACTGTGTCCTGTCCATGTCCGGTACCGCCCGGACTGTCGGTTACTGTCGCCGACCTTCCCGGCAATCCCCCAGAGGCGTGCAAATGCCTGGTTCAGTGAATTAGAGGACAGCATACCAACATCTTCCCGTGATACCTTTGATTCATTCTGTAGCTGCGTCAGTAACCCCTCACTGAATCCTGCTTTGACCAGCATCCTGTCTATGGATTTTCCCCGTGATAGCTTACTGCTGGTGGACGGGAAATATCGGTTTGTATGGATGTTTACAGGCTGAAAAAGAAAACGGTGCCCGAAGGTTTCGGTATCGGTGTATTCCACCGTCTCAATCAACCGTCTGACATGCTGACTGCATTGTGGTGAGAGCTGAAATGTCAGGTTACTTGAAAGGCTTGTCTTGGTCCGCATGACGTCCAGAAGGTAACAGGACGTGTCATTTTGCCATTTCAGGTCGCCGGTTTTAATCCTTCGAATTTCCACGTTACGCAGCAGGGTTTCAAACCCAACCCATATCATTGCAAGGTCCCGTATGTCTCTCAGGTCATCGCTTTTATGCAGCGACCGGCGAAGAATATTGAGATCGGATATAAGAAATGGAAGGGCCTGACCGGTGACGATTTTTTTCTCATTCTCCCGCGCCCGCCATACCTGAACCAGTGCTTTTATCAGAACGTTGCGGAAGTCTGGAAAACCCAGGCTGCTGTTAACGCTTGAAAGGCATGCAATAAAATGAGAGATAGTCGCCATTTTAACGGATCCATTCAGCCCATTAATATAGCGCTCGACATCAACCGCTGTGACCGGGAAGGGGGTCAGACCGTGCCTGGCGCACCATGCAGACCAGACACTCGTGACCCTTAACTGACTTCTGGCCGTATTGTACCGGCGAAACCGCAAGAGCTTGAGTGCATCCAGAGCGCTCATGTCATCGGTTCGTGAGATAGCAACCAGTTTGGTTTTATCTGTCATGGGAAGATCTCATGTCTTTTCACTGATGTCGCGGTAGGGATACCCGTTACCGGATACCCCCCGCACAGATCCCGGCGTGCGCGATTTACGCACCGGGCTCCTGCCTCGGGTGTCTGGCGGTGAACCGCTCCACAGGCCATGGATGAAGAACCCGAACCCTTGGTAGCCATGCGGCTGCCAGTTTGTTTGCTTTCGTCCAGGTCGTATCATCCTTCTGGCTCCTGCGCCTGAGCGCCCGGCGCCAGAGGTTTGTTACGTGTGTCCTGAACTTCTGCATGGTGGGGAAGTTGCCCGGTACCGAGTGATAGTTCAGGTATCCCTGAACCACTCTCCTGAGCCATTTTCCCTGTTCGGGGATTGAGTAATGCCAGCGCCTTCGCAGACCGTCTTTGATGGCTTTCAGAGTTGCCGTCATCCGATCCCGGCGGGTCTTTCGTATCAGCATGAACCTGCCGTTGCGATCTTTCCCGCTGATGTGCGTGAACCCGAGGAAGTTGAACGTTTCTGGTTTGCCTTTTCCCCTGATGGCACGGTTTTCGGCAGCGAAGCGGCCGAACTCCATCAGACGGGTTTTCTCCGGGTGAACCGTGAGTCCGAACTCCCTCAGTCTGCGCTGCATGGCTATACGGAAGCGCCGGGCATCGTATCGTTTGTCGAACCCGATGACGATGTCATCGGCGTATCTGACCATTACCACATTGCCTGTGGCATAGCGACGTCGCCACTGATGCGCCCACAGATCGAAGACGTAGTGGAGGTATATGTTTGCCAGCAGCGGTGAGATGACCGCACCCTGTGGGGTGCCTTCCTCCGTTGCTCGCCATTGACCCTCCTCCGACGTCCCGGCTGTGAGCCACTTACGTATGAGCCTGATTACCCTCCGGTCGCCGATCCGATGCTCTGTGAACCTGATCAGCCATTCGTGGCTCACCCTGTCGAAGAACTGACTGATGTCGGCATCCAGTACCCAGTTTACGTTAGTGCGTACCAGCCCTGTGGCCAGTGCGTCCAGTGCATCGTGCTGGCTTCGCCCGGGTCTGAACCCGTATGAGAACCCCATAAAGTCGTTTTCATAGACTGCGTTCAGGATTTTCACCAGCGCATACTGGACGATCTTGTCCTCCAGCGAGGCGATGCCGAGCGGGCGTTGTTTTCCATCCGCTTTTGGGATGTAGTGACGCCTGCCGGGCTGCGCCCTGTAGCTGCCCTGATGTAGCCTCCGGTGCAGATCTGTTATGTTGTTCTTCATGTTTCCGGCGTAGTCCATCCACCTGATGCCATCCACTCCGGCGGCCGCTTTCCTGCTCAGGGAGAGGAATGCGGCTTCCAGTGCTTCGACTGTCAGCAGGTGGAACAATGCTGTAAACCGTTCTTTCTTCCGCTGCTTCGCAGCTTCCCGCACGCGTGACAGCCTCTGTGACATGCTTTCCCGGCTCTGTGTCCGGCGCATGTGTGGCTGTTCCGCATTCCCCTTGGCCCCGCTCCTTCGCTCCACTGACTCCGCTCCTTTCGGGTTGTTCGCCTGCTTCGCCGCTACTATGAGCGAGTCCGACTTCTCCTCTCCGTACATCACCGGCTATGACTCCTCGTCTTCCCGGTGCGGGCCATCTCCGACACTGGCAGATGGTCAGAGGGGGAGATCTCCCGGTTCCCGCGTAGAGATCGTATTGACATGCCAGGGTCTCAGACCCCGCCGGGTCCATGTGGCACTCGCAGTATCGCACCCTATGATGTTGCCTTCCGTTAACAGTACAACGTCGGCACCCGGTAATTTAATATAGATTTCGTGGCTCAATGGCTGGCCTGTCAACACCCCTGTCAACGCTTCGCCCCATACCTCGCGGTATGCAACGCATGACTCGGGGACCTTGTGGATTGCTGGTCCTTCAATGGTCGGGGACTTTCACCCCTTGATCTCTACCGGTCTCCCGGCGCACACTGTTTTTATAACCAGTATAGTAACATTGTTTTTTTTCAAATCCAGGCAGAACGTGAATTAATCAAATGGCTTCTCTTGCCTGTGCGTGGAACTTCGTTTACTGTTTTCGAAAATAGCCAGTGTTTTTGAACATGCCCCGGAGCGTCGTTGTTGAAAAGCCCAAATGCGCACAGTAGCCTGAGAGAAACCTATCTCCTGAAGTTCAGAAAGTGCAGTACGACTGAAACCCTTGACCGAGTGTTTGAGCGTATCCTGGCTTTGTTGAATAAATCAGATTTCGGGTAAGTCTCCCCCGTAGCGGGTTGTGTT